>NZ_RKRA01000001.1:318712-637425 GCF_003814705.1 Georgenia muralis | reverse complement strand
GGGGCCCGCCAGGTCGCGCTGCTCGCGGCCGCGGGGCGCGGCCGGGTCAGCGTCCACCCCCGCCCGCGCGTCGTCATCGTCTCGGTCGGCGACGAGCTCGTCGAGCCCGGACGGCCGGCGGAGCCGGGCCAGGTCTACGACGCCAACGGGCACGCGCTGGCCACCGCCGTCCAGGACGCCGGCGGCGCGACCTACCGCGTCGCCGCCGTCCCCGACGAGCACCGCGAGCTGCGCGAGACGCTCGAGGACCAGCTCGTGCGGGCGGACCTCGTCATCACGACCGGTGGTCTCAGCCACGGCGCGAACGACACCGTCAAGGAGGTCCTCGGCCCGCTCGGCACCGTGCGCTTCGACAACGTCGCCATGTGGCCCGGGCGCCAGCTCGGCGTCGGACACATCGGTGACGGCACACCGATCTTCGCCCTGCCCGGCGACCCGGTCTCGGTGCAGGTGGCGTTCGAGACCTTCGTGCGACCCGCGCTGCGCGCGATGGCCGGGTACGCCGAGCTGTACCGGCCTTCGGTCCAGGCGGCCGTCACCGGCGGGTGGTACTCGCCGTCCGGACGGCGCGAGTTCGTCCGCGTCCAGGTCACCGGTGGTCCGGCGGAGGGCTACCGCGCCCAGCCCGTCGGGGCCCCTGCCGCGCTCCTGCTCTCGGCGCTCGCCCGGTCCAACGCGCTCGCCGTCGTCCCGGAGGACGTCACGGTCGTGCGTCCCGGCGACCGGCTGCACTGCCTGCTCCTGGACGGCTGAGGTGGACCGAACCCTGCCCCCGGCCTGGCCCGTGACCCTCGTGGAGGGACCGGTCGCCCTGCGCCCGCTGCGCCGGCGCGACCGCGGCACCTGGGAGGAGCTGCGCCGGCGCAACGCCGCCTGGCTCGAGCGGTGGGAGGCCACGTCACCCACCGGCGGCCCCCCGGTGTCGTACCGCACCTACGTGCGGGCGCTGGACCGGCAGGCGCGCGCCGGGGTGTCGCTGCCGTTCGTCATCGACCTCGACGGCGAGATGGTGGGCCAGCTCAACGTCTCCTCGATCACGCGCGGGTCGTTCTGCTCGGCGACGATCGGGTACTGGGTGTCCGAGCACGTCGCCGGCCGCGGCGTCATGCCGCTCGCCGTCGCCATGGCCACCGACCACGCCTGGTACGAGGGCGGGCTGCACCGCATCGAGATCAACATCCGGCCCGAGAACGTGCCCTCGCTGCGGGTGGTGGAGAAGCTCGGGTTCCGCGACGAGGGTGTGCGGCGCCGGTTCCTCCACATCCAGGGCGACTGGCGCGACCACCGCAGCTTCGCCCTCACGGTGGAGGAGGTGCCCGGCGGCCTCGTGCGCCGGTGGCTGGAGGCGGGCGGGGCGGTGCGCTGACGGGCGCGGGCGGGCGGGGCGGTGCGCTGACGGGCACGGGCGCTGACGGGCGCGGGCGGTGTCGGTGCCACCAGCGAAGACGCGCGGCAGACACGCCGAGGCCGCTGAGGCTCCGTACGACCCGGCGCACCTAGCGTTGAGCCGTGGAGCTCCAGGGATTCGTGGTCATCGGACTGACCCTGATCCTTCTGGGCTTCCTGCTCCCGCACCTGGTGCGCAGCAGGCAGCTCGCGCTCGACTGCCGCGTGGAGGACCGGTTCTCCGGCGATCTGCGGATCCTGGCCACCGGCGCGAGCCGGCCGGTCACCGTCAACCGGCCAGGTGAGGCCGGACAGCACTTCCGGCCGGCCGCCCGGCCCTTCCTGCACGACCCGACCCGCCGACCGGAGGCCCCCATGAACAGGCCAGGAGCCCGTTCCGAGCGCACCGACGACGCGCGCGCCCTCGCGTCGGCCCGAGCGGCCCGGGCGGCCCGCGTCGCCCGCCGTGCGGCCGCCGCGCGGCGACGTCTGGCGCTCACGTTCGTCCTGCTCGTCGCGACGGCGGCCGGCTGGGCAGGGTTCGCCCTCGCGAGCACCAGCTGGGTGCTCGGCGCCGTGCCCGCGGCGCTGCTCGCCACGGTGCTCGTCCTCGGGCGCCGCACCGCCGTCAAGGCCGCCGCTCACGACAAGCGCGACCGCGCCGAGATGGCCCGCCTCGAGGCCCGGCTGCGGGCGCTGCCGCGCCGGTCGGGCCAGCCCGCGGTCCGCTCGGGGCACGCCGGTGCACGCAGCGGTGTGCGCCACGACGTCCAGGACGGGTCGCGCACTGCTGCGCGGACGGCCGACGCGGCAACCGTCACCCGCGCCGGGTCGGCGCCCCGCCGGGCCGAGGACGTCGTCGACGTCGTCGAGGCTGGTGCGGGGACCGACGGCACCGGTGTCCCGGCCGACGCGGCAACCGTCGCGAACGTCGCAACCGTCGTCGACGGGGCTACCTCGGTCAGTGTCGACCAGGCGGAGCACACGGCGGACGGTCCCGCGGCCGGCCCCGACGTCGCGGTCGAGGCCGACACGGAAGCGGGTCCCGACGTCGACGAGCGCCTCGATGGGCAGGAGCGCGCCGGCGACGGGTTCGGCGAGTCCTGGACTCCCGTGCCGCTGCCGGCCCCGAGCTACACGCTCAAGCCCTCGGCGCCGCGGCGTGACGTGGCGCCCTACGCCGCGCCGGAGCAGCCCGCGCAGACTCCGGCTGCCTCGGCGCAGCCGGCTGCACCCGTCGTGGCAGCGAGCCCGGCGGCGCTCGACCTCGACGCCGTCCTCGCGCGCCGCCGGGCCGCCGGCGAGTGACGAGGCCGATTTCGCGGGACCGGGGCGTCTTGCTAGAGTTGTCCCTGCTCGCGAGAGCACGCAACAGCATGGGGCTATGGCGCAGTTGGTAGCGCGTCTCGTTCGCAATGAGAAGGTCGGGGGTTCGAATCCCCCTAGCTCCACCGACGTGCCGCAGGGCACCCGACGGGCCGGACCCACGAGGGTTCGGCCTTTGTCGTACCTGGGCCCGACCGTAGGGGGGGCTCGGTGGGGCGATCGTGAGGGACCGGGAGCGGTCGTGATGCGGGCGGAGCTGGGACGGTCGTGACGTCGGGGCCGCCGAGAGGACCGTCGCGCCGCCCTCGGAATTTGCTAAGGGGAGGCTTACCTAATTACGCTCCCTCCGACGACGCGGACGCCCCAGGGCCGTCCGCCCCCACGACCGGGAGAACCCATGTCCCTCACGAACCGCCGCGCCGCCGCGGTCGCCGCCGGCCTCGCCACCGCGCTGAGCCTGGCCGCGTGCAGCACCGAGGAGCCCGCCGAGCAGGCCGGTGACGCCACTGACGCCGCCACTGCCGCGGTCGACGACACCACCCTCACCATCTACTCCGGCCGCAACGAGAACCTCGTCGGCCCGATCCTCGAGGACCTCGAGGCCGCCGTCGGCACCGAGGTGGAGGTTCGTTACGCCGGCTCGAGCGAGCTTGCCGCCCAGCTGCTGGAGGAGGGCGACGGCACCCAGGCCGACCTGTTCTTCTCCCAGGACGCCGGCGCGCTCGGCGCCCTGGCGGGCGCCGACATGCTCACCGCGCTGCCCGACGACGTCCTGAACCTGGTGGACGAGGGCTACCGGGACGCCGAGGGCCGCTGGGTCGCCACCTCCGCCCGGGCGCGGGTGCTGGCCTACGACCCGGAGCAGGCACCCGAGGTCGCGGAGATGACCGGCATCGACGAGATCCTCGACGAGGCCTACCGCGGCAAGATCGGCTTCGCGCCCACGAACGCCTCCTTCCACAGCTTCGTCACCGCCCTGCGGGTCGACCGTGGTGAGGACGGTGCCCGCCAGTGGCTCGAGGACTTCGCCGCCCTCGAGCCCCAGGCCTACGAGAACAACAACGCCGTCCTCGACGCCGTCAACGGCGGTCAGGTCTCCGTGGGTCTGATCAACCACTACTACTGGTACGAGCGCATCGCCGAGGAGGGGGCCGACGCCGTCGAGGCCGAGATCCGCTTCCTCGACAGCGACGACCCGGGTGCACTCGTCAACGTCGCGGGCGTCGGCGTGCTGAACGGCTCCGACGCCGAGGACGCGGCCATCGCGGCCGTGGAGTACCTCCTGTCCGAGGAGGCGCAGCAGTACTTCGCCGACGAGACCGCCGAGTACCCGGTGGTCGAGGGCGTCACCTCCACCGAGCACGACCTCGCCCCGCTCGGGGAAGGCCTGAACATCGACCTCAACGAGCTGGACTCCCTCGAGGAGACCCTGGCGCTGCTGGACGAGGTCGGGCTGACCTGAGCATGACCGCAGCGCCGGTACGACGCACGAGGACCACCGCCGGCCGTCGCGCGCCGGCGGTGCTCCTCGTCCCTGCCGCCGTGGCCGCCGCGGTCGCGCTGCTCCCCATCGGCTACCTGCTCCTGCGGACGGCGGAGGCGGGCGGACCCGCCATCTGGGACACCCTGTGGCGGGACCGGACGCTCTGGCTGGTGCTGCGCAGCCTCGGCCTGGCCGCGGCGGTGACGGCGGCCGCCGTCACCGTCGGCGTCGCCCTCGCCTGGCTGACCACCCGCACCGACCTGCCCGGCCGCGGCGCGTGGAGCGTGGTCGCGGCCCTGCCGCTGGCGGTGCCGAGCTTCGTGGCCGCCTACGCCTGGGTCTCGGTGGTCCCGGAGGTCTCGGGCTTCCTGGGCACCTGGCTGGTGCTGACCATGAGCACCTACCCGTACGTCTTCCTGCCCGTCGCGGCGGCCCTGCGGCGGGTGGACCCGGCGCTGGAGGAGGTCTCCCGCTCCCTCGGACGCGGCCCGTGGCAGACCCATCTCACCGTCACCGCGCGGCAGGTGCGCCCCGCCGTCGCGGCCGGGGCCCTGCTGGTCGCGCTGTACGCGCTCAGCGACTTCGGCACCCCGTCCCTCCTGCGCTACGACGTCTTCACCCGGGTCATCCACACCTCCTACCAGGCATCCTTCGACCGGACCCCGGCGGCCGTGCTCTCCCTCGTCCTCGTGGCGGTGACCGTGGCGATCACCGTCGCGGAGTCACGCAGCCGGGGCCGGGCCGAGCACGCCCGGGTGGGCGGCGGCAGCGCCCGTGCCCTGCGCACGGTCCGGCTCGGGCGGGGCAAGCCCCTCGCCCTGCTCGTCACCGGCGGGGTCGCGGCCGTCGCGCTGGGCTACCCCGCGGCGGTGCTCGGCTACTGGGTCAGCCGCGGCAGCTCCGCCGGCGTGGAGTGGGAGCGGCTCCTCCCCGCGGGCGTGTCCACGCTGTGGGTGGCGCTGCTCGGCGCCCTGGCCGCGACGGCGCTCGCCGTGCCGGTGGGCATCATCGCCGCCCGGTTCCCCCGCGGCGGCGGCCGGTTCATCGAGCACGCCACCTACGCCGGCCACGCCCTGCCGGGGATCGTCGTCGCCCTCGCGCTCGTCTTCTTCGGCGCCCGCTACGCCCAGCCGATCTACCAGCGCACCCCGCTCCTCGTGCTGGCCTACACGGTGCTGTTCATGCCGGCGGCGATCGGGTCGGTGCGCGCCGCCGTCGCCCAGAGCCCGCGCAGCATGGGGGAGATCGCCCGGTCGCTCGGCCGCAGCCCGCTGGGGGTCCTGCGCGACGTCACCCTGCCGCTCGCCGGCCCCGGCATCGCGGCCGGGTTCGCCCTGGTGATGCTCACGGTGATGAAGGAGCTGCCGGCCACGCTGCTCCTGCGGCCCACGGGCATGGACACCCTCGCCACCCGGCTGTGGACCGAGACGGGCGTCGGCGCGTACGCGGCCGCCGCGCCCTACGCGGTCGCGCTGGTGCTGCTCGCGGCGGTGCCCACCTTTGTTCTCTCGCGTGTACAGGCTTCACTGGTGTCGGACGACGCCGCCACGCGGGTGGTGGAGGAGACGGGAGGGGAGACGTGAAGCGACTCCAGATCACGGGGCTGCGCAAGTCCTTCGGGAGCACCGAGGTCCTGCGCGGGATCGACCTCGACGTCCCCTCCGGGGCGCTCGCCGCGGTCCTGGGGCCCTCGGGGTGCGGCAAGACGACCCTCCTGCGCATCATCGCGGGATTCGAGGACGCCGACGCCGGTCAGGTCCGGATCGGCAACAGGGTCGTCGCCACCGGACGTCAGGGCCTGCCGCCCGAGCGCCGGCGGGTCGCCGTCGTCCCCCAGGAGGGTGCGCTCTTCCCGCACCTCACGGTCGCGGCGAACGTCGCGTTCGGCATGCCGCGCCGTCAGGGCGCACGCCGGCGGGAGCGGGTGCGCGAGCTGCTCGCGCTGGTGGGGCTGGCGGACCTCGGCTCCCGCATGCCCGCCGAGCTCTCCGGCGGGCAGCAGCAACGGGTGGCGCTCGCCCGGGCGCTGGCGCCGGACCCCGACGTCGTCCTGCTCGACGAGCCGTTCTCGGCGCTCGACGCCGGACTGCGCGCGTCCGTGCGCGAGGACGTGCGCGACGCGCTGCACAGCTCCGGTGCCACCGGCGTCCTGGTCACCCACGACCAGGAGGAGGCGCTGAGCATCGCCGACGTCGTCGCCGTCGTCCGGGCGGGCCAGGTGGTCCAGGCCGCGGCGCCCGAGCAGCTCTACCGCGCCCCGGCCGACCTCGACGTCGCCACGTTCGTCGGTGAGGCCGTGATCCTGCCGGCCGACGTCGCCGGCGGGGTCGCGACGACCGCGCTCGGGCGGCTGCCGCTGCTGCGCGGCGACCAGGTCAGCGACGGCCACGGGCTGGTGGCGGTGCGGCCCGAGCAGGTGCACATCGTGCGCTCGGGTCGCGGGGGAGTGACCGCCAAGGTGCTCGGGACGACCTTCTACGGTCACGACGCGTCGGTGCGGCTGAGCGTGTGCGGCGCCGACGGCGCGGACGTCCCGGTGCTGTGCCGCACGCAGGGGCCGCTGCCGTCCGAGGAGGAGGTCGGCCTCGTCGTGGCGGGCCCGGTGTCGTTCTTCGCGGGGTCCTGAGGCGCGGCGGTCCCTCGGTGGGGGTGGTCGCCGGCCTGTCGGGGGCTGTGCAGCCGGCCGGCTGTGCTTGTCGGGTGCCTGTGCTTGTCGGGTGCCTGTGCTTGTCGGGCGCGTGTGCTGTCAGCCGGCTGTGACGCGGGTGGGGTGGTGGAGCCGAGGCTCCACCACCCGGCAGTGCGGTCGTGCACCCGGCAGTGCGGTCGTGCTCAGCGGGCCGTGATCGCCCACGTGCCGTCGGCCAGGGCCTTGGCGGGGTGCTGGATGTTGGAGAAGAGTGTCCTGGGGTCCTTGCCGAAGTAGATGCCGGAGATCTCGGCGCCGGGGTCCTTGAGCGAGGCGAACAGCTCGACCGAGTCGGCGGCGCCGTCCTGATCGGCGTCCTTGCCCGCGACCCAGATGTCCGACGGGACGTTGTCCTCGACCACCCAGAGGCGGCCGTCGGGGCCCTTGGCGAGGTTGTCCGGACCGTTGAAGCCGGTCACGGCCGCGGAGCGGTTCTCCACGGGGACGTTGTCCCCGGCGTGGACGAAGGAGGTCAGGACCTCCTCGTTGAGGTCGATCGCGACGACCCGGTCCTCGGACGTGTTCGCGACGTAGAGGGTCTGGCCGATGAGCTCGACGTCCTCGGGGCGCCCGAACTCCGTGGCGCTGACCGCGTCCGCCGCGGCGTCGGTGTCGACGACGACCTGCTCCATGTCGAGCGCGACCCACTCGAAGGCGCCCACCTTCTCCTCGTAGGTGTCCTGGCCCCACACCTGGTCGGCGTCGTCGAGACCGGTGAGCTTGAGGGCGTAGAGCCGGCCGTCGGCGAGGTCGCCGCGCACGGTGGGCTCGAACTTGTAGATGGAGCCGCCGTTGAGCTCGTCGATGACGAACACGGCGTCGTTGCTCGCGCCGATGCCCTCGTGGCGGAGGATGCCGACCTCGGGACGCTCGACCCACTCCATCTCACCGAAGGGGTCCTTCGCGTCGAAGGTGCCCTCGAAGAGGCGGCCGCCCGCGGTCTCCTCGGCGAAGAGCACCGTGCCCCACGGGGTCCACTCGATCCCGTCGAGGCGGCGGAAGCCGGCGTCCTGCGCGACGACGCGGACCTCCCCGGTGGTGAGGTCGACGACCGACACCGCGCCGTTCGAGCCGACCTCGTGGGTGCGGATGAGGTAGCGGCCGGCCTGCGGGCCGGTCTCGTTCACGGTGTTCATGTCGGTCAGGTCGTCGGTGCCGCCGTCGTAGATGTCCAGGACGGTCTCGTCGGCGACGAGCTCCTGGGTGAAGCCCTCGGGCGCGACCAGCGGCACGTCCCAGTCGGTGCTCTGCTGGTCGTACGCGGAGCCGTCGACCGGCTCGAAGGCCATCGGCCCGTCGGCGGCACCGGCCTGGGCGGCGACGGTGACGAGGAGCCCGGCGGTGAAGGCGCCGGTGAGGATCTGCTTGCGCATCACATCTCCATGTGGTCGTGGTGGGTGTGCCCCGAACGTAGGGAGGCCAGGTGGCCGGGAGGCGAACACGTACCGGCAGGGGTGTGGACGTTGCCGGAACGGTTGTCGCGACACCGGACGGCGGAGCGCGTCAGTCGCTGAGCAGCACCTGGTGCCGGCCCACGAGCACGCCGAGCGCGAGCTGGGCGAGGGCGACCCCGGCGAGGCACACCAGGAGCAGGGGCCCGGGACCGGTGGCGTCGCGCAGGAGCCCGGCCAGGACGAGGGCCGAGCCGGCGAGCGCGTAGCCGAGCGACTGCGACATCGCGGACAGCTGGCTCGCGGTGCGGTGGTCGTAGGAGCGCAGGCCCACCAGCGACAAGGTGACGACGAGCGCCGCCCCGCTGCTCAGGCCCATGAGGACCACCCACAGCACGATGCCGCCGGGCCACAGCGTCACGCCGAGCGTGGCGACCACCATGAGGGCGGCGACGGCGACGGCGGCGAAGCGCTGGTCCTCGCCGACGCGCATGAGTGACGGGGCGAGCAGGTTCGCCACGATGGCTGCCGCCAGGTAGCCGAACAGGTGCCACCCCGCCTCGGCGGCGCCGATCCCCAGGTCCTGCTCGATGCTCGGCAACCACGTGATGAGGACGTAGAACGGCGTCGACTGCAGGCCCATGTAGGCCGCGACCTGCCAGGCGAGCGGTGCCCGCCACACGGAACGGTGCCGCTGGACGTCCGATCCGATGCCAGCAGCGCCGGGTGCTGCGCGCCGTGCGGCACCGTCCGCCGGCCCGTCCGCCGGCTCGCCTGCCGAGCCGGCGGGCGCACGGCCGTCCTCCCGGGCGGCGTCGGTCCGCGCGTCGGACGTGCCCCGACGCAGCCGCGGGAGCCAGAGCGCCACCGCGGCGGTGATCGCCACGACCCAGATGCCCAACGACAGCCGCCACGTGCCCAGACCGGCGAGCGGGACCGCCAGCCCGGAGGCGAGGGCGGCGAAGACCGTCTGGGTGGCCACGTAGGTCCCGGTCGTGCGCGGCACCTGGAGCGGGAAGTCCCGTTTCACCGCGACGGGGAGGGCGACGTTGCCCACGGCGACCGTGGCCCCGATGACCGCCGTGCCCACCCACAGGTTCGCGGCCGGACCGGGCAGGGAGCGCAGCACGGTGCCCAGGCCGAGCACGAGCAGCGCCGCGAGGACGGTGCGCTCCAGGCCGAAGCGCCGGAGGAGCGGGTGCACCAGCGGGGAGACGACGGCGAAGGCGAGGACCGGCACGGCACCGAGCGTCCCGAGCGCGGCAGCGCCGAGGCCGACGTCCTCGCCGACCTGCGGGAGCACCGGTCCGACGGCGGTGATGACCGGTCGCATGTTGACGGCGACGAGCACGATGCCGGCGAGCAGGATCGCCGGGCCGAGCGGACGGTTCGTGCGCGACATCGCCTCTCCTGGGTCGGGCCGCGCCGGTGGCGCCGGCGGGACAGGTCGGGCGTTCCGGACGGCCGCCGCCGTCACGGTAGCGCGGGAACGGCGCCGATCTGTCGCGGCGGCGCCGCCGGCGCCCTTCGCCCGCACCGGCGGCCCTCCCCCTGGCGGCCCCACGCCGGCGGCACCTCGCCCCGGCTCTTCGCCACGGCTGTCCCCGCCATGCCCCTTCCTCGTCCTGCTCGCACCGACGCCCGCGGCTAGCCTCGAGGAGGACGGAGAGGAGCTCACGATGACGACGACGACCGCCCAGGACATCACCCGGCGCAAGGAGACGCTGCTCGCGTCCCTCCACACCGGGCTGTACATCGACGGCACCTGGCGGGACGCGAGCGGCGGACGGCGTTTCGAGGTCGAGGACCCGGCGACGGGCGACGTGCTCACCACGGTCGCCGACGCCACCGCCGACGACGCGATGGCGGCGCTGGACGCCGCCCACCGCGCCCAGGCAGCCTGGGGCCGCACCGCCCCGCGTGAGCGCTCGGAGATCCTGCGGCGGGCGTTCGAGGCGGTCACCGCCCGCGCCGACGACCTCGCGCTCCTCATGACCCTCGAGATGGGCAAGCCCCTCGCCGAGGCCAGGGGTGAGGCGACGTACGGGGCGGAGTTCCTCCGCTGGTTCGCCGAGGAGGCGGTCCGCACCCCGGGCCGGTACTCGATCGCCCCCGACGGTCGCTCCAGGGTCCTGGTGACCAAGCGGCCCGTGGGCCCGTCGGTCCTCATCACGCCCTGGAACTTCCCGCTGGCGATGGGCACCCGCAAGATCGGCCCTGCGCTCGCGGCCGGCTGCACGGTGGTGCTCAAGCCGGCGCGGCTCACCCCGCTGACGTCCCTCCTGCTCGCCGACATCCTCGCGGAGGCGGGTGTGCCGGCCGGCGTCGTCAACGTCATCCCGACCTCGCAGGCTGGGGAGACCACCGGGCCGCTGCTGAAGGACCCCCGCACCCGGAAGCTGTCCTTCACCGGATCCACGGAGGTCGGGCGAGGCCTGCTCGCCGCCGCGGCCGACCAGGTGCTGCGCACCTCGATGGAGCTCGGCGGCAACGCCCCGTTCCTCGTGCTCGCGGACGCCGACGTCGACGCCGCGGTCGCCGGGGCGATGGCGGCGAAGTTCCGCAACGGCGGCGAGGCCTGCACCGCCGCCAACCGGTTCCTCGTGCACAGCGCCCTCGCCGAGGAGTTCACCGAGAAGCTCGTGGCGAAGGTGCGCGAGATCCTCGTCGGCCCCGGCGTGCAGGACGGCGTGACCCTCGGTGCCCTGGTCGAGGAGAAGCAGCGCAGCAAGGTCGCCGAGCTCGTCGACGACGCCGTCGCCCACGGTGCCCGCGTGCTGCTCGGCGGCACGGTGCCCGACGGGCCCGGCTGGTTCTACCCGCCGACGGTCCTCACCGGTGCCGGGCCGCGGGCGCGGCTGCACCGCGAGGAGATCTTCGGGCCGGTCGTCTCCATCAGCACGTTCACCACGGAGGAGGAGGCGGTGACCATGGCCAACGACACCGAGCTCGGGCTGATCTCCTTCGTCTTCACGCGCAGCCTGGACGCCGGGCTGCGGATGGCGGAGGTCCTCGAGACCGGGATGCTCGGCCTCAACTCCGGCGTCATCTCCAACCCCGCGGCGCCGTTCGGCGGCGTCAAGCAGTCCGGTCTGGGGCGGGAGGGCTCCCACGAGGGCATCGAGGAGTACCTCGAGACGGTCTACGTCGGGATCGCCCACCCCCACGTCTGAGGATCGCGCCACGACCGCGCCGTGCCACCTGTGCACGGGGCGGATGAGAACTTCCTCATGAAGCGTTCCTTCCTCTCTCACGTGCGTGCTCCAGAGTCTTGCCCATCACCAATGACCGCACCGGGCCGGCGCAGGGGGCCGGCCCGGTGCGGTCGTCATCAGGAGATGGCCATGGACACGAGAAGGCTCTGGATCGCCGGCGGCACGCTCGGTGCCCTCGGGGTGGTCGGTGGGCTCGGCGTCGCCACCGCGAACCCCGCCACGGACGACTCCGACGCCATCGCACCCGTGGCGCTCGCGGCGCCGGTGACCAAGCAGGAGCTCGTGCTCCCCGGCAAGGCGCCCGTCACCGGACCCGTCGACTCCGTCGCGGCGATGGACGACCGCGCCACCGACCCCGCCTCCCTCACCGCAGGCTCGGCGACCACGTCCGGCTCGGCGACCACGTCCGGCTCGGCGGTCACGTCCGGCTCGGCGGGCACCTCCCCCTCGGCAGCGACCGCCGGCTCCGCAACGACGGCTGACGTCGCGTCGGCCACGTCGGCCGCCGTCACCACCGCGCCGCACTCGGCCCCGAGCGGGCCGTCGCCCGCCTCCGCCCCGAGCACGGTCTCTGCGCCGTCCGCGCGGTCCGCAGCCTCGATGCAGTCCGCGGCCTCGGCGAAGTCCGCGGCCTCGGCGAGGTCCGCGGCCTCGGCGAAGTCGGCCGCCTCGGCGAGGTCCGCAGCCTCGGCCTCGTCCGCTGACGACAGCGACGACTGAGGCACCTCAGCACCCCCACAGGGCGGGCCGTGAGTGCGAGCTCACGGCCCGCCTTCCTGCTGTGCGCGGGCCGCTGCTGTGCGCGGGCCGCTGCCGTGCGCGGGCCGCTGCTGTGCCGAGGGCACCTGCTGCCCGTCCTGAGAGCAGCCCTCCGGAGCCGCGAGAGCACCGGGCCAAGGGCAGCCTCTCCTTGCTGGACCGCCGTTCCGCCTCGCCGGACACTGAGGGCATGGGCCCGCTCGTGCGGTTCTTCCGGAGCTACCCGCTCGTCGCTGCGACGATCGCTGTCGGTGTCGTCGGCGCGGTGCTCGAGCTGGGCGGCCAGCCACTTCTCGCCCGCTGGGTCCTCACCGTCTTCGCGGTCGCCGTCGCCCTGCGGCAGGCCCGCGCGATGGTGGCCGACCTGCGCGCCGGCACGTACGGCGTCGACGTCCTGGCGGTCACCGCGATCGGCGCGACCGTCGCGGTGGGGGAGCACTGGGCGGCCCTGGTCGTGTGCCTCATGCTCGCGGGCGGCGAGGCGCTGGAGGACTACGCCGCGGGCCGCGCGCAGCGGGAGCTGTCCGCCCTCCTCGAGCGGGCCCCCGTCATCGCCCACCTCGTCGTCGACGGCTCCGTGGCCGACGTGCCCGTCGCGCGGGTCCACGCCGGCGACGAGCTGCTCGTCAAGCCCGGCGAGATCGTCCCTGTCGACGGCGTGCTCACCTCCGCCGGCGCGTACCTCGACGAGTCGTCCCTCACGGGCGAGTCGCTGCCCGTGGAGCACGGCCGCGGCGACTCGCTCCTGTCCGGCTCGGTCAACGGGCGCGAGGTGGTGCGCATGCGCGCCACGGCCGCGGCGGCCGACTCCCAGTACCAGCGCATCATCGAGCTGGTCCGCCAGGCGCAGGGCTCGAAGGCGCCGTTCGTGCGCCTCGCCGACCGGGTGGCCGTCCCCTTCACCCTCGTGAGCCTGGGCGTCGCGGCGACGGCGTGGGCGGTGTCCGGGGACCCGGTGCGTTTCGCCGAGGTGCTCGTCGTCGCCACCCCCTGCCCGCTCATCATCGCCGCGCCCGTGGCGTTCATGGCGGGCATGTCCCGGGCGGCGCTGGGCGGGATCATCGTCAAGAACGGCGGCACCCTCGAGCAGCTCTCCCGGGTACGCACGGCCGCATTCGACAAGACCGGCACCCTCACCTACGGCAGGCCCGAGGTGGCCGCCGTGCTCCCCGGGCCCGGGCTGGAGCCGGACGAGCTCCTCGGGCTCGCCGCCGCCGTCGAGCAGTACTCGACCCATCCCCTCGCGGCCGCCGTCGTGCACGCGGCCCGGGAGCAGGGGCTGCCCCTGCGCCACGCGACCGAGGTCGAGGAGACGACCGCCCACGGGGTCCGGGCCACGGTGGCGGGCCGGCGCGTCGTCGTCGGCAAGGAGGGCTTCGTCGCCGCTGAGGTCGTCGATCCTCCGACGGCAGCCGCAGCGCCCGAGAACGGGTCCGGCCCCGGTCCCGCGCCCCGCCCCGGGTCCGCGGCCCGTCCGGGTCCCGCGGCCCGTCCCGGGTCCGCGCCGGAGAGCGCCCTGGCGCCCGGCCACACGGCGGTCCACGTCGGCGTCGACGGGCGTCACGCGGGAACGATCTGGCTCGCCGACCGGGTGCGAGCCGAGACCCCGGCGACCCTCGCCGCCCTGCACCGCGCCGGCGTCGGGACGACCGTCATGCTCACCGGTGACGCCGAGGCCACCGCCCGGGGTATCGGTGCGGCGATCGGGATCGACGACGTCCGTGCCGGGCTCCTCCCCGAGCACAAGGTCGAGGCGGTCCGCGGGCTGCGCGACCGGCCGGTGATGATGGTCGGTGACGGCGTCAACGACGCCCCGGTGCTCGCCGTCGCCGACGTCGGTGTGGCCATGGGGGCACGGGGCTCGACGGCGGCGAGCGAGTCCGCCGACGTCGTCATCATGCTCGACGACCTCGCCCGCACCGTCCGCGCGGTCCAGATCGGGCGGCGCACGATGCGGGTGGCGTGGCAGGCCATCGGCCTGGGGGTGGCGCTCTCGGTCGGGCTCATGGTGGTCGCCGCGGTCGGGCTGCTCCCGGCGATCGTCGGGGCGTGGACCCAGGAGGCGGTCGACCTCGCCTGCATCCTGTGGGCGCTGCTCGCGTCGCGTCCGGGCGCCGCCGAGCGGGCCGAGGAGGCCTTCCTGGCCGCCGGGGACCACGCGGCACCCGGCGTGCGGGAACCGGCGCTCACGACCCCCTGACGGTGAGCACGACCAGGGTGACGTTGAGCGCGGAGATGAGCAGGACGACGACCGTCATCGCCCAGCGCATGAGCGCGGTGTTCGCGGCGGCCCCCATGAGGGACCGGTCCGAGGTCAGCCCCAGGAGCGGCACGAGCGCGAAGGGGATGCCGAAGCTGAGGACGACCTGGCTGATGACCAGCGCCCACGTCGGGTCGACGTCGAGGCCGAGGAGGACCAGCGCGGGGATCATGGTGATCGCCCGGCGCAGGGCGATGGGGATCCGGCGCCGCAGCAGCCCGGCCATGATGGTCGACCCGGCGTAGCTGCCCACCGACGTCGAGGCGAGCCCTGAGGCCAGCAGCCCGATGGCGAAGACCAGGCCGATCCCCGGCCCGAGCGCGGCGACGATCGCGCCGTGCGCGCCCTCGATGGTGTCCGTGCCGGGCACGCCCCGCAGGCTGGTCGCGGCCAGGAGGAGCATGGCGAGGTTGACGGCGCCGGCCAGGACGAGAGCGGCGAGGACGTCCACCCGGGTGGCGCGCAGGAGGTGAACGGTCTCCGTGGGCGGGCCCTCGACGAGGTGGCGCTCCCGCACGAGGTCGGAGTGCACGTAGATGGCGTGGGGCATGACCGTGGCCCCGAGCATGCTGGCGGCGAGGAGGACGGAGTCGGTGCCGGCGAAGCGGGGGACCAGGCCGCCGGCGACGTCGGCGGCCGACGGCGGCTCGGCGACCAGGCCGGAGAGGAAGCCCGCGGTGATGACGAGGAGGAAGGCGATGATGACGAACTCGTAACGGCGCTGGCCGAAGTAGGTCTGGACGGCGAGGAGCAGCATGGAGACCGCGCCGACGATCACCCCGCCGACGAGCAGCGGCGTCCCGAACAGCAGGTACAGGGCGATGGCACCGCCGATGATCTCCGCGAGGTCGGTGGCGGCCGCGACGAGCTCGGCCTGCCCCCAGAAGGCCAGCCGGGCCGGACGGCGCAGCCGCTCCCCGAGCAGCTCGGGCATGGTCCGGCCCGTGACGAGACCCAGCTTCGCCGACTGGTACTGCACGAGGACGGCCATGGCGTTCGCGACGACGATGACCCACACGAGGAGGAAGCCGTAGCGGGCACCGGCGGTGATGTTGGCCGCGACGTTCCCGGGGTCGACGTACGCCACGGCCGCGACGAACGCGGGCCCGAGCAGTGGCAGCGTCCGGCGGGGACGGGCTCGAACGTCGGACACCATGTTCGTGTCACCCTCTCAGTGAAGTTCGGTGGACCGAAACATTAGTGAACCACGACGCGGCGCGGTCCGGCCCGCGGACCGCGGGCGCCCCGGAGAGCCAGGGGCGGCCCGCCGACTGGGACGTTCTTGCTGTCGAGCCGGCCGCGGGAGGCGCAACAACGCCACACTCGGCGCGCTGCGGCGGGGCCGCGGCCCGCGGACCGGGGGTGTCCGGCTCGCGTAGCGTGGCGTCGTGCCCGAGCTGACGCCTGCCACCGAGGACTACCTCAAGGTCATCTGGTCCGCCCAGGAGTGGTCCGACGACCCGGTGACCACGACCATGCTCGCCCGCAAGCTCGGCAACTCGCCCTCCACGGTCTCGGAGGCGGTCAAGAAGCTCACGGTGCAGGGCCTACTCACCCATGCCCGGTACGGCTCGATCGAGCTCACCGCCGCCGGCCGGACCGCCGCCCTGGGGATGGTGCGCCGGCACCGAATCCTCGAGACGTTCCTCGTCGCCGAGCTCGGCTACGCCTGGGACGAGGTGCACGACGAGGCCGAGGTGCTCGAGCACGCCGTCTCCGACCGCCTCGTCGACGCCCTCGACGCCCGGCTCGGTCATCCCGAGCGCGACCCGCACGGCGATCCCATCCCGGCGGCGGACGGCACCGTGCCCGCACCGCCCGCCGCCCCGCTCGACCGTGCGCCCGACGGCTCGCTGGTGCGGGTGGCTCGGATCTCCGACGACGACCCCCAGGTGCTGCGCTACTTCGCCGATCTGGGGGTCGCCCTCGACACCGAGCTCGAGGTGCTCGAGCGCCGCGAGTTCGCCGGCACGATCAGCATCCGGGTGGACGGCGGCGAACCCGCCGAGATCGGCCTGCCCGCGGCCGGCGCCGTCTGGGTGACCCGCGTGCGTGGAACTGGCTGACCCGGGCGGGCGGGCCCGGGTGCCCCTGGCCGCGGGGCGGCGCGGGAGGCTGACCCGGCGGCGTCCCGCGGCGAGGTCAGTGACGGCCGGCGAACCCGTCCATCGACCGGTGCACCCCGAAGGTCCGTGCCAGCCGGTCCCAGGCCCGCGTCGGCAGTGCGCCCCGGGCGGCCCGCGCGACGAGGACCATCGCGGGGGTGACCACGTGCGCCCGGCCCGCGAGCATCCCCCGCCACGCGCGGTCCACCGCCCGTTCGGGCGTCAGGACCGGGGTGAGCGCGACAGGCCGGGTGCCGGAGAACATCCCGGTGGCCACGTACGACGGGCTGAAGGTCGTGACGCTGACGTGGTGGTGGCCGGCCTGCTCGAGCTCGAGCCTCAGCGTGTCGGACCAGCTCAGCATCGCCGCCTTGGACGCCGCGTAGACCGACATCCGCGGGTTGGGCACGATGCCCGCGGCCGAGGCCACGTTGAGGATGCACTTGGCCCGGCCGGGCTCGGCCAGCATCGCGGGCAGCAGCCGGGAGACGAGGTGCATGGGGGCCAGGGTGTTGACCCGCAGGGTGTGGCTCACCGCGCCCGGCTCGAGCTCCCAGTAGTAACGGTTGCCGGTGATGACCCCGGCGTTGTTGACGAGGACGTCGAGGCCGCCGAGGTCCGCGAGCACCGCCTCGGCCGCGGCGTCGAGGCCGTCCAGGTCCTCCAGGTCGACGACGTCGGTGCGCACGCGCAGACCGGGCCGGGCGATGCTCGCCGCCACCTCGGCGAGGGCGTCGGCGTCCCGGCCCCACAGGGCGAGCGCGGCGGCGCCCTCGGCCGCGGCACGCTCGGCGAAGAGGCGGCCCATGCCGCGGCTCGCGCCGGTGATGAGGATGCGCGCTCCGCGCACGGTCGAGGTCACACGGTCCTCCAGGGAGCTGGCTGGGGTGGGCGTCCCATTGTGGGCCCTCACACCCAGCGGGGCAGCCACATGCGCAGGAGCCAGGCGTCGTAGGCGATGGTCCGGCCGGTCCAGACCGGCCAGAAGAAGACGAACAGCGCCACCGTGAGGCCGACGACGAGAGCGAGCACCACCCAGGCCAGCGGGGTGGGCGAGCCGGTGCCGTCGACGCCTCCGTCGCCGTCGTCGTCGGGGCCGACGGGCGCCGCGCCGGGCGGGCGGACGATCCCCATGACCCAGCCGAGCGCCATGACCAGGCCGAGGACCACGTAGGGGACGAAGGCGACGGAGTAGAAGGTGAAGATCGTGCGGTGGGAGTAGAACAGCCACGGCACGTACATCGCGCCGTACCCAGCCAGGACCGCCCAGGCCCGCCAGTCCCGCCGGGCCGCGAGGTAGACGACGACGAGGAGCGCCGCGGCACCGGCCCACCACACCGCCGGGTTGCCCAGGGCGACGATCGCCTCGACGCACCGCTCGGCCCCGCAGGCCTCCGGCGGCGGGGCCGGGTCGGGCCAGTACATCGAGGTGGGCCGCAGCTGGAGCAGCCAGCCCGCCGGGTGGGCCTCGTACGTGTGCTCGGAGTCGAGGTTGTTGTGGAACTGCCACATCACCAGGTGGTACTCCCACCAGGAGTTGACGGCGTCGGGCAGCCACCCGCGCGGGACGACGTCACCGGCGGCGCGCAGGTCGGCCGCCCACTGCCGGCGATAGGCGTCGGGCTGGACGAACCACGAGAACCAGCCGGCGACGTAGGTCAGGGCCGCCGTCGGCACGAGCGCGACGAACGCGGGCAGGCCGCCCCGGAAGACCCCGGACCCCAGCCACAGCCGCGTGCCCACCGCGCGACGGGCGGCGACGTCCCAGGCGAAGGCCAGGACGCCGAGGACCGCGACGGCGTAGATCCCCGACCACTTCACCCCGCTGGCGAGGCCGAGGGCGGCGCCGGCGCCCACGAGCCACCAGCGCGGACCCACGCGTGGTCCCCACGCGCTCAGGGTGCGGCCCGACGCGGTCTCGGCGGCCACGCGCCGGGCGAGGGCGGCGCGGCTGGACTCCCGGTCGCGCAGGACGAACCACAGCCCGACGAGCACCCAGAAGCTGAGGAAGATGTCGAGCAGGGCGGTGCGGGAGAGCGTGAGGTGGATGCCGTCGAGGGCGAGCAGCAGGCCTGCGGTCGTGCCCAGCAGCGGCGAGCGGAACATCCGCGTCGCGACACGGGCGAGGAGCAGCACCGAGAGCGCGCCGACGACGGCGCCCGAGAACCGCCAGCCCGTCCCGTTGTCGGCGCCGAACAGCTGGATCCCGAGCGCGATCATCCACTTGCCGACCGCCGGGTGGACGACGTAGTCGGCCTCGGTGGACAGCGCCGAGTAGTCGCCGGCGAGGAAGCGGGCGTTGGCGTCCTCGGCGGGCCAGTCGCCCTCGTAGCCGAGCGTGAGGAGGGAGAAGGCCTCCTTGACGTAGTAGGTCTCGTCGAAGATGAGGCGCCCGGGGTGGGTCAGCCCCACCAGACGCACCACGGCGGCGAGCGTGGCGACGGCGAGCGGGCCCACCCATCCCCACAGCAGCGTCGCGGGGTCGGTCCGCGCGGCGAGGGGGCGCAGTCCCAGGCGCACCCGCAGCTCGTCCTCGGTCGGCGGTGTCACGGGCTCGTCGGTGCCGCGTCCCGAGCCGGCCTCGGGCGCCTCGTCGTCCGCCGCGGAACCTCTCTCGAGGGGCGGGCCGGTCTCGGGGCCAGGGCCGCTCAGCCGCGCCGCCGGGCGCCCCGGCGCATCCCCGGTCCCGTCCGGTGACGTGGCGAGCGCGTGGTTGCCGGGTGGGCCGGGCGGGGTCATCCCTGCGAGCCGGTCCCGGAGCTGGACCCGGCGGACCTCGGGCCCGCCGGGTTCGCCCGGCGGCTCGCGGTCGGTCCCGGGCTCGGTCACGCGGTGAGTCTAGGTCGGTGCGCGCGGCGCCGGGGGCCGCCGGTCCACGTGCCGTGGGGAAGACTGGGCCGGTGAGCACCGAGGAGAAGCCGGACGCCGGCGAGCACGCAGCCGGCGAGCACCCCGGCCTCGAGCACGACAGGGACGGGACGGACGACGGCGCGGTCGACCACCACGGAGCACTCGGCGACGACGTGCCCGACGTGCCCGACGCCGACGTGCCCGACGCCGACGCCGACGCCGGCGCGCGCCCCATGACGCCCGGCGTCATCCTCCTCGCCGCCACCCCCATCGGCGACGCAGGCGACGCCCCGCCACGGCTGCGGCGGGCGCTGGCGGAGGCCGACGTCGTCGCTGCCGAGGACACCCGCCGTCTCCGGGCCCTCGCGGCACGGATCGGGGTCCGCGTGACCGGGCGCGTGCTGAGCTTCCACGAGCACAACGAGGGCGAGCGTGCGGGCGACCTCGTGGCGGCGGCCCGCGACGGCGGGCGCGTCCTCGTCGTCTCCGACGCGGGCATGCCCTCCGTCTCCGACCCGGGGTACCGCCTCGTCCGCACGGCCACCGACGCGGGGGTGCCCGTCAGCGTGCTCCCCGGCCCGTCGGCCGTCCTCACGGCCCTGGCGATCTCGGGCCTCGCGACCGACCGCTTCTGCTTCGAGGGGTTCGTCCCGCGCAAGGGCGGCGACCGGGCGCGGGTACTGACGGCGCTCGCGTCCGAGCCGCGCACCATGGTCTTCTTCGAGTCCCCGCACCGGCTCGCCGCCACCCTGACGGACATGGCCGCCGCCTTCGGGCCCGACCGGCCCGCCGCCGTGTGCCGGGAGCTGACCAAGACCTACGAGGAGGTCCGGCGCGGCGGGCTCGCCGCGCTCGCGGACTGGGCGGCCGAGCGGGTCCGCGGGGAGATCACCCTCGTCGTCGCGGGGGCGACCCCCGTCGCGGCCAGCGTCGAGGACCACGTCGACCGCGTCGTCGCCCTCGCCGACGCCGGAGCCAGGCTCAAGGACGCCGCGGCCACCGTGGCCGCCGAGACCGGCCTGGGGCGCCGCGAGCTCTACCAGGCCGCGCTCGAACGCCGCGCCACCTGAGGGGTGACGGCGTTCCGGGCCGGGTCAGGTGCCGGACTCGGCGAGCTCCACACCCGCCTCGGCCATCACCTCGCGTGCCTGGGCGCCGAGCTCGGGCGTGACCGGCACGGTGAGGTCGGTAAACACCCGCGCATCCAGCCCCCGACGCCGGGCGTCCAGCGCCGTCTCCTTGACGCAGTGGGACTCCACGAGGCCGACGACGTCGACGCCGGTGACGCCGCGCCCGCGCAGGATGTCCTCCAGCGACCGGCCCTCGTCGTCGACCCCCTCGAAGCCCGAGTAGGCGGCGGCGTACATCCCCTTGCGCACCGAGGCGTCGAACGACAGGCCGTCCAGGGCGGGGTGCAGCTCGGCCTCTGCGGAGCCGGCCACGCCGTGCGGCGGCCAGGTGTCGACGAAGTCGGGCTCGTCCGAGAAGTGCGCGCCGGGGTCGATGTGCCAGTCCTGCGTGGTGACGACGGCGACGTAGTCGTCGCCGTGGCCGCGGACGAAGCGGGCCACCCGCTCGGCGACGGCGTTCGCTCCCTCGCTGGGCAGTGCGCCACCCTCGCAGAAGGTCGGCTGCACGTCGACGAGGATCAGCGCGCGGGCGGGCGCCTTCGTGGCCTGGGGCTCGGGCACGTTCGTGGCCTGGGGCACGGCAAACCTCCGGGAGTCGGCTGCTCCCATTGTGCCGCTCCGGATGAGGAAGTCGGCAGGTGCGGTTACGTTCGGGACATGGACGAGAGAACCTCGAAGCGGGCCCCCACGACGTCCGTCGTCGCCGAGCGGGCGGCCGCCCTGACGAACGACCAGGGCGGCTTCCCCGCCCAGGAGCAGCAGCCGCCGGGCCTGACCGGGAGGATGAACCCCCGGCCGGACCACGGCGAGGAGACCTACGTCGGTCACGACCGGCTGGCCGGGCTGCGCGCCCTCATCACCGGCGGCGACTCCGGCATCGGGCGGGCCGTCGCGATCGCCTTCGCCCGCGAGGGTGCCGATGTCGCCATCTCCTACCTGCCCGAGGAGCAGGAGGACGCCGAGGAGACCGCCGAGTGGGTGCGCCGGGCAGGGCGCCGCGCCGTCCTCCTGCCCGGGGACCTGCGCGAGGAGCAGACGTGCGCCGACGTCGCGGAGCGGGCCGTGGCCGAGCTCGGCGGTCTCGACGTGCTCGTCAACAACGCCGGCTTCCAGATGGCCCGCACGACCGGGCTCGAGGAGCTCCGCACCGAGGACATGGACCGGGTCTTCAAGACCAACCTCTACGCCATGTTCTGGCTGACCAGGGCCGTCCTGCCGCACCTGGGCCGGGGCGCCAGCATCATCAACGTGTCCTCCATCCAGGCCTACCAGCCCTCCCAGACGCTGCTGGACTACGCGTCCACGAAGGCGGCGATCAACAACTTCACGGTCAACCTCGCCGCCGAGGTGGGCGAGCGCGGGATCCGGGTCAACGCCGTGGCGCCCGGTCCGATCTGGACGCCGCTGCAGCCCGCGACGCAGGAGGGCGAGCACCTGGAGTCCTTCGGCGGGGACACCCCACTGGGCCGTGCCGGGCAGCCGGCCGAGCTGGCTCCGGCGTTCGTGTTCCTCGCCTCGCCCTCGGAGGCGAGCTACGTCTCGGCGACCGTCCTGGGCGTCACCGGCGGCAAGCCGGTCTTCTGACGCCGGACCGGCGAGCAGGGCGGCCCCGCCGGGGCCCGCTCCGCGCCGGGCCCCGCCGGACCCGTGCCGGGCCGGCCCGTCGGCCCCGTGCCGGGCTCCGCCGCACCCGTGCCGGGACGGCCCGTCGGCGCGAGCGGCCCCGTCGGGTGGGCCGCCCCGCCGCAACTAGGCTGGTCGCCATGACGCGCATCCTCTCCGCCGTGGCCTGGCCGTACGCCAACGGGCCTCGCCACATCGGCCACGTCGCCGGGTTCGGCGTGCCCTCGGACGTCTTCTCCCGCTACATGCGCATGGCCGGCCACGACGTCCTCATGGTCTCCGGCACCGACGAGCACGGCACGCCGATCCTCGTCGCCGCGGACGCCGCCGGGGTCAGCGCCAAGGAGCTCGCCGACCGCAACAACCGCCTCATCGTCGAGGACCTCGTGGCACTGGGCCTGAGCTACGACCTGTTCACCCGCACGACGACGCGCAACCACTACGCCGTCGTGCAGGAGATGTTCCGGACCGTGCGCGACAACGGCTACATGGTCGAGAGGACCACCCAGGCCGCGATCAGCCCCTCGACCGGGCGCACGCTGCCCGACCGCTACATCGAGGGCACGTGCCCCATCTGCGCCTACCCCGAGGCGCGCGGCGACCAGTGCGACAACTGCGGCAACCAGCTCGACCCCACCGACCTCATCGACCCGCGCAGCAAGATCAACGGCGAGACGCCCGAGTTCGTCGAGACCAACCACTGGTTCCTCGACCTGCCGGCGCTGGCCGGCGCGCTGGGGACATGGCTGCAGGACCGTGCCGCCTCGGGCACCTGGCGCCCCAACGTCATCAAGTTCTCCCAGCACATCCTCGACGAGATCCGCCCCCGCGCGATGACCCGCGACATCGACTGGGGCATCCCCGTCCCGGGCTGGGAGGACCAGCCCACCAAGCGGCTGTACGTGTGGTTCGACGCCGTCATCGGCTACCTCTCCGCCTCGATCGAGTGGGCCCGCCGCCAGGGCGACCCCGACCTGTGGCGGCGGTGGTGGAACGACCCCGAGGCGCTGTCCTACTACTTCATGGGCAAGGACAACATCGTCTTCCACTCCCAGATCTGGCCCGCCGAGCTCCTCGCGCAGAACGGGGAGGGTGACCGCGGCGGTGCGCCGGGCACCTACGGCACCCTGAACCTGCCCACCGAGGTCGTCTCCAGCGAGTTCCTCACCATGGAGGGGAAGCAGTTCTCCTCCTCCCGCGGCGTCGTCATCTACGTCCGCGACGTCCTCGCGCGCTACCAGCCCGACGCGCTGCGCTACTTCATCTCCGCGGCCGGCCCGGAGAACCAGGACAGCGACTTCACCTGGGCCGAGTTCGTCCGGCGCACCAACGGCGAGCTCGTCGCCGGCTGGGGCAACCTCGTCAACCGCACCGCGGCGATGATCGCGAAGAGCTTCGGCGAGATCCCCGCGCCCGGGGAGCTCGAGCCGATCGACACCGAGCTGCTCGAGACGGTCCGGGCGGGCTTCGCGACGGTCGGTGAGTCCATCGGCTCCCACCGCCAGCGCGCCGCGCTGGCCGAGGCGATGCGGCTGGTGGGGGAGGCGAACACCTACGTCACCCGCACCGAGCCCTTCAAGCTCAAGGCCCCCGAGCAGCGTCAGCGCCTCGCCACCGTGCTGCACACCCTCGCCCAGTCCGTCTCCGACCTCAACGTCATGCTCTCGCCCTTCCTGCCGCACGCGGCCAACGCCGTCGACCGGGTCCTCGGCGGGCCGGGGGACGTCGCGCCCATGCCGCGGATCGAGGAGGTCGAGGACCTCGACGGCGGCGACCCGTACCCCGTCATCACCGGCAGCTACGGCCGCGACGTCGTCCCGGTGTGGGGCCCGCGTCCGGTGACGCCCGGGACGCCGGTGGCCAAGCCCGTACCGGTCTTCACCAAGCTGGACGACTCCGTCGTCGACGACGAGCTCGCGCGCCTGCGCGGCCAGGGCTGATGGGGCGCGGGTCCCGCGGCTGGCCGGAGCCGCCCGAGCCGCTGCCCGGCCCGGTGGTGGACAACCACGCCCACCTGCCCGTCCTCGACGACGACGGCACGCCCGTCGACGACGACGACGTCGCCCTCCCGCCCGGTGAGGCGCCGCTGACCACCGCCGAGCAGCTCGCGCGGGCGGCCACGGCCGGCGTGGTGCGCGTGCTCACCGTGGGGTGCGACGTCCCCTCGCTCGCCGGGTCCGTCCGTCTTGCCCACGACCACCCGCAGATCGCGGCCGCGCTGGCCATCCACCCCAACGAGGCGCCGCTGCACGCCGGGGTGCGAGAGGTCGCCCCGGACGGTCTGGACCCGGCGGTGCGCGAGCACCACGTGCTGTCCTTCGCCGAGGCGTTCGCCCGCGTGGCGGAGCTGGCGCGGGACCAGCGCGTCGTGGCGGTCGGGGAGTCCGGGCTGGACCACTTCCGCACGGGGGAGGAGGGGCGGGCCCACCAGCTCCGGGCCTTCCGCGACCACATCGCCCTGGCCAAGGAGCTCGGCAAGCCGTTGCAGATCCACGACCGTGACGCGCACGCCGACGTCGTGGCCACCCTGCTCGCCGACGGTGCGCCCGAGCGCACCGTCTTCCACTGCTTCTCCGGCGACGCCGAGCTCGCGGGCGTGCTCGCCGAGCACGGCTGGTACGCCTCCTTCGCCGGCCCGGTCACGCACAAGGCCAACGACTCGCTGCGCGCGGCGCTCCGGGCGCTGCCTGCCTCGCTCGTGCTCGTCGAGACGGACGCGCCCTACCTCACGCCCACGCCGTACCGGGGGCGGCCCAACGCCCCGTACGTCATGCCGATCACCGTGCGGGCGATCGCGGACCAGCTCCGGCTCCCGCTCGACGAGAGCTGCCGCGTGCTCACCGCCAACACCGACGCCGTGTACGGCACCTGGTAGAGCAGCGGCGTACGGGGCGTCCGCCGTGTCCGTCGCGGAACCGTCCGCTCCGAGCCGAGCGGAGGGAGCCCGCGTCGTCGCAGGTCAGCGCTGTGGCGGCGTGCGTGGGGCTGGCTGTCCGGGCAGTCCACGGACCTTGGTCCGGTCCGCGTGTGGAGAACGTCACATCGACAGCTGTCCACCCGACGGCTTCCCTCCAGATAACGAATCGGTTACGGTCGACCCCGGAACCGGCTTTCCCCTCCAGGACAGGACCCCTCACCTTGGCTCGTCACACTGCCGAGCGCTCCGGCGCCCGCACGCCCGCCTCCGTCCCGAGCGACCCCACCCCCGGGTCGCGTCGCGCCCTGCGCACCACCCGGGACCACCCCACCGAGGCACTGCCCCTCGGGCAGGTGCACCGAGCGCC
This sequence comes from Georgenia muralis, assembly GCF_003814705.1. Lineage (NCBI taxonomy): Bacteria > Bacillati > Actinomycetota > Actinomycetes > Allobogoriellales > Allobogoriellaceae > Georgenia > Georgenia muralis. The sequence continues at coordinate 611,924 of NZ_RKRA01000001.1, read as the reverse complement.
CGCCGCGGCTGCCGCCCCGACCCGCGCCTCCGGCGCCACGCTCAAGGCCGTGCGCGCGGGTATGCTGGGCGTCGTCGTCGTCAGTACGGGAGCCTTCACCCTCACCCAGGTCGCGGCCGAGCCCGCCGACCCCGGCGACGTCGCGGTCGCCGAGAGCGGCACGCTGGCGCTGCGGGCCGGCGACGTCGCCTCCCGCTCCGAGATCGCAGGCCGTCTGGCGCTCGAGGCCGACGGTGCCCGGACCTTCACCGTGGCGGTCGACGGCGAGGAGCGCGAGATCACGACGACGGCAGCCACGCTGGCCGAAGCGCTCGACGAGGCGGGCATCGTCCTCGGCGCCGACGACCGCGTCTCCGCCCCGATCTCCGGCGCCGTGCCGGCCGGGGAGACCGTCGAGGTCACCCGGGTCACCAGCGAGACGGTCACCGAGGAGACGGTCGAGCCTTTCGCCACCGTGGAGAAGGACGACCCGACGCTGCCCGAGGGTGAGCGTGAGGTCGAGACCGAGGGGGTCGAGGGCGTCTCGACGTCGACCTTCGAGATCCTCCGCGCCGGCGACGAGGAGCTCTCGCGCACGCTTCTCGCCTCCGTCATCGCGTCGGTCAAGGTCGACGAGGTCGTGCGCGTGGGCACCAAGGCGCCCGAGCCCGAGCCGACCCCGGCGCCCGCCGCGGCGGCGAGCTCCGCTCCTGCCCCTGCCCCTGCCGCGGCGACCTACTCCGGCGACCCGCGCGCGCTCGGCCGCGAGCTCGCCGCCGCCCGGGGCTGGGGCGCCGACCAGTTCAGCTGCCTCGACGCACTGTGGACCAAGGAGTCCAACTGGAACCCCCTGGCGAAGAACCCGAGCTCCGGCGCCTACGGCATCCCGCAGTCGTTGCCCGCGTCGAAGATGGCCACTGTCGGTGCGGACTACCTCACGAACCCGGCCACTCAGATCACGTGGGGCCTGAACTACATCGGCGACCGGTACGGCACCCCGTGCGCGGCCTGGTCCCAGTCGCAGGCGGTCAACTGGTACTGAGTGCGGGCGCGAGCGCCGCGTCCGCTCGTGTGGTGCAACGCACGTAGACCGAAAGATAACGAATCGGTTACGGTTGCCTCCGGCCCGCCAGCTCGGGCCGCACCGTGGGCCTCCTCCGGCCCGCCCGACAGCCGGATCAGACCGACACGTCGAGCCGCCCCGCCCCGGGGCCGGCCGGCCGCGCCGAGGTGCGAGCCGAGCACCGACGTCGCTCTGTGACCGGGCACCGCGTCGAAGGAACCCCGTGAGCTCCAAGAGCACCCTCAACCCGCAGCACACCACCCCCGCCTCGAGCGTCGAGGCTCCCCGCAGGCGTCGCCTCGGCTGGCTGGCGCTGGGCATCGTCCCGGTCCTCGTCGCCGGCTCCGCCGTCGCGGCCCAGGCCCACAAGAGCATCGACCTCGAGATCAACGGCCAGACCCACACCCTCTCCACGTTCGCCGGCTCGGTCCAGGGTCTGCTGGACGAGCAGGGCATCGAGGTCCGCAGCCAGGACCTCCTCGCGCCCGCCGCCGACACCGCCCTGCGCGACGGTGCCGACATCGTCTTCCGCACGGCCCGCCAGGTCACGGTCGACGTCGACGGCAAGCCTGAGGAGGTGTGGACGACGGCGCAGACCCAGGGTGAGCTCGTCCGGAGCATGTTCGAGTCCGGTCGCGACGTCACCGTCGCGGCGTCCCGCTCGCTGGCCCGCGACGCGCTCGACCTCCCGCTCGTCATCGACGGGGAGGTCGACGTCGTCGCCGACGGCGCCACCGAGAGCGTCACCCTCGAGGGCGAGGCGTACCTCGCGGACGCCCTCGAGGCCGCGGAGGTCGAGGTCTCGCGCATCGACCGCGTCGTCGTCGGCTCCGCCGAGGACGGCACGCCCGAGGTCGTCGTCACCCGCGTCGTGCGGGGCGAGCGGACCGAGGAGCAGCCGGTCGACTTCGCCGTCGTCGAGCGCGCCGATGACGCGATCTACGAGGGCCGGACGAAGGTGGTCCAGGAGGGCCAGGCCGGCATCCGGACCCTCACCTTCTCCACGGTGACCGTCGACGGCAAGGAGGTGCACTCGGCGCAGACCGGCGACGAGGTCACCACCGCGCCGGTGGACAAGGTCGTCGCCGTGGGCACCAAGGAGCGTCCCGCGCCCGCGCCCGCGCCGGCCCCCGCCCCGGCTCCCGCGCCCACCACCTCCTCCGCGCCCGCCCCGGCCGCGGCCCCCGCGCCGTCCGCCCCGGCGGCGCCGACCAGCGGCGTGTGGGCCTCGCTCGCCCAGTGCGAGTCCGGCGGCAACCCCGCCGCGGTGAGCGCGAACGGGCTCTACTACGGGCTCTACCAGTTCTCCCTGAGCACCTGGGCCTCCGTGGGCGGCTCCGGCCTTCCCTCCCAGGCCTCGCCGGCGGAGCAGACCATGCGTGCCCAGACCCTCCAGGCCCGCGCGGGCTGGGGTCAGTGGCCGGCCTGCGCCGCCAAGCTCGGCCTCCTCTGACCGGAGCCGCTCCGAACGCGGAAGACCACACGAACCGGCGGCGCCCCTGACGGGGCGCCGCCGTCGTGGCGGGCGCGCAGGTCACGGCCGGGCCCGCGGCGCCGCCCCGTCCCCCAGTAGGCTCGCCACGTGCCCGACACACCTCCCGGCCTGCTCGGCCCGGCCGACGTCCGCCGGCTCTCCACCGTCCTCGGCGTGCGGCCCACCAAGACCCTCGGGCAGAACTTCGTCCACGACGCCGGCACCGTCCGGCGGATCGTCCGGGCGGCCGGGGTCGCCCCCGGTGACGTCGTCCTGGAGGTCGGGCCGGGCCTGGGCTCGCTGACCCTGGCGCTGCTCGAGGCGGGCGCGCACGTCGTCGCCGTCGAGATCGACCCCCCGCTGGCCCGGGCCTTGGCGGCCACGGTCGCGGAGCGGATGCCCGACGCCGTCGGACGCCTGGACGTTCTCACCGCCGACGCGATGACCGTGCGCGGCCCCGCCGACCTGCCTGGCCCGGTGGCGCCGAACCGCCTCGTGGCGAACCTGCCCTACAACGTCGCCGTCCCGGTGCTGCTCACGCTGCTTCGCAACCTGCCCAGCGTCACCGACGTCCTCGTGATGGTCCAGGCCGAGGTCGCCGACCGGCTCGCCGCCCCGCCCGGCTCGCGCACCTACGGCGTCCCGTCCGCCAAGGCCGCGTGGTACGCCTCGGCCGAGCGCGCCGGCACGATCTCCCGGACGGTCTTCTGGCCGGTCCCCAACGTCGACTCCGCGCTCGTGCGGCTCCGCCGGCGCCCCGCACCGGCGACGACGGCGACCCGCGAGGAGGTCTTCGCCGTCGTCGACGCCGCCTTCGCCCAGCGTCGCAAGACCCTCCGAGCCGCCCTCGCCGGGTGGGCCGGGTCGCCCGCGGCTGCCGAGGAGGCGCTGCGTGCCGCCGGGGTCGAGCCGTCCGAGCGAGGGGAGAAGCTCGCCATCGCCGACTTCGCCCGGATCGCCGAGCACCGGCCCTCCCCGCGCGGGCCCGGGGGACCCTCTGGCACGCTGGCCACGTGACGGCCACCCCCATCGCGGTCCAGGTCCGCGCGCCGGGCAAGATCAACCTCGCCCTGCGCGTCGGCGCCCCGCGCCCGGACGGCTACCACCCGATCGCCACCGTCTTCCAGGCCGTCTCCCTCTACGAGGACGTCGTCGCCACCCGCGCGGACGGCATCAGCCTGGAGATCCACGGCCGCGGTGAGGACCTGCCGGTCGACGCCACCAACCTCGCCGTCCGGGCCGCCGTCCTCCTGTGTGAGACCTCGGGCACGCGCGCCGGGGCCCACCTGAGCCTGACGAAGCAGGTGCCGGTCGCCGGCGGCATGGCCGGCGGCTCGGCCGACGCCGCCGCGACCCTCCTCGCCTGCGACCAGCTGTGGGGGACGGGCCTCTCGCGTGACGAGCTCGCCGAGCTCGCGTCCGAGCTCGGCGCGGACGTCCCGTTCGCCCTGACCGGCATGTCCGCGATGGGGACCGGTCGCGGCGACCTCATCACCCCGGTCATGAGCCGTGGCACCTACCACTGGGTCCTCGCCGTGCAGGACGAGGGCCTGTCGACCCCCGAGGTCTTCCGCGAGTACGACCAGCTGCAGCACCTCGACCTCGACGACGGCCCCGCCCCCCGCCTCGACGACGCCGTCCTCGCCGCACTGCTCTCCGGGGACCCCATCCAGCTCTCCCGCCAGCTGGGCAACGACCTGCAGGAGGCGGCGCTGGAGCTGCGGCCCGAGCTCGGGGACGTCCTGGCCGCAGCCGACCGCGCGGGTGCGCTCGCCGCGCTGGTGTCCGGCTCGGGGCCGACGGTCGCGGCCCTGGCCCTGGACCACGCCCACGCCGTCAGCGTCGCCGGGGTCATGCGCGCCGCGGAGGTGGCCAAGGAGATCCTCCTCGTCACCGGACCGGTGCCCGGCGCGCGGGTGCTCGAGCACGTGCACAGCCGCCGCCCGTAGGGCGGACGTGGACGGGCTCGCGGCCGGTCGCGGACGGGCTCGCGCCCCGGTGGCGGCTCAGGCGCCGGCCGCGGCGGCTCAGCCCTGATCCGTAAGTTCTTGGGTGGCCCGGGAGGGCTGGGTGTGGCTGAGCCTTGATCGCCCGTTGATGGCTCCGATGGATTGGCCGCCCGGTTCCTCCTGGGGCGCCTTGACTGCTGATTGAGATGCGCGTCCTGGTCGCTGTTTACGGATCTGTCGGCGGGGTGTTCCTTCGGGCCATGGCAATCGCTCGTGTGCTCGAAGGAGGAGTTGATGAAGCAACGGATCGCGCCCGGGTGGGCTGGTGTCGACGTCGGTAAGGGTCATCACTGGATCTGCCTGATCGACGAGGCCGGCACCACAGTCTGGTCGACGAAGGTGGTCAACGACGAGGCCGCCATCCTCGACGCGATCGCCGGCGTCCTTGGCCACGCCGACGAGGTCGTCTGGGGAGTAGACGTCACCGGGACCATGTCGGGACTGCTGCTGGCACTGCTGGCAGCCCACGGTCAGCGGGTGAGATACGTCCCCGGCCGCACGGTGAACCAGATGGCCAGCGCCTACCGCGGTGAGGCCAAGACCGACGCCCGCGATGCCTACGTCATCGCCGAGACCCTGCGACACCGCGGCGATCTACAGGACGTCGAGGTCGCCACCGCGCTGGTGACCGAGCTGCGGCTACTGGTGACCCACCGCACCGACCTGGTCGGTGACCGGGTCCGCGTGGTCAACCGGCTCCGCGACGTGCTCAGCGGCTACTTCCCTGCGCTGGAGCGGTCCTTCGACTACGCCCATAGCCGGGGTGCGTTGGTCCTGCTGACGGGCTACCAGACGCCGCAGGCGATCCGCCGGACGGGTGAGTCGCGGTTGCGGGCATGGCTGGTCAAGCGGAAGGTGCGCAGCGCCGACCAGATCGCTGCAGCTGCGCTCGGTGCGGCCAAGGCCCAGCAGACCGTCGTGCCCGGGCAGGATGTGGCGGCCAGCATCGTGGCCGACCTCGCCGCTCAGCTCCTGGCGCTCGGCGCGCGGATCTCCGACCTCGACGCCCGGATCACCACCACCTTCCGCGCGCACCCCCAGGCCGAGATCATCGAGTCCCTGCCCGGCATGGGACCGATCCTCGGTGCCGAGCTGGTAGCCGCCGCAGGGGACCTTGCCGCCTATGCGAACGCCGGACGGCTCGCCTCGGCCGCCGGGCTTGTCCCGGTCCCGCGGGACTCTGGCCGGCGCACCGGGAACCTGCACCGGCCGATGCGCTACTCGCGCAAGCTGCGCAGAGTGTTCTACCTCTCCGCCTCAGCCGCCATGATGCGCGAGGGCCCCAACCGCGACTACTACCTCAAGAAGCGCGGACAAGGCCACGGGCACGTCCAAGCGCTCATCGCCTTGGCGCGCCGACGCGTCGACGTCCTATGGGCCCTGCTCCGCGACAACCGACCCTTCGAACTCGCCCCACCCTCGCGAGAACCGATGGCCCAAACGGCTTGACAAAGTCATTGAGAATCCACCGATTCTGCCGGGTGGTCGTTGTTCGGGCGGCGTGCTGGGGATGGCGGGTTTGTGGGCGTGGTGGGGCCGCCGGTCTGTGCCGGCTCTTCCACTCTTGGGTTCCTTGGGTCGTGCCCGTGGGGGCTGGGTGGTCAGGTCGTGGTGGCTGGTGGTGGCCCGGTCGCGGCGGTGTGGAGGGTGGTCCAGTGCTCGGCCCAGGCCCAGCGGGCGGGCAGGTGCAGGATCAGCCGGCGGCCGGTGGTGGCGATCCGGGCGGGGACGTTGATGATCTTCCGGCGCAGGGTGGCCCACCGGGCGGTGGCCATGTCGGCGGCGACGGCGGCGGCGCGGGCGATGTTGAACGCGATCGTCGCCATCGCCACCCAGGCCGCGTTCGCCGCGTACTTCCCGGACGGCAGGTGCGCCAGGGGCCCGTCCTTGAGCTCGGCGATGACCTGCTCGACGATCGCGTGCCCCCGGTGACGCTGGTCGGCCTCGATGGTGTCCAGGTCGGAGTTGGTGATGAACGCGTGGTGGCGGTAGGCCGCGAACAGCTCGCCCTGCTCGCTGCCGTCACCGGCCAGGGGCTGGAGCCGTCGGACGCGGCGCACGATCAGTCGGCAGGTCACCTGCTCGGCCTTGCGGCGGGAGGTGAACGCGACGAAGGGGACCTCGGCGACCTCGGCGTCGGAGACCCACCGCTGCTCGGCCTCGTCCCAGACCGCGTGCGGGTACCTGATCGGGGTCCAGGCGTCCTCGCCGATGCCCGCGATGGCCGCCTTGGCCTGGGGGTTCATCCGCACGGTCACCGAGAACCACACCCCGTGGCGCAGGGCGGTGGCGACGAAGGCGTGGCCGTAGTACGCCGAGTCCGCCCGGCACAGCACCGGTCCGCTCACGCCCGCGGCGCGGGCGGTCCCCAGGGCCTGGGCGAGGAGCTGGCCGGCGCCGGTGTGCGAGGCGACGTTGCCGCGCCGTAGCCGGGCCCGGACGATCACCGGCGCCGCCACCTCCGTGGAGAGAGTGGCGAGCTGGACGTTCAGGCCCCGGACCCCGGAGTAGCCGTACGCCGCGGCCTGCTTGGCGTAGCCGTGGACCTCCCGGATCGTGTCGTCGACATCGACGAACGCGATGCCCTGCGCCCTCGCGCCGCTGTTCACCAGGGCGGGAACCTGTCGAGCGAGCCCTGCCAGCAGCGCACCGCTGACCTTGTCGAGCTGCTGGACGTGACCGTGGGTGAACGATCGCAGGAACGTGCCCAACGTCGAGGGTGCCCGGACCCCGTCGAAGACCCGGCCCATCCCGCCATGGCGCAACAGGTCCAGGTCATCGATGGAGTCCGCACCGGCGAGCATCCCGCCGACCACACTCGCCGTCTTCACCCCCGCGTTGGGTGAGGGCACCGTCAACCCCTCGACCAGGCCGTACAAACCCGCGGACTCCGCCAGCCGCAGGGCCGGGACCAGACCCGCCGCCGACACCAGATTGGACTCATCGAAGACCGGTCGAATCGTGTGAGAGGGTTTCACTTACGAGATGCCCTTCCGGGTGGTCGGATCTAGACGTCGTAATCCAGATCCTCCCTGCCCAGAAGGGCATTCTCGTTCTACGCCACGCTCACCACACCGGTGGATCAGGGCTCAGGCGCCGGCCGGCGCCAGCCGCATGACGCTCCACGACACCGGCGGGAGCTCGATGCGGACGGCTCCGCCCTCGGCCGTGGCGGTCTCGTTCGGCGTCGGCGCCAGGGAGGTGAGTTGCGTCCAGCAGAGTGGTGTACCGGTAGCTCGGTGAGCGTGTCGTCGTAGACGAGTGCGGTCACCGCGTGATCCTTCGAGTGAACCTTCCACAGCACTCTCGAAAAGGACCGACTGCGATGACCGCTCCTTCCAGTATCGACCCTGCCCGGATTCTCCAGGACCACCTTGCCCAGGCGTCCCCGGACCTGCTGCGCCAGCTGCTCACCACGTTCATCAACGCCCTGCTCTCCGCCGACGCCGACGCCGTGTGTGGTGCAGCGTGGGGGCAGGTCTCGGACGAGCGCACCAACCGGCGCAACGGCTACCGCCACCGCGACTTCGACACCCGCGCCGGGACCATCGACGTCGCGATCCCGAAGCTGCGCACCGGGTCCTACTTCCCCGACTGGCTCCTCGAGCGGCGCCGCCGCGCCGAGGCGGCCCTGACCACCGTGGTGGCGACCTGCTACCTCCTGGGCGTCTCCACCCGGCGGATGGACAAGCTCGTCCAGACCCTGGGGATCACCGGGCTGAGCAGGTCGCAGGTCTCACAGATGGCCAAGGATCTCGACGCCCAGGTCGAGGACTTCCGCACCCGGCCGCTGGACGCCGGCCCGTACACGTTCCTCGCCGCGGACGCGCTCACGATGCGGGTCCGCGAGGGTGGCCGGGTGGTCAAGGTCGCCGTCCTGGTCGCCACCGGCGTCAACGCCGACGGCCACCGCGAGGTCCTCGGTGTCCAGGTCGCCACGGCCGAGTCCGGGGCCGGCTGGCTCGCCTTCTTCCGTGACCTCGTTGCCCGGGGCCTGACCGGGGTCAAGCTCGTGACCTCCGACGCCCACGCCGGCCTGGTCGAGGCCATCGGGGCGACCCTGCCCGGGGCGGCGTGGCAGCGGTGTCGCACGCACTACGCGGCGAACCTCATGGCCAAGTGCCCCAAGGCGTCCTGGCCGGCCGTGAAGGCCATGCTGCACTCGGTCTACGACCAGGTCGACGCCCCCGCCGTCCAGGCCCAGTTCGACAAGCTCCTCGACGCCGTCCAGACCCAGCTGCCCGACGTCCACGCCCACCTCGACGACGCCCGCGGCGACATCCTGGCCTTCACCGGCTTCCCCAAGGCCCTGTGGCGCCAGATCTGGTCCAACAACCCCAACGAGCGCCTCAACCGCGAGATCCGCCGCCGCACCGACGTCGTCGGGATCTTCCCCGACCGGACCAGCATCATCCGCCTCGTCGGGGCCGTGCTCGCCGAGCAGCACGACGAATGGGCCGAAGGCCGCCGCTACTTCGGCCTCGACGCCCTCGCCAAAGCCCGTCTGACCCTCATCACCACCACCGAGACCGGACAGGAGGAGAACACCCCCACAGGCGCCATCAGCGCCTAACACCCCACGAAGGAATCACGCCGAACCCGTACACCACTCCAGAGGACTTGACCGGGAGGTGTCGTCGTCGGCGCTCGCCCTGGCGTAGGGGTCGTCGCTGGACAGGGTCAGCGCCTCGGTCACGCCGAGAGCGCCGAAGGCCCGCACGTCCACCTCGACGGTGACCGGTTCGGTGGTGTGCCGGTTCACCGCGAACACGACGACCTCGCCCGAGTCGGCGTCGTGCGTGGCGACGGCGTCGACGAGCGGGGTCTCGCCGAACCTGGCGGTCTCGTGCGTGGGGGAGTCGAGCTTGACCCGCAGGACCTGCCCGGCCGCGTGCCGCGACGTCAGCGCGAAGGGGTGGAACGTCGTCTGCCGCCACACCCGCCCGCCCGGCTCGGTCATGATCGGGGCGATGACGTTGACGAGCTGGGCCAGGCTGGCCGAGTGCACCCGGTCGGTGTGCCGGAGCAGGGCGATGAGCAGCCCGCCCACGACGACGGCGTCGGCCACGGAGTAGTGGTCCTCGAGCAGGGGCGGGGCGACGGGCCAGTCGTCCTTCGGGGCCTGGGACGGGGACGCGTTGAGGTACCAGACGTTCCACTCGTCGAAGGAGATGTGGATGCGCTTGTCGAGCTTGCGGGCGGCGCGGACGGCGTCGGCGGTGGCCACGACGTCGTCGATGAACCGGTCCATGTTCACGGCCGAGGCGAGGAAGCTCGCGAGGTCGCCGTCCTCCTCCCAGTAGTACGCGTGGGCCGAGATGAGGTCGACGACCTCGTACGCCTCCGTCAGGACGATGCGCTCCCACTCGCCGAACGTCGGCATCGAGGTGCTGGAGCTGCCGCACGCGACGAGCTCCAGACCCGGGTCGACCATCCGCATCGCGCGGGCCGTCTCGGTGGCGAGGCGGCCGTACTCCTCGGCGGTCTTGTGCCCGATCTGCCAGGGGCCGTCCATCTCGTTGCCGAGGCACCACATCCGCACGCCGTGGGGGTCCTCGGTGCCGTTGGCCCGGCGCAGGTCCGACCACGCGGTGCCCGATGCGATGTTGCAGTACTCGAGGAGGTCCAGGGCCTCCTGGACGCCGCGGGTGCCCAGGTTGACCGCCATCATCGGTTCGACGCCGGCCTTCTTCGCCCAGCGCATGAACTCGTCCACGCCCACGGTGTTCGGCTCGGTGGAGTGCCACGCCAGGTCCAGCCGGGCCGGGCGCCGGTCGACCGGACCGATACCGTCCTCCCACCGGTACCCCGAGACGAAGTTGCCGCCCGGGTAGCGCACCGTGGAGACGCCGAGCTCGCGCGTGAGGTCGATGACGTCGCCGCGGAAGCCGTCCTCGTCGGCGGTGGGGTGACCGGGGTCGTGGATGCCGGTGTAGACGCAGCGACCCAGGTGCTCGACGAACGCGCCGAAGGTCCGCCGGCGGACGGGACCGACGCTGAAGGCCGGGTCGAGGACGAGGGTGGCGCCGGCACGCTCCGCGGCTCCGGCTCCGGCTGTGGCTGCGGCGGTGGCGCGGGCCGCATCGTCGGCGGGAACGGCTTCGGTGCCGGTGGTCGCGGCGGTCGAGCTGGCCAAGGGGACTCCTTCGTCTGCGGCTGTCGGCTGGGCGGGTGTCCGCCGCTCGGGATGAAACGGTCCGCGCCCGAGTTTGTCCGGTCAAGCCACCGTTTGGCGAGCGCTTTCCGCACCCTACCGCGACTCGGCGGACGGACGCCCGGGGCGCCGAGCGGGGCTCGCTCGTCGCAGTCCCGGCGACGCTCGGCCCGGGCGGCTCGGGTGCCCCGGGTGTGCGAGCTGCCCCCCGGTGTGCGGTGCCCCGGGTGCGCGCGGTGCACGGGGTATGCGAGGCGCCCCCGGCCCGGGCGCATACTCGGTGGCATGGACGTCGACGTCGAGGTGGAGGCCGTCATCCCGTACCCACCCGAGGTGGTCGCGGCTTACGCCGGCGACCCGGGGAACGCACCGACCTGGTACGCCAACATCGTCTCGGTCGACCGACGGACGCCGCCACCGCTCGCGCTGGGGTCGCGGATGGACTTCGTGGCCACCTTCCTCGGGCGCCGGCTGAGCTACACCTACGAGGTGGTCGGGCTCGAGCCGGGGCGACGGTTGGTCATGCGCACCGCCGACGGCCCGTTCCCGATGGAGACCACCTACACCTGGGAACCGGTGCCCGGCGGCACCCGGATGAGGCTGCGCAACCGGGGTACCCCGAGCGGCTTCGCCAAGGTCGCCGCCCCCGTCATGGCGACGGCGATGAGGCGCGCGATGACCAAGGACCTCGTGCGTCTGACCGAGCGTCTCCGGCACCGCTGAGCCCCGGCCCCGAGCCCGGCCCCGAGCCCGACCCCGCGCCCGGGGCGCGCGCTTGCTCGCGCCCGGGTCGGGCGGGCAGCTCAGGCCTCGGCTCCCGCGCCGGGCCGCGCCGTCGTCCCCGCCCGTGCGGTCCTGGGACACTGGTGCCCATGACGACGAGGGAGATCCGCTAGATGGCGCACCTGCTCGGGATCGAGGGCGTGGGCGTCGTCGTGGGCTCGCGCCCGCTGCTCGGCGAGATCACGCTGGGCCTGGACGACGGGATGCTCGTGGGGGTGCTCGGGCGCAACGGCGCCGGGAAGTCCACCCTGCTGCGGGTCCTGGCGGGGGTGACCACCCCGGACACGGGGCGGGTCACCCGCGCGGGCGGCACCCGGGTGGTGGTCCTGGACCAGGCCGACGACCTGGCGCCCGGCACCCGCGTGCGCGACGTCGTCCACCCCGGCGTCGACGAGCACGTCTGGGCCTCCCAGGCGTCGGTCCGCGACATCCACGAGGGCCTTCTCGCCGACGTCGGGCTCGACGCCGACGTCGGGACCCTCTCCGGCGGGCAGCGGCGACGCGTGGCCCTGGCCCGGGTCCTCACCACCCCCGCCGAGGTCCTCATCCTCGACGAGCCCACCAACCACCTCGACGTCGAGGGCGTGGACTGGCTCGCCCGGCACGTGCAGGAGCGGTACTCGCGCGGCACCGGCGCCCTCGTCGTCGTCACCCACGACCGCTGGTTCCTCGACGCCGTCTGCACCCGGGTCTGGGAGGTCGTGCCCGGCCACGACGGCGTGGGGGGTCGCTCGCCCGTCGCGGGCCGGGTCGAGACCTACGACGGCGGCTACGCCGCGTACATGCTGGCGCGTGCCGAACGGGCCCGCACCGCCGCCGTCATGGAGGACAAGCGCGTCAACCTCGTGCGCAAGGAGCTCGCCTGGCTGCGCCGCGGTGCGCCGGCGCGGACCTCGAAGCCGAAGTTCCGCCTCGACGCCGCCGCCGCGCTCATCGCCGACGAGCCACCCCCGCGCGACCCCCTCGAGCTGACCCGGCTCGCCACCGCCCGGCTCGGCAAGGACGTGCTCGACCTCGAGGACGTCACCGTCACCTACCCGCTGCGGCCCGGCGAGGGGGTCGGCGCCGGCGCGGGCGTGGGCGACGGCACCCGCGTCGTGCTCGACCACGTCACCTGGCGCCTCGCGCCCGGGGAGCGGGTGGGCATCGTCGGGGTCAACGGCGCCGGCAAGTCCACCCTGCTGCGCCTGCTCGCCGGGACGCAGCACCCTACGGCGGGTCGGGTGCGGCGCGGCAAGACGGTGCAGGTCTCCCAGCTGTCGCAGGAGACCCGCGAGCTCGACGACGTTGCGCACCTGCGGGTCATCGAGGCGGTCGAGGAGGTCCGCGGGCGGGTCGAGGTCGGCGGGAAGGAGCTGACCGCCGGCCAGCTCGTCGAGCGCCTGGGCTTCACCCGTGAACGGGCCTGGACGCGCGTCGCGGACCTCTCGGGCGGGGAGCGGCGGCGCCTGCAGCTGCTGCGTCTGCTCGTCGCCGAGCCCAACGTTCTCCTCCTCGACGAGCCCACGAACGACCTCGACACCGACACCCTCGCCGCCGTCGAGGACCTCCTCGACGGGTGGCCGGGCACCCTCGTCGTCGTCAGCCACGACCGCTACCTCCTCGAGCGGGTCACCGACCACCAGGTCGCGCTGCTCGGCGACGGCTCGGTCCGCGACCTGCCCGGCGGCATCGACCAGTACCTGCAGCTGCGCCACAGGCTCGAGCGGCACTCGGCTGCGGCGCCGGGCCCGGTCGCCGACGACCGCACAGCCGGGATCGACACCGGCCCCGGCGGCCTCACGCCCGCCGAGCAGCGGGCCGCCCGCAAGGAGATGGCCCGGCTCGAGCGCCAGCTCGCGAAGGTGTCCGCGCGCATCGACGACCTGCACCACCGGCTCGCTGCCGCCTCGGCCGCGGGCGACGTCGACGGGCTCACCACCCTCTCCGCCGAGACGCGGGCGGCCGAGGCCGAGCACGAGGGCCTCGAGGAGGAGTGGCTGCTCGCCGCCGAGGCGGCGGGGTAGCACCCGCCGTGACGAGCCGGCCGGCAGGGCGGGGACCGGCGGTGGCGACGTGCCGGTCAGGCGGACGGATCGCCGGGCCGCGCCGGCGGGACGGGGCCGCGGTCGAAGGGCAGCAGGACCGCGCGGAGCAGGTCGCGCAGGCGGTCGTGGTCCTCGGTGGAGAGCCCGGCGAGGAGCTCCCGCTCGGACGCCAGGAGCGCGGACATCGCGGCGTCGACCCGTGCGCGGCCCTCGGCGGTGAGGCGGACCTTGACCACGCGACGGTCCTGGGTGTCCGCGGCCCGCACGACGAGGCCGTGGTCGACCATCCGGTCGATCCGGTTCGTCATGGTCCCGGACGAGACGAGCGTCTCGGCGATGAGGCGGCCGGGGGTGAGCTCGTAGGGCTCGCCGGCGCGGCGCAGCGCCGAGAGCACGTCGAACTCCCACGCCTCGATGCCGTGGCGGGCGAAGGCCGCCCGCCGGGCGAGGTCGAGGTGCCGGGCGAGCCGGGTGACGCGGGAGAAGATGTGCAGCGGCAGCGGCTGGAGGTCGGGGCGCTCGCGCTGCCAGGCGGCCACGATCCGGTCGACCTCGTCCGCTGCGGCGGGCCGGACCTCGCCCGGGACGGTGGGCGCGTCGGCCGCCCCGGGACCGGCGCCGGTGGGCGCGGTTGCCTCGGCGGCCGCGGGACGGGCGCCCTCAGGGACGGCGATCCCGTTCGGCTGCGCTGCGCTCATCCTCGAAGATTACTTGACGTCGAGAGACCTCGCGGGGTGCGCCCCGGCGAGAGGGCGGGGTTCTTGCCGAAATCTTGAGCCGAACGTCCCCCACGGCGACGGCTGTCGCGGACATGATGTGCCCATGCCGGACCTCGTCGTGTACGCGGTGGCCGTGGCGCTGACGGCCCTGAGTGTCTTCCTCGGTGACCGCTCGCTGTTCCGCCGCCTGCGCTGGTTCGAGGCAGCCGCCGTCGGGTTCGCCGTCGTGACGCTCGGCGTCGTGACGACCATGCTGGGCGGCTCGGCAACGGCGGTGGTCGCCGTCCCGCTGGTGGCGGCCGCCCTGCTGATGCTGGTCCTCCTGCAGTCGACCCTGCCCAAGCTGGTGCTGACGTACCTGGCGGTGGGCGCGTACTACGTGGCCCTGCACGTGGTGGCGAGCCGGTTCTTCGACTATGACACGCTCGTTCCGGGGTGGCCGCTCGGCTGAGCGGCTACGCCGGCGCGGACGGCATCGACGGTCCGGATGTCGACGGGCCGGGTGTCGACGGGTTCGGCGTCGACGGACCGGGTGTCGACGGACCGGATGTCGACGGGCCGGGCGTCGGCTCGGCGGGCGTCGGCGCGCGCGAGGGCCGCTGTGCCCGCGGGCCGGACTCCGGCGAACGCAGGTGCGGGTCGCGCTGCAGGCCCGAGAGCCCGTTCCAGGCGAGGTTGACGATGTGGGCCGCGACGTCCCGCTTGGCCGGATGCCGGGCCTCGAGCCACCACTGCCCGGTGAGCGCGATGAGACCGACGAGCATCTGCGCGTACATGGGGGCGGCCTCCGGGTCGAGTCCGCGGCCGCGGAACTGGGCGCCGAGGAGGTGCTCGACCTGGCTCGCGACGTCGCCGATGAGCGAGGAGAACGTCCCGGTCGCCTGCGCGACCGGGGAGTCGCGCACGAGGATGCGGAAGCCGTCGGTGTTGTCCTCGATGTAGTCCAGCAGGGCCAGGGCCGCCCGCTCGACGACGTCCTTGGGGTGGCCGCCGGAGCTGAGCTGCTCGGTGAGCATGCCCAGCAGGCGCTGCACCTCGCGGTCGACGACGACGGCGTAGATGCCCTCCTTGCCGCCGAAGTGCTCGTACACCACCGGCTTGGAGACGTCCGCCCGTGCGGCGATCTCCTCCACCGAGGTGCCCTCGAAGCCCTTCTCGGCGAAGAGCGCGCGCCCGACCGTCACCAGCTGCTCGCGCCGCTGGCTCCCGGTCATGCGCACCCGTGGGGCGCGGCGCGGCTCGGACATCCCCCCATCATGCCGTGCGCAGCAAGGGGCAGGGGCGAACCAGACCCCCGGCGGCGGGGACGGTGCCCGGTGCTGGCACACTTGTCGGGCGCGCACGCGCGGTCCGCCCTGGTGTAACGGCAGCACGCAGGCCTTTGGTGCCTTGCGGTCCGGGTTCGAATCCTGGGGGCGGAGCCGGTCGTCCGGACGCCGCTAGAGTGATCCGTGCACGACGCCCGGGGCGATCACGGGCGGAGATCCGAGGGAGCCGGCGTGAGCCCGACCCAACCTGCTGCCGTCATCGTCCTCGCCGCAGGTGAGGGCACCCGCATGAAGTCGCGCACCCCCAAGGTGCTGCACCGGATCGGGGGCCGCAGCCTCCTGGGGCACGCCCTCACGGCCGCGCGTGGTCTGGCGCCGGCGCGTCTGGCCGTGGTCGTGCGGCACGGCCGCGACGCCGTCGCCGCCCACGCCCGTGAGGTCGACCCCGGCGTCATGATCGTCGACCAGGACGCCGTGCCGGGTACCGGACGGGCCGTCCAGGTGGCGCTCGGGGCGCTCGACGCCGTCACGCTCGGCGCCGCGGTCGCGGGGCACGAGGGCCCGGGCGTCCCCGACCACTCCGCGGAGCCGCCGGTGCTGTCGGGCGCCGTCGTCGTCATGGCGGGGGACACGCCCCTGCTCGACGCGGACACCCTCGGTGAGCTCCTGCGCGCCCACACCGAGGACGTCAACGCCGTCACGGTGCTCACGACGACGGTCGAGGACCCGTACGGCTACGGGCGGATCCTGCGCGAGGCGGGCACGGGCGCCGTCGTCGGCGTGGTCGAGGAGCGCGACGCCACGGACGCCCAGCGGGAGATCCGCGAGATCAACACCTCCACCTACGTCTTCGACGCCGCCGTGCTGCGCGAGGCGCTCGGCGGCGTCGGCCGCGCCAACGACCAGGGCGAGGTCTACCTCACCGACGTCGTGGCGCTCGCCCACGGCAAGGGGCTGCGGGTCCAGGCCATCTCGGTGGAGGACTCCTGGCTGGTCGAGGGCGTCAACGACCGCGCCCAGCTCGCGGCGCTCGGCGTCGAGCTCAACAGGCGCACGGTGGAGGAGTGGATGCGGGCGGGCGTGACGGTGGTGGACCCCGCGACGACCTGGGTCGACGTCGACGTCGAGCTCGCCCGTGACGTGACCCTCCTGCCCGGTACCCAGCTGCACGGGTCGACGAGCGTGGGCGAGGGCTCGACGCTCGGGCCCGAGACGACGCTCACCGACGTCACCGTCGGCGCCGGGGCGACCGTCTGCCGCACGCACGGCTCGTCGGCGGTCCTCGAGGACGGCGTCGACGTCGGGCCGTTCGCCTACCTGCGGCCGGGGACCCACCTGGCCAGCGGGGGCAAGATCGGCACCTTCGTCGAGGTGAAGAACGCCCGGATCGGCGCCGGCGCCAAGGTGCCGCACCTGACCTACGTCGGTGACGCCGACATCGGCGAGGGCACGAACATCGGCGCGTCCTCCGTGTTCGTCAACTACGACGGCGTGGAGAAGCACCGCACCCGGATCGGCGCGCACGCCCGCACCGGCTCGGACAACATGTTCGTCGCGCCCGTGACCGTCGGCGACGGCGCCTACACGGGCGCGGGCACGACGGTGCGCGAGGACGTGCCGCCGGGCGCGCTCTCCGTCACGGGCGCCTCCCAGCGCATCATCGAGGGCTGGGTCTTCCGGCGTCGGCCGGGCACGGCCGCAGCGCGCGCCGCGGCCCGGGCGCTCGGGATGTCCGAGGCCGACGCGGACGCCGGTGTGGCCCCGGGCGGGCTCTCCCCCCAGGCCCGGGCCGAGCGCGCGCGCCGCGCCCAGGGCAGCTCCACGACCCCGCGGGACCACACGGTCCCGGGTACCTCGGCAGAAGGAGACAGCGTCCGATGACGGGCATCATCACCCAGGGTGAGAAGCGGCTGGTCCTGGTGAGCGGCCGCGCCCACCCTCAGCTCGCGGCGGACGTCGCGCAGGAGCTGGGCATCGACCTGCTGCCGACCTCGGCGTACGACTTCGCCAACGGCGAGATCTACGTGCGCTTCAACGAGTCGGTGCGTGGCTCGGACGTGTTCGTCCTGCAGTCGCACACCTCGCCGATCAACCAGTGGCTCATGGAGCAGCTGCTCATGGTCGACGCCCTCAAGCGCGGCTCGGCCAAGCGGATCACGGTGGTGGCGCCCTTCTACCCCTACGCGCGGCAGGACAAGAAGCACCGCGGGCGTGAGCCGATCTCCGCGCGTCTCGTGGCCGACCTGTTCAAGACCGCGGGGGCGGACCGGCTGCTGAGCATCGACATGCACGCCGCGCAGTCCCAGGGGTTCTTCGACGGTCCGGTGGACCACCTGTGGGCCATGCCGATCCTCACCGACTACGTCCGGACCCGGATCGACACCGCCAACGCGGCGATGGTCTCCCCGGACGCCGGCCGTATCCGCGTGGCCGAGCAGTGGGCGGCACGCCTGGGCGGGGTGCCGCTGGCGTTCGTGCACAAGACCCGCGACATCAGCCGGCCGAACCAGTCGGTGGCCAACCGGGTGGTCGGCGACGTCAAGGGCCGCACCGCCGTGCTCGTGGACGACATGATCGACACCGGTGGCACGATCGCCGAGGCGGTCAAGGTGGTCCTCGCGGCGGGCGCCTCCGACGTCATCGTCGCCGCGACGCACGGGGTGCTCTCCGACCCCGCGGCGCAGCGGCTCTCCGAGTCCGGCGCGCGCGAGGTGGTCGTCACCGACACCCTCCCGATCAGCGCGGACAAGCACTTCCCCCAGCTGACGGTGCTACCGATCGCCCCGCTGCTCGCCCGCGCGATCCGCGAGGTGTTCGACGACGGGTCCGTCACCTCGCTGTTCGAGGGCAACGCCTGAGCCGATCGGGGTCCTCGCGAGCGTGCGGTCCTCTGGTGGCGTGGGCGGGGGGTCGTGCGCGCGAGCGATCCCTCTGGTGGCGTGGGCGGGAGGTCGTGCGCGCGAGCGATCCCTCTGGTGGCGTGGGCGGGAGGTCGTGCGCGCGAGCGATCCCTCTGGTGCCGAGTGAGAGTGGTGTGCGGGGATCACTCGGTCACCAAGGGATCGTTCGGTCACCAAGGGATCACTGGCGCACCGCGCGTGAGCGCTGCGGGCAATCCCCAAGGTCGCGCGCGGTGTGGTTGTCCACAGTGGAGGCATGAGCCGCGGGTCCGTGCTGCGAGCCTCCTCCGCATGGCGACGACGCACGTACCTCGCGGGCTGGTCCGTCTCGGTCGGGCGGATCCCGCCACGGCGGTCTCGCGCGACAGGGCGTCCAGACGGCCGGACCTGCTTCGGGTGCGGCGTGGGACGTACGTCGAGCGTGAGCGGTGGCGGGCGGCAACGGTGTCCGAGCGGCACCGGTACCTCGTTCTGGGCACGCTGGACGTGCTGCGCGGCCCGGCCGTGTTGTCGCACGAGTCGGCCGCTGTGCTCCACGGGCTACCGATCGTCGGGCCGGCTCCGCAGCAGGTGCACGTGACCTCCGATGCCGCCCGGGGAGGGCGGTCGTCCGCCGGGATCCGGCGGCACCGCGTGCAGACGATCCCCTCCGTGACCTCGGTCGGCGGCGTGCTCGTCACATCCGTCGCCCGGACCGTCGTCGACCTCGCACGTGGTCGCCCCCTGGCCTCCGCGCTGCCTGCTGCGGACCATGCGCTCCGCACGGGCGCAGCGACGCGTGAGGACCTGATGGTCGAGCTCGACCAGGTCAACGGTGCCAGGGGTGCGCGGCGTGCACGGGCGGTGGTGCTGGCCGCCGACGGCCGGTCGGAGTCGGTGGGGGAGTCCGTCAGCCGTGCTCGCATGATGGAGCTCGGGCTTCCTCTGCCCGAGCTCCAGCGCGAGTTCAGGGACGCGGACGGCTTCGTGGCCCGGACCGACTTCTGGTGGGAGAGCCTGCGCCTTGCCGGCGAGTTCGACGGCCGCACGAAGTACGGAGCCGGCGGGACCGAGGTCCTGTGGCGGGAGAAGCAGCGGGAGGACCGGCTCCGGCTGGTCGTCGGTGGCGTCGTCCGGTGGACGTGGACCGACGCCTGGGACGTCGACCGCTTCCGTGCCGTCATGGCCCGCGTCGGCGTGGTGGCCCGCTGAGACCGCCGCCGTCGGCCGCCGGCACGCGGTGGCCAGAGGTGGACGGCCCTCGTGCGGTGGGCCCTGGCCGCCTCGGTGGGTACCCCCCCCGGGGGGGCTGCACGCGGTGGCCGATGAGGTGGTGGCCCTTACACGGGCATGCGGCGGGCGAGGAAGTCGGTCGTCTGGGCCCACGCCTCGGCGCTCGCGCGGGCGTGGTGGAACATCGGGTGCGGGTTGTCGAAGGCGTGACCGGCGCCCTCGTGCAGCCGGAGCTCGACCCCGGGACCCGCGACGGCCTCGCGGATCCGTTCGACGGTCGCCATCGGGATGTAGGCGTCCTCCGTGCCGAAGTGGTGCAGGCTCGGCGCGCGCACGGCCGGTGCGAGGTCGAGCAGCTGCGGCAGGGCGGAGCCGTAGTAGGCGACGAGGACGTCCGGGTCCGCGCGGGCGGCGACCTCGAACGCCAGGCCCCCGCCGAAGCAGAACCCCAGGACGCCGGCGCCGCCGGTGACCTCGGCCCGGCCGCGCAGCGCCCCGAGCGCAGCGACGGCGTCGGCGACGGCACGCGGCCGGTCGAGCCGGGCGACGAGACCCATCGCGCGCTCGAGGAAGTCCTCACCCGACTCGTCGAACCCGGCGTCGTCGAGCCGCCAGTAGATCTCCGGCGCGATCACGACGTACCCCAGCGCGGCAAGGTCGGCCGAGCGCGACCGGACGTAGCGGCTCACGCCGAAGATCTCCTGCAGCACCACGAGTCCGGGACCGGTGCCCGACGGCGGGAGCCAGAGGTGAACAGGCATGTCGCCGTCGTCTGTGGGGATCGTCACGCTCGTCGGCTGGTCGGTCATCAAGGCTCCTTCACGCGGGACGGCGCCCGCCCACTGCCACAGTCTGGCGGCGATCTCGCCGAGGCGCTCCCGGTCGACCCCACAACGCCCGGTTACCGCCACCCCGCGGGGAGCGGCTAAGATGTGCAGGTTGCCTCGGCGAGGGACGCCGGACGGGCCAGCAGGCTCCGGGCACCGCACCTGCGGAGCCCCCGGTTCCGTGATCGACGCGGTGGTGCCTCGTTGCGCCGTCCGTACGACGTCCCACGCTGAGGCCCACCGCCCATCGAGAAACCCGAACGCCCCCGAGGAGACCCCCGTGGCTGACCAGATCAAGCTCTCTGCGACCATCCGTTCCGAGTTCGGCAAGGGCGCCGCCCGGCGCGCCCGCCGCAGCGGCCTCATCCCCGCCGTCCTCTACGGGCACGGCACCGACCCCCAGCACCTCGCCCTGCCCTCCCACGAGACCTTCCTCGCGGTCAAGGGTCACGCCAACGCGCTCATCAACCTCGACATCGAGGGTGGCGAGCAGCTCGCGCTCGCTAAGGACATCCAGCGCGACCCGGTCCGCCGCACCATCGAGCACATCGACTTCGTGGTCGTCCGCAAGGGCGAGCGCGTCACCGTCGAGATCCCGGTCCACGTCGAGGGCGAGTCGGCCCCCGGGACCATCCACCAGGTCGAGCAGCAGACGCTGACCGTCACGGTCCCGGCGACGTCCATCCCCGAGCAGATCGTCATCTCGGTCGAGGGCCTCGAGGACGGCGCGCAGGTCCGCATCGCCGACATCCCGCGCCCCGAGGGCGCCACGATCGACGCCGACCCCGAGACGATCGTCGTCCTCATCTCCACCCCGCGCGCCGAGGAGGAGGAGACCGAGGCCGCCGAGGGCGAGACCGCTGCTGCCCCGGCCGCCTCTGCCGGTGAGGGGTCCGAGGAGGCCTGAGGCTTCCCCGCACCGCACCGCACGGCACCGCGCCCAGGCCCCCCGGCCTGGGCGCGCGTCGTTCCCCCGCGAGGGCGTCCCCGGCGGATGCTGCACGCGGGCGCGTCCCACGAGAGGATGGGGCGGCGGCACCCCCACGAGGGTGACGGCGCCGGAGGAGAGGGAGAGCATGAGTCCGTGGCTCGTCGTCGGCCTGGGGAACCCGGGGCCGCAGTACGCAGGTAACCGCCACAACGTGGGGCAGATGGTCCTCGACGTGCTCGCGAGCCGGATCGGCGGCACGTTCACCACGCACAAGGCCAGGGCGCAGGTCCTCGACGGCCGCCTGGGAACTCTGCCGGGCGGCGCTCCCGGACCCCGCGTGGTCCTGGCCAAGCCGGCGTCGTACATGAACGTCTCGGGGGCCTCGGTCGCCGCGCTCGCCCGCTTCTACGACGTCGGCCCTGAGCAGCTGCTCGTGGTCCACGACGAGCTCGACCTGCCGGCGGAGACGCTGCGGCTCAAGCGCGACGGCGGCGAGGGCGGCCACAACGGCCTCCGGTCGATCTCCTCGGCGCTGGGCGCGAAGGACTACGTGCGGCTGCGTGTGGGCATCGGACGTCCGCCGGGCCGCATGGAGGCGGCCGACTTCGTGCTGCGCGACTTCGCCGTCGCCGAGCGGCCCGGTCTCGGTGTCACCCTGGAGGAGGCCGCGGACGTGATCGAGAACGTCGTCGTCCTAGGTCTGGAGAAGGCGCAGCAACAGCTGCACACAGCCGCGCGTTGAGCGGCTCCGGGCCGGTCACGAGGCCCGGTGCAAAGGGGGTGACGCGGAGGCGGTCACGAGGCCCGGCGCAAGGGGCGACGCGGCGTGTGGTCCGCCACGTGGGCGCCGTGATGCCCGGTGGTCCGGGCGTCGCGCAACGTGTCGGCCAGGGCGAACGGCCCCGGGGTGTCCAGCCGCTCGACGGTACGGCTCATGGCGGTGACCAGGTCGGCTGCAGTCAGCTCCTCCGGACGCCGCCACACCGCAAGCCCGCGCCGGTCCAGCTCGGCCGCGATCATGCGCTGATGGGCGTCGACGTGCTCGCCCAGCTCCGGCTGCCGGGCGACTATCACCGGGCAGCGCCCGGCGTCCAGAGCCGCCAGGCACGAGCCGATGCCCGCGTGGGCCACCACCAGGTCGGCCTCGGCGATCGCCCGGTGCAGCTCGGCGGAGGGCACCTCCGTGCGTGGGTCGACGGGAAGGCCGGAGACGTCGGTGCAGCCCACCTGCCACAACACCTGAGCGTCTCCGGCCAGTACGTGGGGCACGACCCTGACCAGGTGCTCGACCGCCCGCCGGAAGCCGTACCCCCGCATCGTGCCGAGGGTGATCACCACGCGCTTGGCCTGCGTCGACGTCACCGCCCGCTGCGCCGGACGGAAGTCGTCGAAGAGCGAGCCCCGGTACTGCCACGAGCGGCCCGCCCACGAGGGGTACTGCGCGTACAGGCGTGTGCCTGGCACGTGCGAGACCAGGCGGCCGGTCATGCTGGGACCCTCGGCCCGGGCGGCGCTCTCGACGTAGTGGGCCGCGACCCCGAAGGACCGGGCCACCGGCACGAACGCGAGCGCGATCCCCGAGCCGGTGCTGATCATGCGTGCGAACCTGCCGCCCGAGAGCAGCTTCACCGCCGTGGGGACGGCGCGGGCCACCTGTGCGTACCCGCGCGGCGGGATGTAGGGCACCGTGTGCACGACCTCTCCGGCCAGCAACGACTCAGCCTGAGGATCGTCGAAGGTCGCCCACTCCACCTCACCGAGCACGGGGCGGAACCTGCTGCGGAGCCGGTGGAGCTGTTCGAGATGCCCACCGGTCGAGGCCACCAGCAGCGTGCGTCCCGTCGTCATGGTGAAGAACGATCTTCGCCGGCCGGTAGGCCAACAAGCCCCTATGGCTGGGGGTTGAGCCATGTCGGCCCCGCACGCCTCTCACCCTCGTCCAGCCGAGAGGGTGAGGCTCAGATCGGGAAGAAGTAGGCCTTCCGTCCCTGGCGGGGGAGGTCGGCGTCACCCTGCACCGGTCACGACATCACCCGGGGCGCCCGTGGACGATTCACCCGCGCGAACGGTGAATTCATCCTCTCTCTCATCCCTACTCACCACGTCCCCCCACGAGACTTCAACGACGAGGCCCGTGTGGGTCAGACGGCGTCGTCTGCGATGCGCGGAGACGGAGCGACCGAGAGGAGGCGGGGGCGATGAGAGCACCGGCAGCCGTCCTCCGGACAGCACGGCGACGGGTGGCGGGTGCCCTCCTGGGGGCGGCGATGCTGTCCCCGGTCGTGATCGCGGTGGCCGCCACGCCCGCCTCGGCGGACCCGTGCGGACCCGCCGGGAACGAGATCACCTGCGAGAACTCCAAGCCCGGGACCGACCCCGCGGAGTGGGACATCCGGAACGCGGGCGACGAAGGTATCCAGGGCTTCGCCACGGACATCAGCGTCAACAAGGGCCAGCGGGTCGACTTCAAGATCGACACCGACGCCCAGGCGTACACGGTGACGATCTACCGCACCGGCTGGTACGGCGGGCTCGGCGCCCGAGAGATCGCGACCGTGGCCCCGGCCGCGTCCCTGCCTCAGAGCCAGCCGGAGTGCGTCTCGGATCTCACCACCGAGCTGTACGACTGTGGGAACTGGGCCGTCTCCGCCTCCTGGGACGTCCCGACCAGCGCGGTCTCGGGGGTCTACATCGCGCGCCTGCACCGGGCGGACACCAACGAGTCGAGCCACATCACGTTCGTCGTCCGCGACGACACCGGCGCCTCCGACGTGCTGTTCCAGACGTCGGACACGACATGGCACGCGTACAACTCCTACGGCGGCTCGAGCTTCTACGAGGGTGCCGTCAACGGACGGGCGTACAAGCTGAGCTACAACAGGCCCTTCAACACCCGCGCACACGCCTCGGGACGGGACTTCTACTTCGCCTCCGAGTACGCCATGGTGCGGTTCCTCGAGCGCAACGGCTACGACGTCAGCTACAGCACCGACGTCGACACCGACCGCCGGGGGGAGCTGCTCAAGACGCACGATGCGTTCCTCTCGGTCGGCCACGACGAGTACTGGTCCGGACGTCAGCGCGCCAACATCGAGGCCGCCCGCGACGCCGGAGTCAGCCTCGGATTCTTCACCGGCAACGAGGGCTACTGGCGCATCCGGTGGGAGGACTCAGTCGCGGGCGAGCCGACCGCCTACCGCACGATGGTGTCGTACAAGGAGACCTGGGCCGACACGAAGATCGACCCTTCGCCCGAGTGGACCGGCACGTGGCGGGACCCGCGGTTCGCTTCGACGCAGAACGGGGGCGGGCTCCCCGAGAACGGCGTCACCGGAACCGCCTACATGGTGAACTACTCGGACCTGCCCGTCAGAGTCTCGGCCGAGGAGGGCAAGTACCGGCTGTGGCGCAACACCTCCCTGTCCTCCCTTCCGGCGGGTGGCACGGCCGAGCTGGCGCCCCACACCGTTGGGTACGAGTCGAACGAGGACCTCGACAACGGCTTCCGGCCCGAGGGGCTCATCCGGCTCTCGACGACGACGGGCGAGGTACCGCAGTACCTGCAGGACTTCGGTCGCGTTGTCGCCGAGGGCACCACCACGCATCACACCACGTTGTACCGCGCGCCCAGCGGAGCCCTCGTCTTCTCCACCGGCAGCATCCAGTGGTCCTGGGGACTGGACCAGGAGCATGACGGTGACGGCGCCGCCCCCGACCCGCGCATGCAGCAGGCGACGGTGAACCTGTTTGCGGACATGGGTGTCCAGCCGGCCACGCTTCAGAGTGGTCTCGTCGCCGCCACGAAGACCACCGACACGACTGGTCCGTCGGTCTCGGTCACGACGCCGACGGCCGGGCAGTCCATCGCCAACGGCACCTCTGTGACCGCCACCGGAACCGCCGCCGACACCGGCGGCGGGCGCGTCGCGGGAGTCGAGGTGTCCACCGACGGAGGCACCAGCTGGCACCCGGCGACCGGAACGGAGCAATGGACCTACACCTACGTGCAGCACGGCCTCGCATCCACCCCGCTGCTGGTCCGCGCCGTGGACGACAGCGCCAACATCGGCGATGCGGCACGGGTCGACGTCAGCGTCTCCTGCCCGTGCAGCGTGTTCGGCGCCGAGGTGCCGGCGCAGCCTGAGGTCAACGACGGTGCCGGCCTCGAGCTCGGCCTGACGTTCAGCCCGACGGTCGACGGCTTCGCGACGGGCGTGCGCTTCTACAAGGGCACGGGCAACACCGGCACGCACACGGGGTCGGTCTGGACTAGCACGGGTCAGCGGCTGGGGTCGGTGCAGTTCACCGATGAGAGCGCATCCGGCTGGCAGACGGCACTGTTCACCACACCGGTCGCGCTCTCGGCCGGCACGACCTACGTCGTGTCCTACACGGCACCCAACGGCCGGTACGCCGCGAAGTCCGACGCGTTCTGGAGCTTCGGCGTCGATGCCCGCCCGCTCACCGTTCCCGGTGGGTTCGGCTCGTCGAGCTCGGGTGTCTACGCGGCACCGGGTCAGTTCCCGAGCTCCAGCTACAACTCGAGCCACTACTACGTCGACGTGGTCTTCAACACCGTCGACGACACCCCGCTCGCCATCGGCTCCCAGTCACCCCTGCCCGGCTCGAGCAGCGTGCCCTGGGGCACAGCTGTGTCCGCGGTGATGTCGAAGCCGGTGGACACCACGAGCGTCGCCATGACGCTGCACGCCGCCGACGGGACCCCTGTCACCGGCACCACCACCTACGACTCCACCACCCGCACCGCCGCGTTCACCCCGGACCAGCCCCTCGCTACGACCACCGACTACACCGCCGAGGTGAGCGCGACGGACCCGCGGGGTGTGGGTATCGAGGGCGCGACCTCGTGGACCTTCACCACCGCGGCGCCGAACGCGACCGAGGGCCAGTGCCCCTGCTCGCTGTTCGGCGACGTCAGCACGCCCGAGGTCCTGGAGGCGGCCGACACCGACGCCGTCACCCTCGGCGTCACTTTCACCAGCTCGCAGTCCGGCAAGGTCACCGCGGTCCGGTTCTACAAGGGCCCCGGGAACATCGGAACCCACGTCGGCACCCTGTGGACCGAGACCGGCACGATCCTGGCGCAGGGAACCTTCACCGCGGAGACGACCCAGGGCTGGCAGACCCTGACGTTCGACGCGCCGGTCGCCATCGAGAAAGACGTGCGGTACGTGGCCTCGTACCGCACCACCGTGGGCCGGTACTCCTACACACCAGCCGCCTACACCGACTGGGTTCAGCGCGGACCGCTGCGGGTCTCGCCGAACGGCGGCGCGTACACCTACGCCGACGGGTTCCCGGGCGCCGGGTCCTCGACCACGTACCTCGTCGATGTCGTCCTCGAGCCCGACCCGCAGCCCTTGACAGTGGTGAGCCAGCAGCCCAGGCCGGGCGCTATCGGTGTGGACACCGCCACGACCGTGACCGCCACGTTCTCCGGCGCCGTCCCAACCGGTAGCACGCTCACGCTGACGGGCCCGGACGGTGCGGTGACCGGAGAGGTGACCGTCGCGGCTGACGGCAAGACCCTCGTCCTGGCCCCGGACGCTCCCCTCGCCCTGGCAGCGCCGTACACCGCCGAGGCCACCGCCACCGGCGAGCAGCCGGAGTCGTGGTCCTTCGAGACGGCCGATGAGACCGGTTGCCCGTGCACGCTCTTCTCGGGGGACGTGCCCGCCACGGCGTCGGTGGCGGACACCGGATCACTGGAGCTGGGGGTCACCTTCACGCCGTCCACCGCCGGCTTCGTCACGGGCATCCGGTTCTACAAGGGTCCGCAGAACTCCGGCACCCACACCGGCACACTCTGGAGCGACACGGGTCAGCAGCTCGCCACCGTGCAGTTCAGCGCAGGGACGACCGGCGGCTGGCAGACCGCCCACTTCTCCGAGCCCGTCGAGGTCGCACCGGGCACCACGTACATGGCCTCGTACTTCGCCCCCGGCGGCGGCTACTCGGCCACGACGGGTTTCTTCTCCGGCGGTCCCTACACCGTCGGGCCGCTCACGGCCGGACCGGAGAACGGGTGGTACCGGTACGGTGGCGGCTTCCCGACGTCCACGTACGGCGGCGCGAACTACTTCGTCGACGTCGTGTTCACGCCCGGGGAGCCCGCCCCGCTCACGGTCACGGCCAAGGATCCGGCTGATGGCGCCGAAGCGGTCGCGCTGGACAAGGTGATCACAGCGACGCTCTCCAAGGCGCCGCCGACCACGCCCGAGCTCACGGTGACGGGGCCCGCCGGCCCGGTACTCGGGCAGAGCTCCTACGACGCGACCGCTCGTCAGGTCTCGTTCACACCCTCGGGTCAGCTGCCAGCCACGGCCGCCCTGACCGCCGCCGTGACGGTCGGTGGCACGACCGTCACGGACGGGACCTGGTCCTTCCAGACCGCCGCGGTGGAGTGCCCGTGCACACTCTTCGGCAACCTCTTGCCGGAGACGAGCTCGGTCCCCGAGCCGGACCTGATCGAGCTCGGAACCACGTTCAGTTCGTCCGAGTCCGGCGTCGTCACCGGCATACGGTTCTACAAGGGGCCGTTGAACACGGGTACCCACACGGGCTCCCTGTGGACGGTCGGCGGTACCCGTCTCGCGACCGTGGACTTCACGGGAGAGACCGACTCCGGTTGGCAGTCGGCCACGTTCGCGGAGCCGGTTGAGATTGCCGCCGACACCGACTACGTCGTCTCCTACCTGGCGCCGGAGGGCGGGTTCGCGCGGACCACGGGCTACTTCGCAGCCGACCACGTCGCCGGTCCGCTGACCGCACCGTCGACGTCGAACGGCCGGTTCCGCTACGGCGGCGGCTTCCCGACCGAGATCAGCTCTTCCGGCGCCAACTACCTCGTCGACGTCGTCTTCTCGCCTGCTGCGATCTCCGCGCCGACCGTGGTCTCGACCGACCCTCCGGGCGGTGCCGACAGCGTCTCCATCGACAGCACCATCACGGCGACCCTGTCCAAGGCCCCATACGCCGAACCGACCCTTGCCGTCTCCGGCCCCGAGGGGCCGATCGCCGGAGCATCCACCTACGACGCGCTCACGCGGACGGTGACGTTCGCTCCCGCGTCGCCGCTGCCGTCCAGCGCCACTGTCTCCGTCGTCGCCTCGATGGGTGGTACGGCTCTGAGCGGCGGGTCCTGGAGCTTCGCGACCTCCGCCTTCTCCGCGGCCGACTGTCCGTGCTCCCTGTGGCCCGACACGGCCGTGCCGTCGAACGAGTCATGGAACGACCGCTCGGCTGTCCAGGTCGGCGTCCGGTTCACGACCGGGGTCGACGGTTACGTCACCGGCGTGCGGTTCTACAAGGGTCTCGCGAACACCGGGACGAAGACGGTCATGCTCTGGTCCCCGGACGGCACACTTCTGGCGAGCGCCGCCTCCGCGGACGAGAGCGCGTCCGGCTGGCAGCGGGTGAGCTTCGCGGAGCCTGTCCCCGTCACCGCAGGACAGGTCTACGCGGTCTCCTACCACACCACCTCGGGCCGGTACTCGGTGACCCGCGGAGGGCTCTCCAGCCCGTACACCAGAGGACCGCTGACCGCACAGGCCAAGGGTGGCGTCTACCTGTACGCCACCGGGTACCCCACCAACACCTCGACCACGAACTACTGGGTCGACCCGGTGTTCATCATCCAACCCTGAGTGCCGGAGCGAGGAGAGACCATGACTCAGGACGAACCGCTGCGCGCCGCCGTCGTCGGAGCAGGCTACTGGGGGCCGAACCTGGCCCGTAACTTCCGGAACAGCCCCGACTGGGACCTCGTCGCGGTCTGCGACCTCGACGCCGACCGTGCCCGGCGGGTCGTCGGCGCCCGCAGCACCGTGGAGGTCATGACGTCCACCGCCGAGCTGCTCGCCCGCGACGACGTCGACGCGGTCGCCATCGCGACCCCCGCCCGCACCCACGCCTCGCTCGCCCTGGCTGCGCTCGACGCAGGCAAGCACGTCCTCGTGGAGAAGCCCATCGCCGACGGGTCGGCGAGGGGCCGCGAGATGGTGGCACGCGCGCACGAGGTCGGCCGCGTGCTCATGGTGGACCACACCTTCTGTTACACCCCGGTCGTCCTGAAGATGCAGGAGCTCATCGCGACCGGGGCCCTCGGGGACGTCCTGTTCGTCGACTCGGTCCGCATCAACCTCGGACTCGTCCAGCCGGACGTGGACGTGTTCTGGGACCTCGCGCCGCACGACCTGTCGATTCTGGACTTCATCCTGCCCGGCGGGCTGGTACCGCGCGGTGTCGCCGCTCAGGGGGCGGATCCCATCGGGGCGGGACAGCCGTGCGTCGGGTACCTCACCCTGCCACTGGCCGGCGGAGCGATCGCCCACGTGCACGTCAACTGGCTCAGTCCCACCAAGATCCGGCAGATGGTCGTCGGGGGAAGCAGACGAACGATGGTCTGGGACGACCTCAACCCCAACCAGCGCCTGACCGTCTACGACCGCGGCGTCGTGCTCGACGAGCTCACGAACGGCGGGAAGAAGGCAGCCGTGAACGTCTCGTACCGGCTCGGCGACGCGTGGGCGCCGGCTCTGCCGGAGCGGGAGGCACTCGGCCAGATGGTCGCCGAGCTCGCCGCGAGCATCCGGCAGCGGCGCAGCCCACGGACGGACGGCGCCGCGGGCCTGAGGGTGCTCGGCGTGCTCGAGGCCAGCCGACGAAGCCTGGACCACGGCGGCGGACTGGTCGAGGTGGAGCCGGCCCACCCGCTCTTGGAGGTGCGGGCATGACTGCGCTGCACGGAGCGGCCGCCCTCGTCACCGGCGGCGCCGGGACCATCGGCTCCACACTCGTCGACCATCTCCTGGACGCGGGCGTCGCCCATGTCGACGTGGTGGACAACCTCGTCCGCGGACGGCGGGAGAACCTCGCCGATGCGTTGGCGAGCGGCCGCGTCCAGCTTGTCGACGGCGACATCCGCGACCGCGACCTCGTGCACGACCTCACCCGGGGCAAGGACCTCGTGTTCCACCAGGCCGCGATCCGGATCACGCAGTGCGCGGAGGACCCCAGGCTCGCACTGGAGGTACTCGTCGACGGCACCTACAACGTGGTCGAGGCCGCAGCCGACCACCGCGTGTCGAAGATCGTCGCCGCCTCGAGCGCCTCGGTGTACGGGCTGGCCGAGGAGTTCCCCACGCCCGAGCGCCACCACCACCACCATAACAACACGATCTACGGCGCGGCGAAGTCCTTCGGCGAGGGCCTGCTGCGCAGCTTCCGCGCCATGCGCGGCCTCGACCACGTCAGCCTGCGGTACTTCAACGTCTACGGGCCCAGGATGGACGTGCACGGGTTGTACACCGAGGTGCTCGTGCGGTGGATGGAGCGCATCGCGGACGGGCTGCCACCGGTCATCTTCGGTGACGGCAGCCAGACGATGGACATCATCTGCGTGCCCGACATCGCCCGCGCCAACGTCCTCGCCGCGGGGAGCCAGGTCGTAGAAGGTGCCTACAACATCGCGAGTGGTCGGGAAACCTCTCTCCTGGACCTCGCCCGCGCCCTGCTGCGCGCGATGGACAGCGACCTCGACGTCGAGATCGGCCCCGAGCGGGCCGTGAACGGCGTCACCCGGCGCCTCGCCGACACCTCTCGCGCCAGGAGGGAGCTCGGCTTCGAGGCGGAGATCGGACTGGAGGCGGGCCTGCGGATGCTGGTGGAGTGGTGGCGGCCGCAGCGTGAGGCGATCGCTGCGGGACGAGCGGCGGTCCGGCGATGACTCGGATCAACGTGATGCGGCCCTGGTTGGGGCAGGAGGAGGCCGCAGCTCTCGCCGAGGTCGTCGCGTCGGGCTGGGTGGCGCAGGGCCCCCGGGTCGCCCGGTTCGAGGAGGCCTTCGCCGAGGCGCAGCAGGCACGGCACGCTGTCGCCACCTCCTCGTGCACCACCGCTCTCCACCTCGCCCTCGTCGTCGCCGGCATCGGTCCCGGCGACGAGGTCGTCGTCCCCTCGTTCTCGTTCATCGCGACGGCGAACGTCGTCGTGCACGCCGGTGCGCGACCGGTCTTCGCCGACGTCGACCCGGTGACGGGCAACGTGACGGCGGGGACGGTCGAGCCGGTGCTCAGCGAGCGCACGCGCGCCGTGGTCGTCGTCGACCAGGGCGGCGTGCCGGTCGACCTCGACGACGTGCGCGCTCTGTGCGACCCGCTCGGGATCGTCGTGGTCGAGGACGCCGCCTGTGCCGTGGGGTCGGCCTACCGTGGGCGGCCGGTCGGTGCCGGCGCCGACATCTCCGCATGGTCCTTCCACCCCCGCAAGGTCCTCACCACCGGTGAGGGCGGAATGATCACGACGGCACGCGAGGACTGGGCGGCGCGGGCCCGGACCTTGCGCGAGCACGCGATGACCATCTCGGCCTCGGCCCGGCACGCCAGCGTGCTCGCACCAGCCGAGGAGTACGCCGAGGTCGGCTGGAACTACCGGATGACGGACCTGCAGGCTGCCGTCGGTCTCGTTCAGCTCGGCCGGCTGCCCGAGATCGTGCGGCGACGGCGCGAGCTCGCCCGTCGTTACACCGACGCCCTCGCCGGCACGCCTGGGCTGCGTCCGGTGGCCGACCCGCCGTGGGGGGAGACGAACTTCCAGTCGTACTGGCTCGAGGTCGCGCCCGAGCGGGGGATCGACCGCGAGGAGGTCCTCGCCAGGCTTGCGCGGGCCGACATCTCCGCCCGGCGGGGCATCATGGCGGCCCATCGCCAGCCGGCCTACGCGGGGTACCCGCACGCACCGCTGCCGGTGACGGAGCGACTGACCGACTCCACCCTGATCCTGCCGCTCTTCCACGAGATGACCGACGACGAGCAGTCGCGCGTCCTCGACGTCCTCACGTCCGTCCCCGCGGGGGTGCGACCGTGAGGAGCCGGCCCGATCTGCTGCTGGTGGCTGCGAGTGGCCTGGCCCGGGAGGTCATCGCCCTGGTGCGCTCCAGTGGGAGCCACGAGCTCGTCGGCGTCCTCGACGACGACCCCGCGACGCACGGGACCGAGCTCGACGGCGTCCCGGTGCTCGGCGGGCCGGCGGAGGTGGACCGGCACCCCGGCGCCATGCTCGTGCTGTGCGCCGGTCGCGGCGTCGTGCGGCGATCGCTTGCGGACCGGCTGGCGTCCGCGGGGGTGCAGGACTCCCGGTACGCGGTCGTCAAGCACCCGAGCGTCGACGTCCCCCCGGGCTGCACCATCGGGGCAGGATCGGTCGTGCTGGCGCAGGTGGCGATCACGGCAGACGTGCGCGTCGGCAGGCACGTCGTCCTGATGCCCAACGCCTCGCTCACCCACGACGACGTGCTCGACGACTTCGCCACGGTCTGTGCCGGGGCGAGTCTCGGGGGGTCCGTCACGGTGCGCGAGGGGGCGTACGTCGGCATGAACGTGTGCCTGCGCGAGCACGTCGAGATCGGTCCCGGGGCCACGATCGGGATGGGCGCCGTCGTCCTGGGCGACGTGCCGGCCGGGCAGGTCTGGGCGGGCGTCCCGGCCGGCCCCCTGACGTCGGGCGCCCCGGGCCCGGACCCGTCCGGGGCCGGCCGGACCGTCCGTGAGGGAGCCCGACGATGAGAGTGCCCCTGGTCGACATCGCCGCGCAGCACAGGGAGGTCGCCGAGGAGGTGGACGCCGGGCTGCGCGAGGTCCTCGCGACGGCCGCCTTCATCGGAGGGCCTGCCGTCGCGAAGTTCGAGGCGGAGTACGCCGCCTTCGTGAACGCGGCCCACTGCGTCGGCGTGGCCAACGGCACCGACGCCCTGGAGCTGGCGCTGCGGGCGGTGGGGGTCACCACGGGGGGCGAGGTCGTCCTCCCGGCCAACACCTTTATCGCCACCGCCGAGGCGGTCTCGCGCATCGGGGCCAGGCCCGTCCTGGTGGACGTCGACGAGGACCACCTGCTCATCGACCCCGCCGCCGTCGAGCGGGCCCTGACCACCCGGACCCAGGCGGTGGTGCCCGTGCACCTCTTCGGTCAGGTGGCCCCCATGGAGGCGGTGACGGCGCTCGCGGCGCAAGCGGGTCTGCCGGTGGTCGAGGACGCCGCCCAGGCCCAGGGCGCCCGGCAGCTCGGCCGCGCCGCGGGCCACATCGGTGCCGCCGCGGCGACGAGCTTCTACCCGGGCAAGAACCTCGGTGCCGCCGGCGACGCGGGTGCGGTGACCACCGACGACCCCACGATCGCCGACCGGGTCCGGGTGCTCGCCGCACACGGCTCCCGCACGAAGTACGACCACGAGGTGGTGGGGTTCAACTCGCGCCTGGACACGGTCCAGGCGGTGGTGCTGCGGGCAAAGCTCACGCGGCTCGAGAGGTGGAACGGCCGTCGCCGAGCCGCCGCGCAGCGGTACACCAGCCTCCTCGCGGGGACGGCGGGGGTACGCACGCCCGCCTCTGCGCCAGGGAACGAAGACGTCTGGCACCTGTACGTGGTGCGCGTGGCCGACCGGGACAGGATCCTCGGCGAGCTCCAGGGTGCCGGCGTCGGCGCCGGCATCCACTACCCCACTCCGCTGCACCTCACCCGCGCCTACTCGCACCTCGGGCTCGGTCCGGGCTCCTTCCCCGTGGCCGAGCGGGCAGCGGGCGCGATCCTCTCGCTGCCCCTCTACCCGCACCTCACGGACGAGCAGCAGGACCTCGTGGTGGCGGCACTGCAGAGCGCCGTGCCCGGCCCACGGCCGGCCATGGCCCGGGCCCGCGGATAGGACGCAGGGATGAGCCGGCGTCGTCACCGGGCCGCGCACCGGGATCGTCCACGGGAGACCGCGGGCGGTGAGCGGGCGGACCGCGCCTCAGGACGAGCCCGTGCCGGAGCGACCGGGACGCCGGAGGATGTAGGTCGGGCGCCCAGGGCGCTGGCCTGGAGCTTCGCGAACACGGTGGCGTCTCGGATCGGGACCCTGGCCATCGGCATCGTGCTGGCACGCCTTCTCGGCCCGGAGGAGTTCGGCACCTTCGCCGTCGCGCTGGTCGCCCTCACGGCGGCCCTGAGCCTCAACGAGCTCGGCGTGAGCCTGGCGATCGTGCGGTGGGCCGGTGACCCGCGCCTGATCGCCCCGACGGTCTCGACCATCTCGGTGGTGAGCAGTCTGGCCGTGTTCGGGATCGCCTTCGCCGCGGCACCTGCGTTCGCCCGTGAGATGGGCGACCCGGGCGCCACCCCGGTGGTGCGACTCCTGGCGGTCGCCGTCGTGGTCAGCGGCGTGGTCGCGACCCCCGCGATGGTGATGCAGCGACAGTTCCTCCAGCGCCGGAAGATGCTCATCGACCAGGTGGGCGTGTGGCTCGGTGCGCTGGTCTCGCTGACGCTGGCGCTGACCGGCACGGGGGCGATGAGCCTCGCTGTCGGCCGCCTGGCGGGTGCGCTCGCCTCCGCGGTGCTCTTCCTCGTGCTCTCGCCCTTCCCGTTCCGACTGGGCCTCGACCGGACCCACGTCCGACCGCTCCTCCAGTTCGGCCTGCCGCTCGCCGGTGCCAGCGTCATCGTCTTCGCGCTGGGCAACGCCGACCAGCTCGTGGTCGGCGGCATGCTGGGATCGACGGCGCTGGGCTTCTACGTCCTCGCCGCGAACCTGTCCAGTTGGCCCGTGAACGTGTTCTCGCAGCCGCTGCGGTCGGTCGCTCCGGCCGTCTTCGCCCGTCTCAAGCACGATCCTGACGAGATGCGCCGGACGTTCACGGCGATCCTCGGTGTGGTGGCAGCCGTGGCATTCCCGGTGTGTCTGCTCCTGGCCGGCGCAGCGTCGGCCGTGGTGCCCTTCGTCTACGGGGACGTATGGGCGCCGGCTGCCGCCGCGCTCGTGTGGCTCGCCTTCTTCGCCGCGTTCCGGATCGTCTTCGAGCTCGCCTACGACTACCTCGTGATCGCCGGCGCCTCCGGCGTCCTCCTGAGGATCCAGGTCCTGTCATTGCTGGTGGTCCTGCCGGCGCAGCTCCTCGGCGCGGTGGCGGACGGTATCCGCGGTGTCGCGCTGGCGCAGGCCGCCACCGCGGCGCTCGTTCTCCTGCCGCTGTACCTCTTCCACCTGCAGCGGGCGGGCATCACCTCCGTTGCTGCACTCAGGCGCCTGGCGCTGCCCGCAGCGGTGTCGGCGCTCGGTGGTGCCGGAGCCTGGGCGGCGACGACGACGATGGCGCCGGCCGCGGCGTCCCTCACGGCCGCCGGCGGGGCGGCGGTCGTCATGGCCGTGCTGCTGTGGCTGGACCGGGGCGCGCTCCTCCGGCTGCGCTCCGTCGCGTCCCCCGACCAGGAGGAGGTGACCGTGTGACCGGATCGCGCGACGGCCTCGACCGGGACCACGTCGCCTTCGCCCACCTCCTCGTATCGGCGCGCACGCTGCTCGACCAGGGGCGGCTCGCGGCCGCGGCGGCGTCGTGCCAGGTCGCCGCGCACCACGCGTGGCTCAACCCGTCCGGCATCTTCGCCAGCGCCGAGCTCGAGCAGCTGCTCATCGACGTCGGCCGTCGGCTGCCCCGGACGCGCGTGGAGGTGGCACGGACGTCCGACCCGGGCACCGTGCTCCACGTCGCCACCCAGGCCTACCAGAGCGGGGGTTCGACCCAGTACATCGCGAGCTGGGCGGACCAGGACAGGGGCAGACGGCACGTCCTCCTCCTCACCCGCCAGCTGACCACCCCCCTGCCCGAGAAGCTGGACGCCCGCAGGCGGGACGGGGTCCTGAGGATCGTCCGGGCCGACACGATGCCCGGCGGCATCCTCGGCCGCGCCCTCGCGCTCAGGCGCGCAGCCGCACGTGCCGACGTCGTCCTCGTCCACGCCCATCCGGGTGACGTCGTCCCGGTCCTCGCGCTGGCGGATCAGGGCACGTCCGTGGCACCTGTGGTCCTCGTCGACCAGGCGGACCACGTCTTCTGGGTCGGCGTCTCGATCGCCCAGACCCTGCTGAGCATGCGCCGCAGCGGAGCCGCCCTGGCGGTCCGGCGCAGGGGCGTCGAGCCGTCGCGGATCGTCATGGGCATGCGTCCCCTGGAGACACCCGCCCGCACCATGAGCCGGGAGGCCGCGAAACGGCAGCTGGGCATCGACCCGACGGACGTGCTGGTCCTGACCGCAGCCGACGCGTCGAAGTACGAGCCCGTCGGCGGACCGAGTCTGGTCGAGATGGTCCTGCCCGTCTTCCTGCGGAACCGACACGCCCGCCTGCTCGCCGCGGGGCCGGCACCGGAAGGGGAGTGGGCGCGCGCGGCGCGGCTGACCCACGGCCGGGTGCGCGCCCTGGGCCCGCTGCCGCACGTGGGGCTCCTCCACCAGGCGGCGGACGTGTATCTCGACTCCTTCCCCTTCGCCTCCCTCACGTCCCTGCTGGAGTCCGGAACCCTCGGCAACCCGGTCGTCACCTACCGGGGGCACCCCGAGGGGTGCGACGTCCTGGGAGCCGACACCGAAGGCGTCGACGAGGCGATGTCGCGTCCCACGACTCCCGACGGACTGCGCCAGGAGCTGTCGCTGCTCGTCGACGAGGCACCAGCCCGCCACCAGGCGGGCGACGCGATCCGGGCGTCGATCCTCGACCGACACGGGGCGGACGTCTGGCAGACCGAGGCGAGACGGGTCTACGCCCACGCCGCGCGCTCGTCACCCGAGATCACGCTCCGGGTCCCCCCACGCCGTACCGGCACGCTGGAGGAGCTGGTTCGTCAGGTGGTCACGCGCTCGCCGCACAGCCAGGGCGTCCCCGGGTCCCTGCGCTCCGCACTCGGCCTGCTGCCCGCCGGTGAACGGCTCTCCGCCGTCCACGCGCTGCGGCGCCACGGCGTGGCCCTCACCGCGGCCGACATGCTGGCGGACCGCCAGCGGGTGGCCGCGGCCGCGGCCAGTGGGCGGCTACGACCGCACGGCGCGCCCGGCCGCCAGCAGGGGACGTCCCCCGCCACGTCTCCACCCGGCCAGCTCGACCTCGGCCAGCGCGCCGGTGGCGAGCCACAGGCCGGCGTCCTCCTGGAACCCCAGCCGGAGCGGGAGGCCTTCCAGGGCCGGGATGAGGACAGTCAGGTCTGAGGGCCGGACGTTCGTGACCAGCGCGGAGCCCTCTGCGGTGACGTCGTTGTCGATGAGCTCCTCGAGCGTCGCCGTGCGCACCGAGAGCGGACGCCCGCGTCGGGTGAGGTCCAGAGGCGGGGACCCGGGCGTGAACCGGTCGTCGGGCAGCTCGAGATTGACCACCGGCAGCGGTCGGCCGAAGCACTCGAGGACGTCGTCGATCTCGTGGCGGATGTCGCTCAGGACGACGGGCACGTCCCGTGCCGCCCGGTGTGCCGGGCGCACCGCGAGGGACTCGCGCACCCACCGGTAGCGCCAGCGTTGCGCCTCGATCGGACGGGGGAGCGGTCGCCGGGGCGCCGGCGAGGCCACCGTCCCGCAGGTGGTGCGCACCGGTAGGACGTCGGGGTACATCGCGGCGACGGCGGCGTGCGCGGCATCAAGCCGGTCCAGGTTGACCGAGAGGCTGTTGTGCGTGACGGGGAGGTGGATCGCCCCGACGCGGCGGCCGAGCCCGCGTACCCGGAGCCCGTACTCCACCGCGTAGGCGTGCCAGGCGAGGTCGGGGGACTCGGCGAGCGGTTCCCGGATGAGCTGCTCGCGGGAGGCCATGAAGAGGACCTCGTCGAGGCTGTCGACCTCGCGTGGCGTCCGGGCTGTCCGGCCCGAGAGCACCACCCGGTCCCTGATCCGGCCGACCAGGTGCCCGTCCCTCGTCATCCCCACCGCTCCGAGGAGCCCGAACTCGCCACACCCGAGGATCGCCGCGGCCTCCTCGAGGGCCGGGAGGGAGTGCAGGTAGACGTCCTGGTGGACGAGTGCGACGTGGGCGTTGCGAGCCAGAGACACGCCGTGGTTGAGGGCCGCTCCCGCCGAAGCGAACCTGCCGGTCGTGTTGTCCACCGCCACGAGGTCGGTCCCCGGGGCGAGTGCGAGCCCGTCCGAGACGGAGCGGTCGAGACAGTCACGACGCACGTCGGCGTCGTTGAAGACGCAGACGACCGAGACGGGGGACCGCCGGTTCGCCATCATCGGCCTCCGCGTACCGGCGACGAGGACTGGTCCTTCAGGGTCGGATCCGGCGCGGTCGGTGGTTGTGGCGAGGGGCCAGCCCGGTTCCCGGTCGGCGAGACGCGCGGACGGCCCCGGGCCAACAGGATGCCGTCGACCAGCCCGACGAGCAGCACCACGGCACCGGTCCCCACGGCCACGACAGCCAGCAGGGCCCGGACCTGGTCGCCGCGGTCCGGGGTCGCGACCTCGTCGACTGTCAGGGTCATCGTGGTGACCTGGTCGCGGGCGGGGATCTGCAGCTCCTCCTGAAGGTCCACCAGCGTCGGGGGTGCCACGTCGAGGACGGTCTCGAGGACGCCGAGCGCCTCGTCGGCGTCACCGCCCATCGCCTCGACGAGAAGGATCGGGCTGTTGGTGCTCGTGTCCGCCTCGACGACGTAGTCACCGTCCGTCGTCTCAGAGAGCAGCTCCTCCCGGGTCGTGCCCGCGTCGAGGATGCGGGTGAGGACGTCGAGCGGCTGGATGAGCCCACCGAGCGCAAGGAAGGGGTTGTCCCCGGTCTCGAGGCTGGACTGAGGGGGGAGCAGGAGGAGGTTCGCCCGTGCCTGGTAGGTCGGCTGGACCACCGTGAGGACGAAGGCGCCGAGTCCACCGACGGCGACGAGGCCGACGGCGACGAGGTACCAGCGGCGGATCAGGCTGCGCGCAAGCTCGCGTAGATACACCGGTCGGTCACCTCCTCGCGGGCGCCTGTGCCCAGGGTAGTACGGGCCCACGAACTGCGGTCGTGAGGCCGGTCGGCGACGGCTCGCATCACCGACGCGAGCTCTCGTCGCGGCGCCACGTCGTGAAGTCACCGTGCCGGACAGCACGGCGTGCTCCCACGTGTGCTGCCAGCGTCACTGCGGCGAAGACCGGCAGCTTGAGCGCCAGCCCGGGCCGGCGGATCACGACGCCCGCCACGCTCCGGACCGAGGTGCGTGCCGAGTCGCTACGCCTGCCGGCGGCGTCGCTCTGCGCGTTGCCCGTGGCAACGCGGACACGGCGGCGGAGGAGGTCCGGGACGGACCGCGGGGGATGGACCACGACCGTCGCCTCGGGGACGACGACACGTTCGTGCGGTGCGAAGGCCTCGCTCATCACCAGGTCGTCCGACATGAGCATCGGCAGCCGGTGGATCCGCTCGGCGCCCGCCTGCGAGACGACCACCACACCACGGCCGAAGAGCCCCGTGCGGACCTGGGGCAACGACTCCCAGACGTCGTAGTACCACCGCACCGCCGTGGTCACCCCGTCGCGAGGGACGACCCGGCGCGGCCCGGCCGCGAGGTACCGGCCGGTCGCGACCGCCGCGACGAGGCGGAGGACGTCGCCCGCGGTGATCTCCACGTCGGCGTCGAGGTACACCCGCGGGTAGGTGCGGGCCACGGCGTCGCCCCGCTCGAGCGCGGCCCGCTTGGACGCCTGCGGGATCTCCTCCACCGTGACGTCGTAGCCCCGGGCAACGGCCGCCGTCGCGTCCGTGCAGCCGTTGCACACCACCACCACGTCGAGCAACTCGTCGCCCGCTCCGGGCGCCAGCTGGTCGAGCAGCCGTGCGATCGACCGCTCCTCGTCATGGGCCGGAACCACGACCGATGCGAGGGGGCCCGGTCCGGCCGGTGTGGCGGGCGTCACCCGGTCATCGTCGCAGACCGGACGCCCCGCTCGGGCAGCTTCGGCGCCGGCGTGCCCGGGCAGGATCAGCGCGGCAGGAGCCCCGGCCCGCACGCGAGCTCCGGGGGGCGCAGCGCCGGGCGCAGCAGTGCCCGGGCTCCCGCCAGGGCCGACGGGCGTCCGACGACGGCGCGACGCACCTCCCGCGCGAGCACGAGGGCGAAGTAGAGCCACGCCTTCAGGTCCCCGTTGCGCCGCCGGTAGAGCCGGACGCGGTTGACCACCTGCATGGCGTGCGTGGCGTCGCTCTCCCCCGAGCCGCCGCCCACGTGCATCGCCCGGGCGGAGGGCTCGAACACCGTGTACCAGCCAAGGTCCCGCGCCGTGAGGCAGAAGTCGGTCTCCTCCGAGTACAGGAAGTACGACTCGTCGAACCCTCCGACCGCCTCGTAGCAGGCCCGGTCGAGGAGGAGGATCGCGCCCATCGCCCAGTCGACGACGTGCGGTCTCGTGTACTCCCGGACGTCGTCGACGCGCTCGGAGAACCGCGCCAGGCGGGTGAAGCTCAGACCGGTCGCGCGGGCAAGCGTGGGCTCCCGGCGCAGCGACGGGGAGAGTCTCCCGTCGGCCTCGAGCACGAGCGGCGCGACGATCCCGGTGCCGGGGGCCTCCAGCGCGCCCACCATCGCGGGCACCGCCCCCGGCTCGAGCACGACGTCGGGGTTGAGCACGAGGATCGGCCCTGTGCCGCCCTGGTGCCGGACGCCGGTGTTCACCCCGGCCGCGAAACCGTCGTTGGTGGACCGGACCACGGTGCAGTCGTCGCGCCCGAGCAGCAGGGCGACCGTGCCGTCCTGCGAGCCGTTGTCGACCACGACGGTCGTGTAGGCGCGGTCGCCGAAGGCGTCGGGCAGGCTGTCGAGCAGCGCGCCGACGTGGTCCTCGCTGTTGTACGTCACCACCACGACGGTGATGGAACAGGTCACGGACCGGATGCTAACGGGGTCCGGGCGCCGACGTACAACACTTCACGGGGCCGGCAAGGACCTGGTCAGCGCAGGCTCTTGGCGACGATCCGGGCAGCGGCACGGACCGCGCGTGCGGCGCCGGAGGAGCGTTCGAGGACCGCGCGCACGTCCTCGACGTCGTCGGTGGCGCGGACGCTGAACCGTGGCTGGAGCCACGCACGCTCGAGGGCTCCGGCGCGGTCACTGGTGTACACCGCCTCGTAGCCGCGCCGGCGCAGCGCGAGGAGCACGGTGCGGTCGTAGGCGCCGAGCGGGCAGGCAGCGGCGGTCACCGGTCTTCCCGCGGCTGCCGCGATCTCGCTCCTCGCCCGGTCGAGCTCGTCGCTCATGGCGGCGGCGTCCATCCCCCGCCACGAGCGGTGGTGCATGCCGTGGGAGCCGACCGTCATGCCGGCGGTGACCAGGGCGCGCACGTCCGTGCGGGTGAGGTTGCCGGGACGGTCCAGCCGGGCGGCGACCGGGAAGAAGGTGGCGTTCAGGCCGCGGTCGACCAGCTCGGGCAGCGCGACCGCGAGGTCGGAGGCGTTGCCGTCGTCGAAGCTGAGGCGCACGTCGGACCTCGCGGCCACGACGTCGAGGACCCTGCTGAAGGTCTCCTGGTCGACCCAGTACGAGGACTCGCCGGGCTCGCGCTCGCGGTTCGGACTGCCGATGCCGTGGAAGCACAGGTTCGTGACCCAGCGACCTGCCATGGCGCTCCCCCGTCGGATGAGGATGTTCTTGTGTCCGGCAGCCTACGGTCCAGGCACGGTCGTCGGCGGTGCTTCGGACGACGTCGCTCGGCTCGGCCGCCGGAGAGCGGGCCGTTCGACCCGGGCGAGGGCGCCGGACATGCCGAGGAGCAGGAAGAGCGTGCCGGCCGTCATCGGGAAGGCGAAGCCGTCGAAGAAGGCCAGGCCCGCCGTCCCGGCGGCGAGGGAGGCCACGAGGGTCTGGGCGAGGTCACGGGTGTCGGCGTCGCGGCTGCTGCGGCGCAACCTGGTGAGCACGACCACCGCGGCGGTCAGTGTCGCCAGGAAGGTCGCGAGGCCGAGAACCCCCACCGTGACGAGCAGGAGCAGCAGCTGGTTGTCC
Source organism: Georgenia muralis (assembly GCF_003814705.1). NCBI lineage: Bacteria > Bacillati > Actinomycetota > Actinomycetes > Allobogoriellales > Allobogoriellaceae > Georgenia > Georgenia muralis. Next base: position 569,792 of record NZ_RKRA01000001.1, on the reverse strand, counting down.
AGGATCCAGTACTTGGGGAGGAACGTGCCCAGGCCTCGGCCGATGAGCGGCGAGTCCGCGACGAAGTCCAGGACCAGCCCGTAGCTGTCGGTGCGCGAGCGGGCGCTCGGGTCGTTCTCGATCTGCGTGAACATCGACGTGAACGAGCCGAGGACACCAGGGACGGTCACGAAGACGACACCGAGGAGCGCGGCCCCACTCACGAGGGCCAGGCGGCGGCGCGCGGCAGGCCAGGTCGGCATCAGGACGAGGAGGCACACGACGGTGCCCACGACGGCCGAGCGCGAGAGGGAGAGCGGGATGATCAGCGCCATCGCCGCGAGAGGCAGCCAGCGTGCGACGAGCGAAGTGTGTCTGGCGTGGAAGGCGGAATGGAGTGCGAGCGGCAGGAACATCGTCAGCACGACGCCGTACTCGATCGGGTGGGTGGCCGTTCCCGACGGGCGCGTGAACCCCGACCGCTCGAAGTCGAAGGCCTGCTGGTTTGCGCTCAGGCCCGGGATGTCGATCACGTCGACCAGCGTCTGCCGGGTGGCGAACTGGACCAGCCCGAGCAGCGCGAGCAGCCCACCTCCCATCGCGAGGCGCCCGACCAGCAGGTCGAGGCGCTCCCTCGAGGGGATGCCGTCGTGCGCCACGAGGAACGTCCCCGCCCAGGACGCCGCGGCGATGAGGGCCACGTCCGCCGTCGAGACCTCGTCGGCCTCGATCGGCCTGAGCATCGCGCCGATGTAGCTGAGCGCGACACTCGCCAGGAACGCAGCGAGTGCCGTCCGCACGGGGCCGTGCCAGGTGTCGGCGACGTTCCAGCGACTGACCTGGTACCACGCCCACCACAGCAGACCGACGAGGGCGAACAGCTGTGAGGGGGCGCCCGCACTGGCGAGCGGCTGGAGCACGAGCCGGGAGGGGATGGCGAGAAGCAGGACGAGGTAGACCGTGAGCCAGGTGACGGAGTCGGGGAGCAACCCGGTGACGAGCCCGCCGACCCGATGCTTGCGCGCGAGCATCACGGCAGCCGGTCCTGGACGCCGGCGGCCCGTGCGGGCGCACGCCGGCTCGAGGTCTCAGGCGCCTGTGTCGTGTCCATCATGCACCGCCAGCACGGGAGTAGCTCGGCTCGCTCGATGCTACTGCGGACCTCCGTCCGGGAGGCGCTGACCCGCGAGCTCTCGCATGCAACACTGTCAGGCGAGGTAGGGCTAGGAGGAGCCATGGTCATCGCGGACCTGTGGCGATCCGTCCGGCGTGGGTGGTACGTGGTCGTCGCCGGCGTCGTCTGCACGACGCTGGCGGGGTTCTACGTGCTGGAGCACGACGGGGTCTACTACTCACGGGTCGACGTGATCCTCATGGCGCCGTCGAGCGCCCTCTACCCGAACTCGCTCGCGACCACCTCGGGAGACCTGATCCAGACCGCCGGCATCGTCGAGACCGTCCTCAACGGGACCGATCAGCCACGCAAGCTCGCGGAGACCTCCGCCACGCTCGTCGGACGGGGAGAGCTTCGGGGCTCGCTGGTGGTGCTCCCTGACACCGGCGGGCAGTGGGCGCCCAACTTCAACCGGCAGGTTCTTGACGTCCAGGTCGTCGGACCGACCGAGGAGTCGGTGCGGGCGGAGCAGGCGCGGGTCCTCGGCCGGATCGACGAGATCCTCGAGGAGATCCAGGACGAGACGGGCGTGGCTGCCGTCAACCGCATCACCACCGAGGTTGCCGTCGACCCTCCCACGGTGCACCACTTGACCGGGGAGCCTCGGCGGGCCCTGGTGATGACGGCGTTGCTCGGCGGCGGACTCACTCTCGGAGCCGTGCTGCTGGTCGGCCCCCGCCCCCGGGCGAGCAGGCGCGGACGGCAGGAGCGGGCGGGCGTGTCGGTCGGCGCCGGGTGAGGCACTCGGCCGTCCCGGCCGGTCAGCCGCCCCCGTCGGTATCGCAGGGGAGCGGCCTGAGTCGGCGGACCGTGCCGTCGGGGGCCGCCTCGACGACAGCTGCGTCCCACTCCGTCAGTGCCGAGCACCTGACGTCGATCGGGCCGAAGGTCCAGGAGCCGTCCACCACCGCGAGATCGCTCACGGTGCCCGCCGTGCCGAGCCGGAACGGGTAGCCACCCCCGCTCACCAGCAGGCCGTCGACGTCGACGGTGGTGTTCCCCTGGTCCGCGGGGTAGAAGAAGGCCGCAGTGCCGCCGCAGTCGGCGGTCTGGACGAGCTCGAGCGTGGTGTTGCGGATCACCAGCGCTGGTCCGTCGTAGCCCTGGACCGCGTCGCCGTGCCAGTCGGTGCAATCGTCGGGGTAGCGCACGGAGGCGAACGAGTCCACCACGGTCACCGGCCCGCACCCGCTTCCCGCGCCGCCGACGCGAAACCCCTCCGGGACGCCGTCGAGGAGCACCCGCAGTGCTGTGTAGCCGCCGTACGCGATGGCCGGCAGCTGGTCCTCCGTGGTAGGACCGGAGGACCGGATCGTCGTGTCCTCGACGACCAGACCGTCGCTGCAGACCGGACCGGGGAAGTTGTTGATCCCCCCACCGAGGATCTCCACTCGCCTGACGGTCACGTCCGTCGCGTCCACCAGCAGACTGCCGTCCAGGATGCGGACGTCCTCGACGACGGCGCCCGGGGTGTCCACCTCCAGATCGCCTCGGACGACCCGCACCGGCTCCCACCCCTCCGGCACCCCGGTCGTCTCTCGTGTCGGGAATGGCGCATCCCCGCGCCCGGGCGGTTGCGGCGCGCCGTCGTCGGGGCGGTCGGGACGCAGGAGCAGGAACGTCCCGGCGAGCACGGCGCCGCCCGCGAGCGACACGGCGAGCAGCACCACGGGGCGTGTCGTGGACCGGCGCGGGGCGCCGGCGGGGCCGACAGGCTCGTGCTCCATCCGCCCATGGTGACGTACCCGCTGCCACTCGTGGCTGTTACGAGCCAACGACGCAGGAGCGAGGCCGCGGGCCGGGTCTGCCGTCGTGCGGCACGACCCGGCCCGCGGCCGGTGACGGGGCTCAGCGAGGCGGCGTCAGTTGCCGGACTCCGTGTTGCAGGCCTGGTCACGGACGGTCACGGGCTGGCCGTCGGCGTCCAGGGTGACGATCTCCGCGTCCCAGCTCGACAGCACCGAGCACTTGACATCGATCGGGCCGAAGTTCCACGAACCGTCGACGATCTTGAGCCCGTCGACCGTGCCGGGCATCCCCAACCGGAAGGGGTAACCGCCCCCCTTGACCAGGAGGTTGTCGATGTCGACGGAGGTGTTGCCCTGGCTGTGCGGGTAGAAGAACGGCGCGGTGCCGCCGCAGGAGCTGCTCTGGATCATCTCCAGCGTCGTGTTGCGCATGGTGAGTGCCGGGCCGTCGTAGCCCTGGAGCGCATCGCCGTGCCAGTCCACGCACTGGTCCGGGTACCGGACGGAGGCGAACGAGTTCTCGATCGTCACGGGGCCGCAGTCGCCCTTGCCGCCGACCCGGAAGCCCTCAGGGAGGCCGTCGATCTCGACGTTCCGCGCGGTGTAGCCACCGGTGCCGAGTGCCGGCCAGTCACCGCTCGTGCTCTGGCTGGTCGAGCGGGTGATCGTCGTGTCCTCGACCACCAGGCCGTCGTAGCAGACGGGTCCGACGAAGTTGTTGATGCTGCCGCCGAGGATCTCGACACGGCGCACGGTCACGTTCGGCGCGTTGACGACGAGGGTGCCGTCGTTGATGCGGAGGTCCTCGACGACGGCACCTGCAGTACTCACGGTGTAGTTGCCGGTGACGGTCCGGGAGGGGGTCCAGCCGGCGGGGACGCCGGTGCTCGTGCGCGTGGGGAACTGACCGGGGGTCGTCGTGGGCTCGGGCTCGGGCTCGGGCTCCGGCTCGGGCTCCGGCGAGGGCTCGGGGGTGGGCTCGGGGGTGGGCTCGGGCGAGGGCTCGGGGGTGGGCTCGGGCGAGGGCTCGGGGGTGGGCTCGGGGGTGGGCTCGGGCGAGGGCTCCGGCGTGGGCTCGGGCGAGGGCTCGGGCGTGGGTTCCGGCGTCGGCTCGGGGGTGGGCTCGGGCGTCGGTCCGGTGGCGGCGCCGGGCACGAACATCACGTCGACCCAGTAGTTGGAGGAACGGAAGGTGCTCGTCGGGAAGCCGGAGCTGGAGCCGTACCGGTAGACGCCGGCGTCGGCGGGGGCCCGGAGGTTCTCTGTGCTCACCGCGTCGGAGAAGTAGTCGTTCGTGGCGGCGTAGCGTCCGTTCGGCGCGAAGACCGAGACGGTGTAGGTCCGCCCGGGGGTCAGCTCGACGGGCTCGGAGAAGGTGACCGTGCGCCATCCCGCGTTGCGGACGGGCTTGAAGCTCGCGATGGCCAGCGCCTCGCCGGACTCGCTCCACAGGGTGCCCGTCCGGGGTGTCGCGTATCGCGAGCTCGAGGCCTGGTAGACGCGCACTCCCGTCGCCGCTCCCTCCGTCTTCGCGGTGAATCGCATCCCGAGCTCGACCGACCGGCGATCGGAGTCCACCGCGGCTTCGTCCGGGGTCCCGCTGGTGAGAAGACCGACGGGATCGGTCGCGGCGTCGGCCCGGAGGGGCTGAAAGGCCGTCAGCAGCAGCGCGACGACCGCGACGACCACGCCGACGGCGGCCCACAGCGAGCGTCTGGTGCGCAGCGGAAGAGCGCGCGCGGGTGAGGAGAGGGACATGAGGGAACCTTTGCTGGAGAGACCGCGCCACCGGGCGGGGCGAAGAGATAACGAGTCGGTAACGCTCGGCCATGTTTCGCTATCACACCCCACAGGGCAAGCACGCCGCACATCGGTCGAACAGGGACGAAATGGGCTCGGCCTGTCCCCACCACCTGGGGTGACGTCTCCGGGGGCAGACGTTGGTCCCGCAATGGGTATGACATATCTCACACGAGAGCGATCCGGTGGCGGTTACGGCCCCCAGACCGTGAACGCGCAGGTCGGCGGCGTGCGTGCTACTCGCGGACCACCGCGGGGGACCAGGCGTCGGGAATGAGCACGTCGGGCTGCGACCCCGGTTCGGTCCTGATCGACCACACGTCCGCGGCCCCAGCCTCGCCGGGGCGTGGCAGGCCGTAGAGCAGCGTGGCGTCGTCGAGCCACGCGACCTGGTCGTCCACCGACCGGTTCTCACCGAGGACCGACTCGTCGCCGCTGGCGAGATCCAGGACCGCGATCGCCCAGTGCCGGTCGCCCACGTCCTTCTTGTAGGCGATCCGTGACCCGTCGGGGGAGAGGGACGGGCACTCGACGTCCTCCCGCACTGCCGTGAGCGTGCGGGCGCGCAGGTCGCCCTCGACGAGCCACGTCCGGCCGAGCGCGGCCGACGCGGCGGTGGCGTAGAAGCGGTCGCCACCGGCGAACGTCACGCCCCAGATGTTGCGGTCGACCGGCGCGATCTCGCGCCCGTCGACCAGGAGGGTGAACTCCTCGAGGTTGCCGAGGCTCTCCCCGTCCGTGCGGGTGACCTCGGTCTGGGTGGAGAAGCCCGTGGCCGCGTAGGAGTGCCCCGAGACGAACGCGGTGGTGGCCACGAGGTCGCCGGCGGCCGAGAGGCGGGTGCGGCTGGGGATGCCGGCGAGGGGCCAGGTGCGGCTCTCCTCCCAGGAGCCGTCGAGCAGGACCGCCTCGAAGGTCGTGACGACCCCTCGCCGTGTGCGCAGGCACGAGACCGCGTCCGCGACGGCGTCGACGCGGTCGCAGGCCACACCGGTGGACGCCCGGGGCCCAGCAGGATCGTCCAAGGACACAGCGGCGACGAGGCCGTAGTCGGGACCCGGTGCGGTGCTGCGGAAGACGATGTGCGCGCCCGCGGGCGGCGGGGTCGCCGGGCCGGTGGCAGCCGCGGCCGGGACGGGGGAGACACCGCCGTCCCTGGACGCGAGGTACGCCGTGCGCACGAACAGGACGACGGCGATCACGACGGAGATCGTGACGACCCCTGCCACGACCGCCCTAACCCGTGCGCTCACTTCTCGCCCTCCCCCGTGCGCTCGCTCGCCTCAGTCTCCCCCGGGGCGGGCGACCCCGGCTCCACCGCCGGCCCGGGAGCCGGTGGGTCCAGCCGGGACACCGCGCGCAGGCACAGTGGCAGCGCCACGGCCAGCGCGACCGTGACGGCGAGCATGGCGCCGCCGCGGCCGAGGGTGTACCAGAGCACACCGAAGAGCGCGGACGCGAGCATCCGGGACAGGGCGACGACGGCCTGGGCCGCACCGATGGCGCTGGCTCGCAGCGACGGGTCCACCAACCGGCCCGCGACTGCCGCGAGGACGCCGTCGGTGGCGGCGTAGTAGGCGCCCAGGGCGGCCAGGCTGGCCAGCGTGAGGGCGGTGCCGGCAGCGGGGGCCGCGGCGAGCGCGTACGCCACCAGGAGACCGACGTGGCCGAGGACGAGGACCCGGGCGCGACCGAACCGGTCGGCGAGACGCCCGAAGGGTACGGCGAGGGCGATGTAGGCGATGTTCGTGCCCACGGAGAGCAGGGGGAACCACCGGGTGGCGAAGCCGTCGCGGGCCTGGAGCGAGAGGTAGACGAAGCCGTCGCCGATCGTGAGCAGTCCGAGTACGGAGACGACGACGACGAGACGCCGGAGGCGCGGGTCGGCGAGCCGGCGCCAGTCGATCGGCTCCGGGCGCGTGCCGGGTGCGGCGAGCTCGCGCCGGGGACGGCGGTCGGGCACGAAGAGTCCCAGGGTCAGGACCCCGAGTACCGCGAAGCCGAAGGACATGACGAACACGGAGGAGTAGCCCTCGGGCACCAGGGTGAGGATCACGAACGCGAGGAGCGGACCGAGCGCCGCGCCCACGGTGTCCAGGGTGCGGTGCACGCCGAAGGAGCGCGCGAGTGTCTCCGGCGCCGAGGACGCCGCGATGAGGGAGTCCCGCGGTGCGGTGCGGATGCCCTTGCCGAACCGGTCGACCACCACGACGGCCGTGACCGCGCCGAAGCCCTGGGCGAGGAGGAGCCCGCCCCGGCTGAGCGCGGAGAGCAGGTAGCCGGCGAACGCCACCCACTTGGGCCGGTCGCCGCGGTCGGACGCCCACCCGCCCAGCACCCGCACAAGTGCACCGGCCCCCTGAAAGATCCCGTCGATCACCCCGTACGCGACGAACGAGAGCCCGAGCGCCGTCGTGAGGTACAGCGGCAGGACGGCCGCGACCGACTCGGAGGAGACGTCGGTGAGCAGGCTCACGACGCCGAGCGTGACGACTGTGGACGACGTCCGGCCGGTTCGCCGAGCGGGCTCCTCCCGGCCCGGCCGGTCGCGCAGGCTGATGTACACGGCCCGCTACCCGGTGACCAGGACGCCGGCGACGGTGAAGACGGTGCCCGAACCGTTCGGCCGCACGCTCAGGAGCAGGGCGTGACGGTCGCGGGTGAATGCGTGTGCCTCGGTCCCGGGGACGGCCGGCCGCGGGCTCTGGGCGAAGCCCTGGGCACCGAACGCCGCCCAGTACTCGTCGACCACCTCCTGCGCCGGCGCCTCCGTGGTCGCCACGAGCGTGACCTGGATCCGGTCGTCCTCCGCCGCCACGGACGAGCTCCGCACGGTCGCGTCCACGAGGACCGGCACGATGGACTCGGGGAACCCTGCCACGAGCGACCCCTCGGCGGCCGCACTCGCGGGAGGCACGGACGGTAGCTCGAGCCTCGGGAGCGCGGGTGCTGGTTGCGGCTGCGACTCCTCGTCGTCGCCGACGGGCGGCCCGTCGAGTCCCGCACTCCCGGGTGCGGTCCCCTCGGCGGGCTGGTCGGGGCCAGGCCGGTCCGCGTCAGCAGGCTCGTCCGTGCCGGGCGGCTCCGTGCCGGGCGGCTCCGTGCCGGGCGGGTCCGTGCCGGCCGGTGGGCCGGCCGTTGGGGCGCCGCGCGAGCTGGGTCCGGCCGCCGTGCCGGCGTCGGCGGCGGGGTCCTCGGCCGCCGCCGTGCCGTCGCCTGCCGCGGTGGCGCCGACCACCTGCACCTCGCCCGTGTCCCCCGCTCCACGGCCGACGACCGCGACGACGATGGCGATGACCACGACCAGGAGGACGACGACCGCGGCCGTGAGCCGGCGACCCGGGCCGCGACCGGGCGCCGCCGGTGCTTCGCCGTGCGCATCCATAGGTCCTCCCGCCCGTCCGGCAGGCCGGCCGGGTGCGTCTGCGCCGGCACCCGGATGAGAGTCCAGTGTGCAAGGTGGTGCCGTCCGATGTGGTCGAATTGGGAACCACGACGACGGGCGTCACGCACACCGGGGAAGAGACACCAGCGTATGAGCATGGGCGGCATGGGCCACGGCGGGATGGGCGGTCCCGGCGGTTTCGGCCGCACCCTGCGCCAGGACGACTCCGTCAAGGACCACCGCCTCCGGCGCGGCACCACCGGGCGCGTGCTCGCCTACGCCGCGCCCCACCGCCGGTACATCGCCGTCTTCCTCGCCCTCGTGGTGGTCGGCTCGCTCATGGTGGTCGCCACACCGCTGCTCCTCCAGCGCATCATCGACGACGGCGTCGCGAACGAGGACCGGCGCCTCGTCGTCATCCTCGCCGGGCTCGTCGCCGCGGTGGCCGTGGCCGAGGCGGTCCTCAACCTCCTCCAGCGCTGGTTCTCCTCGCGTATCGGCGAGGGCCTGATCTACGACCTGCGCACCGACGTCTTCGGGCACGTCCAGCGCCAGTCGGTCGCCTTCTTCACCCGGACACAGACGGGCTCGCTCGTCACCCGCCTCAACTCCGACGTCATCGGCGCGCAGCAGGCCTTCACCTCCACCCTCTCGGGCGTGGTCTCGAACGTCCTCTCCGTCACCGTGGTTCTGATCACGATGCTGGCGCTGTCCTGGCAGATCACCGTGGTGGCGCTGCTCGTCGTCCCCGCACTCCTGCTGCCCGCCCGGCGGGTCGGGCGCCGGCTGGCCGGCCTGCGCCGGCGCGGCATGGAGCTCAACGCCGAGCTGGGCAACCGGATGACCGAGCGCTTCAACGTGGCCGGCGCCCTGCTCGTCAAGCTCTTCGGCGACCCCCAGCGCGAGGACGCGGAGTTCGCCGAGAGGGCCGCCCGGGTCCGCGAGATCGGGGTCCGCACGGCGATGAGCTCGCGGGTCTTCTTCGCCGCGCTCGGTGCCATGGCCTCCCTCGCCACCGCCCTGGTCTACGGCGTCGGCGGCGTCCTGGCCATCGACCAGGTGGTCACCATCGGGACCCTGGTCGCCTTCGCCGGGCTCCTGGGCCGCCTGTACGGCCCGGTCACCGCGCTGAGCAACGTCCAGGTCGACGTCATGAGCGCCCTCGTCAGCTTCGAGCGTGTCTTCGAGGTGCTCGACCTGCAGCCGATGATCACCGACGCCGAGGACGCCGTCGACCTGCCCGAGGGCCCCCTCGACGTCGAGCTCGACGACATCCGGTTCGCCTACCCCCGGGCGGACCAGGTCTCCATCGTCTCGCTCGAGGGCGAGCCGACCCGGACCGCCGAGGCCCTCGCTGACGGCGGGGAGAACGCGGCGGCCGTGGCGGTGGAGGCTGCGGACGCTTCCGAGGACGACACCGACGAGGCTCCCCCCGACGCGGGGGAGGAGGTTCTCAAGGGCATCACCCTGCGGGTCGAGCCGGGCACGATGCTCGCGCTCGTGGGCCCCTCGGGCGCCGGCAAGACGACGCTGTCCACGATGGTGGCGCGCCTGTACGACCCCACCTCGGGGGCGGTGCGCATCGCCGGGCTGGACCTGCGCCGTGTCCGGCAGGCCTCGCTGCACCGCGCTGTCGGTGTCGTCACCCAGGACGCTCACCTCTTCCACGACACCGTCCGGGCCAACCTCCGCTACGCGCGGCCGGACGCGACCGAGGCGGAGCTGTTCGACGCACTGCGCGCCGCGCACGTCGAGCCGCTCATCCAGCGCCTGCCCGAGGGCCTGGACACGGTGGTCGGCGAGCGCGGGCATCGTCTCTCGGGCGGGGAGAAGCAGCGCGTGGCGATCGCGCGCCTCCTGCTGCGCTCACCCCGGATCGTCGTGCTGGACGAGGCGACGGCGCACCTGGACTCCGAGTCCGAGGCAGCCGTGCAGCAGGCGCTGGACAGCGCCATGGCCGGGCGCACGTCGATCGTCATCGCCCACCGGCTCTCCACGGTGCGCAAGGCCGACTCCATCGCGGTGGTGGACCGCGGCCGGATCGTGGAGCAGGGCACGCACGCCGAGCTGCTCGCCGCCGGCGGTCTGTACGCCGAGCTGTACGAGACGCAGTTCTCGCACCAGCACGCCTGAGGTTCACTGGCGTGCGGCCCGGGCCTGGCGTGCGTGTGGCGGCCGGCCCGGGTCTGCCGTGAGGGTGGCGGCCGGCCGGGGGTCGGGCGTGCGTTCGGCGGCCGGCCGGGGGTCGGGCGTGCGTTCGGCGGCCGGCCGGCGGGGGTGCGGGGCGTGTGGCGGCGTAGCCGACCCCTGGAAGCAGGAGACTTCGTCAGGACATTCCTGACGGATTCTTCCGCTTCCGGGTGCTTCTCGGGCTGGCGCTCGGACGCTCGGACTCTCGGGTGCTGCGGGTGCGTCGGGTGCTGCGGGTGCTGCGGGCGCGTCGGGTGCTTCCGGGTGCTTCCGGGTGCTTCTGGGGCTCGGGCCCGGGTGCTCGGGGCCCGGGCGTTCGCCACCTCGGTGACCGGCCGACGTCGGTCGGGCGGTCACCGCGTGAGTGACCGGCAATCCCGCGCGCGCTGTCGGCCGTACCCCACACAGGCCACGGCGCCCGCCCCGGCGCGGCCGTGGAAGGGACGCACCGACGAAGGAGCTCCAGATGTTCGACACCATCCAGGGCCTGCCCCTGCACCCCCTCGTCGTGCACGCGGTCGTGGTCCTGCTGCCCCTCGCGGTCGCCGGCACGCTCGCCGTCGCCCTCGTGCCCCGGTGGCGCCGGACGTTCGGACCCCTCGTCGCACTCGTCACGACCGCCGGCACCGCGCTGGTGCCCGTCGCGACGCAGAGCGGCGAGTCGCTCGTGGCCCGGGTCGGCGCGCCGGCGGGCGACCACCAGGTGCTCGGCGGGCAGCTGCTCTGGTTCGTCCTGCCGATGGCGCTCCTGCTGTGGGCGCTCGTCGTGATGGACCGGCGCGCGGTCCCGGCGGACGCTCCACGAGCGGCCGGCACGGGCCGGCGCGCGGCCGACGACGGGCGCCCCGCCCCCCGGCGCGGCGTGGGGGCGATGGCGGCGACGACGTCGCGCGAGACCCGCACCGCCGGCGGGGCCGTGACGGTGGTGGCCGCGCTGGCGGTGGTCGCGGCGTTCGCCGCCGGCTTCCAGGTCTACCGGGTGGGGGAGAGCGGCGCCCGGTCGGTGTGGGGCGGCGTGGGCACGAGCCAGGCCGGCTGACGGCGGCCCCCGCGCGCCCACCGAGGGCCGAAACGTAGACTGGTCCGCGGCCCCCGCAGCCCTCACGGATGCGGGGCCTGCGTGCTGCCCGGGCCGGGGAGCACGCACCGGTCGCCCACCTGCGAAGGACCCATGAAGCTCACCGGACTGCTCCCGCTGCTGCGCACCGACCCCGCCGTCGCCTCCGCCGTCGAGCTCGCCCGCGAGCCGGTCCTCGCTCCGATGGTGTCCGTCGACGTCCCGCTCGGCGTGCGCGCACCGCTCGTGGCCCAGCTCGCCGGTGCGGACGGCACGCCCGACGGCGCGGCGCACCGGTCCGGGGCGGACGGCGGCCGCCCGGTCGTGGTCGTCACCGCCACCGGCCGGGAGGCCGACGAGGCGGCGAGCGCGCTGCGCAACTTCCTCCCCGACGACGACGTCGCGGTCTTCCCCGCGTGGGAGACCCTGCCGCACGAGCGGCTCTCCCCCCGCAGCGACACGGTCGCCCGCCGCCTCGCGGTGCTGCGCCGCCTGACCCACCCCGACCCCGACGGCGGCCAGGCCGGCCCGATCCGGGTGCTCGTCATGCCGGTGCGCGCCCTGCTCCAGCCGGTCGTGGAGGGGCTGGGCGACCTCGAGCCCGTCTCGCTGCGCATCGGCCAGCAGGCCGACCTGGAGGAGATCGCCGCACGCCTCGCCGCGGCCGCCTACACCCGGGTCGACATGGTCGAGCGGCGCGGGGAGTTCGCCGTCCGCGGCGGCATCCTCGACGTCTTCCCGCCGACCGAGGACCACCCCCTGCGGATCGAGTTCTGGGGCGACGACGTCGAGGAGATCCGCTGGTTCGCCGTCGCCGACCAGCGCTCGCTCGAGATCGCCGAGCAGGGCCTGTGGGCGCCGCCGTGCCGCGAGCTGCTGCTCACCGAGCCCGTCCGCGCCCGGGCCAAGGCCCTCATGGCGGACCTGCCCGGCGCCGTCGACATGCTCGAGAAGCTCTCCGAGGGCATCGCGGTCGAGGGCATGGAGTCCCTCGCGCCGGTCCTCACCGAGCGGATGCAGCCGGTCCTCGACCTCGTCCCCGACGGCACGCTCCTCCTGCTGTCCGACCCCGAGCGGGTGCGCCGCCGCGCCCACGACCTCGCCGCCACCACCGAGGAGTTCCTCGCCGCCGCCTGGACCTCCGCCGCGCAGGGCGGCAAGGTCCCGCTGGACCTGCGGGCCGCCTCCTTCGCCGACCTCGCCGAGGCCCGCGCCCTGGCGCTGACCCGGGGGCTCGGTTGGTGGTCGCTCACGGCCCTGCCCACCGACGCCGAGCTCCTCGAGGACGACGGAAGCTCCGCGCTCGTCGTCGGCGCCCGCGAGGTCGAGCGCTACCAGGGCGACGTCGAGCGGGCGCTGAAGGACCTCGGTGACCTCGTCCGCGAGGGCTGGCGCCTGGTCCTGACCACGGAGGGCCCCGGCCCCGCCCGGCGGATGAGCGAGCAGCTCGCCGCCGCGGACGTCCCGGCCCGGCTGGTCGCCGAGGTCGCGGAGGAGCCGCCGGCCGCCGTCGTGCTGGTGACGACGGCGAGCAGCGGCCGCGGGTTCGTCGCGCCCGCGCTGAGGCTGGCGATGCTCACCGAGTCCGACATCACCGGGCGCGCCGGCACCTCCACCCGCGACATGCGCAAGATGCCCTCGCGGCGGCGCAACGTCGTCGACCCCCTCGCCCTGCGCACCGGCGACCACGTCGTGCACGAGCAGCACGGCGTAGGGCGGTTCGTCGAGCTCGTCCAGCGCACCGTGGGCACCGGCGCGGACGCCACGACCCGCGAGTACATGGTCATCGAGTACGCCTCGTCCAAGCGCGGCCAGCCCGGCGACCGGCTCTTCGTCCCCACCGACTCCCTCGACCAGGTCACGAAGTACACCGGCGGCGAGTCGCCCACGCTGAGCCGGATGGGCGGCGGCGACTGGGCGAAGACGAAGGCCAGCGCGAAGAAGGCCGTCAAGAAGATCGCGAGCGAGCTCATCCGGCTCTACGCCGCGCGCATGTCCACCCAGGGCCACGCCTTCGCCCCCGACACCCCGTGGCAGCGCGAGCTCGAGGACGCCTTCCCCTACGCCGAGACCGCCGACCAGCTCGTCACCATCGACGAGGTCAAGGCGGACATGGAGAAGCCCACCCCGATGGACCGCCTCATCAGCGGCGACGTGGGCTACGGCAAGACCGAGATCGCCGTCCGGGCAGCGTTCAAGGCCGTCCAGGACGGCAAGCAGGTCGCGGTCCTCGTGCCCACCACCCTGCTCGTCCAGCAGCACCTGGACACCTTCACCGAGCGCTACGCCGGGTTCCCCGTCACGGTCCGGGCGCTCTCGCGCTTCCAGAGCGACGCCGAGGCCGAGGCCGTGCGCGAGGGAGCCCGCACCGGCGCGGTCGACGTCGTCATCGGCACCCACCGCCTCATCACCGGCGAGGTGCGCTTCAAGGACCTCGGCCTGGTGATCGTCGACGAGGAGCAGCGCTTCGGCGTCGAGCACAAGGAGACGCTCAAGCAGATGCGCACCGACGTCGACGTCCTCGCGATGTCGGCCACGCCGATCCCGCGCACCCTGGAGATGGCCATCACCGGGATCCGGGAGATGTCGACCCTGGCGACGCCGCCCGAGGAGCGCCACCCCATCCTCACCTTCGTCGGGCCCTACGAGGAGAAGCAGATCGCCGCGGCGCTCCGGCGCGAGCTGCTGCGGGAGGGGCAGGTCTTCTACGTCCACAACCGGGTCCAGTCCATCAACAAGGTGGCCGCGCACCTCTCCGAGCTCGTGCCCGAGGCGAGGGTCGCCGTCGCGCACGGCAAGATGAACGAGCACCAGCTCGAGAAGGTCATCCAAGACTTCTGGAACAAGGAGTACGACGTCCTGGTGACGACGACGATCGTCGAGACCGGCCTGGACATCTCCAACGCCAACACCCTCGTCGTCGAGCGCGCCGACCAGCTCGGACTGTCCCAGCTGCACCAGCTTCGCGGGCGCGTGGGCCGCGGGCGCGAGCGCGCCTACGCCTACTTCCTCTACCCGCCGGAGAAGCCCCTGACCGAGACGGCGCACGACCGGCTCGCCACGATCGCCGCGCACACCGACCTCGGCGCCGGCATCCAGGTGGCGATGAAGGACCTCGAGATCCGCGGCGCGGGCAACCTCCTCGGCGGGGAGCAGTCCGGGCACATCGCCGGGGTGGGCTTCGACCTGTACGTGCGGATGGTCTCCGATGCCGTCGCGGAGTACCGGGGGGAGAAGGAGACCGAGAAGGCGGACGTCAAGATCGAGCTGCCCATCGACGCCCACGTCCCGCACGACTACATCGCCCACGAGCGGCTGCGGCTGGAGGCCTACGCGAAGATCGCCGCGGCCGGGGGCGAGGCGTCGATCCAGGCGATCCGTGAGGAGCTCACCGACCGCTACGGCCCGGTGCCCGAGCCGGTGCTGCGGCTCTTCGCCGTCGCGGCGCTGCGGGAGAAGGCGCGCGGGGTCGGCCTCACCGACATCACCGGCCAGGGGCGCTACGTCCGCTTCGCCCCGGTGGACCTTCCCGAGTCGGCGCAGCTGCGCCTCAAGCGGCTCTACCCCGGGACCGTGCTCAAGCCCGCCGTGCGCACGATCCTCGTGCCCTACCCCATGACCGCGAAGATCGCGGGCAAGCCGCTCAAGGACCTCGCGCTCATGGCGTGGGTGGACGAGCTCGTCGACGCCGTGCTGGCCGGGTCGGTCGCGGCCGCCGCCGGGGTGGGTGCGACGGCGGGCTGAGCCGGCTCGTGGCCGGCGCCGGACCGGCGTCGGGGGCTGCGGATGTCGCGATTCCGTCCCGCCCACGCGGAGCGCGCCGTACGTTAGGCCGCATGCCGGGAGGACCAGCCGTCGAGCTGGGCCGCATCACCCCCGCCGACCTGGAGGAGGTGGGGGAGTTCCTGCACGCCCACCTCAACGAGCGGCTCTCCGCCCGGCAGTGGTCGGCCGCCCTGGTCCCCCCCTGGCCCGCACCGGAGCCGGACCACGGGTTCCTCCTCAGGGCGGCGGGCGAGGTCGTCGGCGCCTACCTCGCCTTCTACTCCGTCCGGCAGATCGGCGGCGCGACCGAGCGGTTCTGCAACCTCGCCGCGTGGTGCGTGGGGGAGGAGTACCGGTCCCACGGGCTCCGCCTCCTGCGGGCGGCGCTGGGCCGCAAGGGTTACCACTTCACCGACCTCTCGCCCAGCGGCAACGTCGTCCCGCTCAACCTGCGGCTGGGGTTCACGGCGTTGGACACGAGCGCGTCCCTCGTCCTCAACCTGCCATGGCCGCCGAGGGCGGGGACCCGGGTGGTCTCCGAGCCCCGGGAGATCGACGGCCTGCTCACCGGCCAGGAGCTGCAGGTGTACCGGGACCATGCCCGGGCGGCGGCCGCCCGCCACCTCGTCGTCGTCCAGGGGGAGCGGACCTGCTACGTCATCTACCGGCGCGACCGCCGCAAGCGCCTGCCGCTGTTCGCCTCGATCCTGCACGTCAGCGACCGTGAGCTGTTCGCCGCCGCCGTGGGACCGGTCCGGCGGCACCTGCTCGGCCGGGGCCTGCCCCTCACCCTCGCCGAGGACCGGGTCACCGGTCCGCTGCCGGGACCCGCCGTCCGGCTGACCAGGACGAGGTCGAAGATGTACCGCAGCCGTACCCTGCGCCCCGAGCAGGTCGACTACCTCTACAGCGAGCTCACGTGCGTGCCGTGGTGAGCGACCCGGGCCCGAGGGAGGGGCGGCGATGAGGACCCAGGTCCACCACCTGCTGGAGCAGCGCGCCCTGAGCCACGGCACGACACCGGCGCTGACCGACAAGAGCGCCACCCGCAGCTACGCCGAGCTCTGGGACCTGGTCCGGGTCGCCGCCGGCGGGCTGCGGGACCTCGGGCTGGGACGCGAGGACCGGGTGGCCGTCTTCCTCGACAAGCGCATCGAGACCGTGGCCTCCGTGTTCGCCACGTCCGCGGCCGGCGGTGCGTTCGTCCCCGTGAACCCGCTGCTGCGGCCGCAGCAGGTCGCGTACATCCTCACCGACTGCGATGTCCGCGTCCTGGTGACCTCCCCCGAGCGGCTCGAGCTGCTCGCCGGGGAGCTCGCCTCCTGCCCGGCCCTGGAGCACGTCGTCCTGGTGGGAGGGACCCCGGCCAGCCCGTCCGCCCCGGCGGCCCCGGACGAGCGCGACGACGCGCCGGCCGGCCCGGGGTACCGGGTCCACACCTGGCTGGAGCTCACCGCGGCGGTCAGGCCGCAGGCCCCGCCGACCGCCGGGATAGACCAGGACATCGGCGCCATCCTCTACACCTCGGGCAGCACGGGGAAGCCCAAGGGGGTGGTGCTCAGCCACCGCAACCTCATCGTGGGCGCGGAGAGCGTGAGCGGCTACCTCGCCAACACCGCCGACGACGTCATCCTCTCTGTCCTGCCCCTCAGCTTCGACGCGGGGTTCAGCCAGCTCACCACCGCGTTCAGCGTGGGCGCCCACGTGGTCCTCATGAACTACCTTCTCGCCCGGGACGTCCCGCGGCTGTGCGCCCGCCACGGCGTGACCGGGCTGACCTGCGTGCCGCCGCTGTGGATCCAGATCGCCGACCTCGACTGGCCCGAGGAGGCCGTGCGCCCCCTGCGGTACTTCGCCAACACCGGTGGCCGGATGCCCAAGGTCACCCTGGACCGGCTGCGCGCCACCTTCCCCGCCGCCCGCCCGTACCTCATGTACGGCCTCACCGAGGCGTTCCGCTCCACCTACCTCGACCCCGAGGAGGTCGACCGGCGCCCCGGGTCCATCGGCAAGGCGATCCCCGACGCCGAGATCCTCGTGGTCCGCCCCGACGGGTCCCGCTGCGACCCCGGCGAGGAGGGCGAGCTCGTGCACCGGGGCGCGCTGGTCGCCCTGGGGTACTGGAACGACCCGGTGCGCACCGCCGAGCGGTTCCGCCCGGCGCCCGGGCGGGACGCGGCGTGGCGGTCGCCGGAGATCGCGGTGTGGTCGGGAGACACCGTCGTGGCCGACGCGGAGGGGTTCCTCTACTTCGTGGGCCGCAAGGACGAGATGATCAAGACCTCCGGGTACCGGGTCAGCCCGGCCGAGGTCGAGGAGGTCGCCCACACCACCGGTCTGGTCCGCGACGCCGTCGCCCTGGGCGTCGCCGACGACCTGCTCGGGCAACGGGTGGTCCTCGTCGCCAGCCCCGCCGCCAGGGACGGGTTCACGGCGGAGGCCCTCCTGCAGGCGATGCGCCGCAGCCTCCCGCTGTACATGGTCCCCTCGGAGGTGGTCGTGCGCCCGGAGCTCCCACGCTCGCCCAACGGCAAGCTCGATCGGGCCCTGCTGCGCGAGGAGCTGGCCCGATGAGCGGGACCGGCCCGGTGAGCGGGAACCGCGGCGGCCGGTCGACCGTCGACGCCTTCGGGGCCCTCGACGGCCGCCTCACGATCGGTGGCGTCCCCGTCGACCGGCTCACCGAGCGGGTCGGCGCCACGCCCTACTTCGCGTACGACCGGTCCCTCATCACCGCCCGGGTGGACCTCCTGCGCCGCACCCTGCCCGACCGGGTCGAGCTCAGCTACGCCGTCAAGGCCAACCCGATGCCCGCCGTCGTCCAGCACCTCGCCGCGCTCGTGGACTCCCTCGACGTCGCCTCCGCGCTGGAGATGCGCACGGCGCTGGACACCCCCGTGCCCGCCGACCGGGTGAGCTTCGCGGGACCGGGCAAGACCGAGGCGGAGATCACCCAGGCTGTCGCCGCGGGGGTGACCATCGAGATGGAATCCCAGACTGAGGCCGCCCGCGTCGTCCGTGCGGGCGACCGGCTCGCGCTTCGCCCCCGGGTGGCCGTGCGCGTCAACCCCGACTTCCAGGTCAAGGGGTCGGGGATGCGCATGGGAGGGGGGCCGCAGCAGTTCGGCGTCGACGCCGAGCAGGTCCCCGCGCTGCTGGCCGACCTCGCCGCCGCGGACGTCGACGTGATCGGCTACCACGTCTTCGCCGGCTCCCAGAACCTCAACGCCGGGATCATCACCGAGGCGCAGCGCCGGACCGTCGACCTGGTCCTGGCTCTCGCGGAGCGGGCGCCGTGGCCGGTGCGCTACCTCAACCTTGGCGGGGGCTTCGGCATCCCCTACTTCGAGAAGGACGTCGCGCTGGACCTCCCCGCCGTGGGGGCAGGGCTCGCCCAGCTCGTGGAGTCGCGGATCTCCACGCAGCTCCCGCAGGCGCGGGTCGTCGTCGAGCTGGGCCGCTACCTCGTCGGGGAGGCGGGCGTCTACGTCACCCGGGTGGTGGACCGGAAGGTCTCCCGCGGGCGGACGTACCTCGTGGTCGACGGCGGGCTGCACCACCAGCTCGCCGCCTCGGGCAACTTCGGCCAGGTGATCCGCCGCAACTACCCCCTCGCCGTCGCCACCCGGGTGGACGGGGCGGCGGAGGAGACCGTCACCGTCGTCGGGTGCCTGTGCACCCCGCTGGACCTTCTCGGCGACTCCGTCGCCCTGCCCCACGCGGACATCGGCGACCTTCTCGTGATCTTCCAGGCCGGCGCGTACGGCCTGACCGCCAGCCCCACCGCCTTCCTCGGCCACCCCGAACCGGCCGAGGTCCTCGTCTGACAGCTACTCGGAGGCACCCATGGACGTCAGCAGCACCACCCTGGACGGCGTCATCGCCGTCGTCGTCGAGACCCTCGGCATCGAGGGCCGCGAGCTGGACGCCTCGACGCCCCTCTTCGGGGCCATGCCGGAGCTGGACTCCCTGGCCGTGCTGTCCCTCGCCACGGCTCTGGAGGACCGCTTCGGGTTCGAGATCGACGACGAGGGCTTCACCGGTGACGTCTTCGAGACGGTGGGCAGCCTGGCGGAGTTCGTCGAGCAGCAACGGTCCTGAGCGGGCGGGCCGGAGCGGGCCCCGTTCCCCCTACGATGGTCGGTGAGCTCAGCCACGACCCGGCGGCGCACGTACGCCGGGAGACTTCCGGAGGTTCATCGGTGACAACCCAGCGGCGCGCCCGTCACACCCTCGTCCTGGCCACGGCCGGTCTGCTCCTGGCGGGCTGCGCGGCCCAGCCGGGCACCGCCGGCAGCATCGACGGCGAGCGGATCACCCAGAACGAGCTCGAGGACGCCACGAGCGAGTACGTGGCCCTGACCGGCCAGGAGACGGAGCCGGTCGTCGTCCTCAACACCCTCCTGGCCGCGGAGGTCCTGCCGCCGATCGCGGCCGAGTACGGCTACGCGATGTCCGACGGCGAGATCGAGGCCCTGTACGCCGAGCAGGCCGCCTCGCTGGGTGCGGAGGTGCCCGCCGACGGCTACTCCGACGCCTTCATCGACCTGGGCCGGTACCTCTTCGTCTACTCCGAGGTCGCGGCCTCGCCGGACGCGCAGGCCGTCTTCGACGAGTTCACCGCCGCCATGGGTGACGCCGACATCGTGGTCAACCCCCGCTACGGAGAGGTGAACGCCGAGGGCGTCATCGAGCCGACCTCGCACGACTGGCTCGCCGGGACGACCGAGCAGCAGTAGGTGTCCAGGCTCACAGCCGGTGGCCGGCCCGGGCGGGAGCATGGTCCCTCGCTGTCGGGTTTGCCCCGTACTACGGTGGGCACGTTCAGCACGTCCACCGACTGAAGGAGTCCCCTGTGGCCAGCATCGAGGCCGTCGGCGCCCGCGAGATCCTTGACTCGCGCGGCAACCCCACCGTGGAGGTCGAGGTCGCGCTCGAGGACGGGACCGTCGCCCGCGCAGCCGTCCCCTCCGGCGCCTCCACCGGCGCGTTCGAGGCCGTGGAACGTCGAGACGGTGACAAGGGTCGTTACCTCGGCAAGGGCGTCCAGAACGCCGTCGACGCCGTCATCGACACCATCGCCCCCGAGGTCCTCGGGATCGACGCCACCGAGCAGCGCATCATCGACCAGACTCTCATCGACCTCGACGGCACCGCCAACAAGGGCAAGCTGGGCGCGAACGCGATCCTCGGCGTCTCCCTGGCCGTGGCCAAGGCTGCCGCGGAGTCCGCGGGCCTGCCGCTGTTCCGCTACGTCGGCGGCCCCAACGCCTACCTGCTGCCCGTGCCGATGATGAACATCCTCAACGGCGGCTCCCACGCCGACTCCAACGTCGACATCCAGGAATTCATGGTCGCCCCGGTCGGCGCGCCGACGTTCAAGGAGGCCCTGCGCTGGGGCGCCGAGACCTACCACTCCCTCAAGTCCGTCCTGAAGTCCCGTGGCCTGGCCACGGGCCTGGGCGACGAGGGCGGGTTCGCCCCGAACCTCGACTCCAACCGCGCCGCGCTGGACCTCATCCTCGAGGCCATCGAGAAGGCGGGCTACACCCCGGGCGAGGACATCGCGCTCGCGCTCGACGTCGCCGCCACCGAGTTCTTCTCCGACGGCGCCTACCAGTTCGAGGGCAAGGCCACCTCGCCGGCCGACATGGTCGCCTACTACGAGCGGCTCGTGGCCGACTACCCGCTGGTCTCCATCGAGGACCCGCTGAGCGAGGACGAGTGGGACAGCTGGGCGCAGCTGGTCGCGGGCGTCGGCGACCGTGTCCAGGTGGTCGGCGACGACCTCTTCGTCACCAACCCCGAGCGCCTCGCCCGTGGCATCGAGATGCGCGCCGCGAACTCCCTCCTGGTCAAGCTCAACCAGATCGGTTCGCTCACGGAGACGCTCGACGCCGTGACCCTGGCGCAGCGCAACGGTTTCACCGCGATGGTCTCCCACCGCTCCGGCGAGACCGAGGACACCACGATCGCCGACCTGTCGGTGGCCGTGAACGCCGGCCAGATCAAGACCGGTGCACCCGCGCGCGGCGAGCGCATCAACAAGTACAACCAGCTCCTGCGCATCGAGGAGGAGCTCGACGACGCGGCGGTCTACGCCGGCCGCAGCGCGTTCCCGCGCGCCGCGCGCCGCGCCTGACCCGCACCGCCGACCGCTGACGGGCGAGCGCCCGTCCACGGTGAACCGCCCCGGACGCCGGGGGCCGCGACTCACGTCGACGGCTCCCGGCGTTCGCTCGTGCCATGGGAGAACATGAGGTCATGAGCAGCCGTCGTCCCACCGCGCCGCGCGCGGGCACCCCGGGACAGACACGTGGTCGGGGGCGGACGACGGTCCGGACCGCGGCCGCGAGGGCGGAGGCGGCACCCGGTGCGGCGCGGGACGAGCCGGCTCACCCCCGCGGGCCCCGGGCCGGTCGCGCCCTGGCCTGGGGCCGTCCGGGACGGCGGGGGGAGCCCCGCCCGACCGTCAGCCTGCGCGCCCTCATCCTCTCCCTCGTCGCGCTCGTCGCCTTCGCCGTGCTCGCCCCGACGCTGCGCTACGCCGTGGCCCAGCAGGAGGAGCTGCGGGCCCTCAACGCCCGGGTCGCCGACGCGCAGGTGCGCAACGACGAGCTCGAGACCCAGCTCGAGCGCTGGCAGGACCCGGCCTACGTGCAGGCGCAGGCGCGGGACCGGCTGGGCTACGTCATGCCCGGGGAGACGCCGTACGTCGTCGTCGACCCGGAGACGGTCACGGGCGGGGAGGACCCGGCCGAGGCGGAGGCCGCCGAACGGGCCGCCGCGGTCGCGTCGGCGACCCCGTGGTACCTGCGCATGTGGGACTCGGTCCAGGTGGCGGGGTACGCGGGTCCGGGCGAGGAGGACCCCTCGGGGCTGACCGTTCCCGCCGACCCCGCGACCCCCTGATCGCCTGACCCGGACGACCCTGCGGTGGCGCACCGCCGTGACGACGACCACGCCGGACCGCCGGACGCTGTGCGGCCGGCGGTCGGGCGATCCCGGATATCGTGCCTCGAGCAGACCGCGCCCGCCGGGGGCGCGGGCGGAGAGGGGCTCAGTGGACACCACCGTCACCGACCGGGACCTCGAGGTCCTCGCCGAGCAGCTCGGCCGGGTCCCGCGCGGCGTCGTCGCCGTGGCCGCCCGGTGCGTGTGCGGCCGGCCGACCGTCGTGCGCACGGCGCCCCGGCTGGACGACGGCACCCCGTTCCCGACGACGTACTACCTCACCTCCCCGGGCGCGGTGAAGGCCGCGAGCACCCTCGAGGCCGAGGGGGCGATGGTGGGCATGAACGAGGCCCTGGCCCAGGACGCCGACCTGCGCGCGGCGTACCTCGCCGCCCACGAGGACTACCTCGCCCGGCGGTCCGAGCTCGGTGACGTGCCCGAGATCGCCGGGGTCTCCGCCGGGGGGATGCCGACGCGCGTCAAGTGCCTGCACGCGCTGCTCGGCCACACCCTCGCCGTCGGCCCGGGCGTCAACCCGATGGGGGACCGGACGCTGGAGCTCCTCTCCGGGGTCTGGAGCCCCGACCGCTGCACCTGCTGACCGCAGCGTGCTCGGCCGGATCGTTCACGGCGCAGCCCGGCCTCGCGGCTACTCCGGCTCGGTGACGTCGGCGACCTGTGCGTCGAGCGCGGCGACGAGCTCGGCGGCCGACACGGTCGCCGCGACGCCGTGCGCGCCCGCGCCGATGGAGACCGTCCCGCTGATCGACGCGTCGGCGACGACCGGCCAGGCGGTGAGCGAGCCGAACGGGGTGATGGTGCCCCGCTCGTAGCCGGTGGCGTCCCGCGCGACCGTGGCGTCGGGCATCGACAGCCGGCTCACGCCCAGCAGGGCCCGGAGCTTGGGCCAGGAGATCGTCCGGCCGCCCGGCACGAGGACGAGGACGTGGTCGCCCTCCCCGCGGCGGACCACGAGGGTCTTGATGACGGCCGACGGCGCGACCCCGCGCGCGGCGGCCGCCTCCGCCAGGCTCGAGACCCGGCCGTGCCTGGTGATGGTGAAGCCGATGCCGGCGGCCTGCAGCGCCGCCAGGGCGCGCGCCTCGCCGTCGTCGCGTGGGTCCATGCCCGCCAGCGTAGGCGCGTGAGGTCCCTCCGGAGGCGGTGTCGGTCCCACGTGGCAGGGTTGTCCCCGTGACTCGAGTGGCTGCCATCGACTGCGGGACGAACTCCATCCGGCTCCTCATCGCCGACACCGACGGCGCCGGGACGGGCGCCACGGCGTGCACCGGCACGGGCGGGGAGCCCGTCCTGCGCCTGCGTGACGTCGAGCGCCGGATGGAGGTGGTGCGCCTGGGGCAGGGCGTGGACCGCACCGGCCGCCTGGACCCGGTCGCGCTCGAGCGCACGCTCACGGCCGCCCGTGCCTACGCCGACCTGTGCGAGGCGCACGGCGTCGAACGGATCCGGTTCGTGGCGACCTCGGCCACGCGGGACGCGGAGAACGTCCAGGACTTCGTCGACGGCGTGCGCTCGGCGCTCGGGGTGGAGCCGGAGGTCGTCAGCGGCGCCGAGGAGGCGGAGCTGAGCTTCCGGGGAGCGGCGAGCGTCCTGGACACCGACGTCCACGGCGGCCCGCACCTCGTGGTCGACATCGGTGGCGGCTCCACCGAGCTGGTCCTGGGCCAGCGCACCCCGGTGGCGTCGTCCTCGATGGACATGGGCTGCGTCCGGCTCACCGAGCGGCACCTCCTCGGTGACCCGCCCACCGCCGAGGAGGAGGCGGCGGCGCGCGCGGACGTGCGTCGGCTTCTGGACGAGGCGGCCGCCGCGGTGCCGCTCGGGAGGGCCCGGACCCTGGTCGGGCTGGCGGGCTCGGTCACCACCGTCACGGCGCACGCGCTCGACCTCCCGGTCTACGACCCGACCGCGATCGACGGCGCCGTCCTGGGTGTGCCGGAGGTCCTCGCCTCCTGCCGGGCGCTGCTCCGCTCGACCCGCGCCGAGCGGGCCGCGATGGGCTTCATGCACCCGGGCCGGGTCGACGTGATCGGCGCTGGTGCGCTCGTGTGGTCCGAGGTCGTCGAGCGGGTGCGCCGCGAGGTGGCCGCCGCCGGCGGCGAGCTGTCCACGGTCGTCACGAGCGAGCACGACATCCTCGACGGCATCGCCCTGTCGCTCGCGGAGGCCTGACCTCGCCCCCGTGCGCCGAGGCCGACCCCGTCAGGGCCCGGCCGGCTCGGTGAGCCCTCTCAGTCCTCGTGGTGGGTGTGCGCGGCCCGGCCGCGGATCCGCGCCGACGCGCGCACCCGCAGCGCGACCGCACCGAGGACCGCCGCGACCAGCGAGCCCAGGATGACGGCGATGCGCGCGTGGGCGGACTGCGGGTCCGCCTCGTCGAAGGACAGCGACGCGATGAGGAGCGAGACGGTGAACCCGATGCCGGCGACGAGCGAGACGGGCATGATGTCGGCCAGGTCCACCCCGTTGCCCAGCCTCAGTCGGGTGAACGTGACCAGCAGGGCCACCCCGCCCCAGATGCCCACCAGCTTTCCGAGCGGCAGGCCGAGGTAGACGCCGACCGCGACCGGGTCGGTGAGCATCTCGCCGATGCCGCCGGTGTCGACGACGTTGACGCCCGAGGCGAAGAAGGCGAACACCGGCAGGACCAGCCCGGCGGACCATGGCTGGATGAGGCTGACGAAGCGGTGCGTGAGCGCCTCGTGCTCACCGCGCGCGGTCAGCGCGGGCACGGTCATCCCGAGCAGCACGCCGGCGATCGTGGCGTGCACGCCGGATGCGTGCATGAGTCCCCAGGCGCCGAGTGCGACCGGCACGAGCAGCCACCAGTGGGTGAGCCGGCGCCGGACGAGCAGGCCGAAGAGGACGATGAGGGCCAGCGACCCGGCCAGGGCGAGGGCGTCGATCCGCTCGGTGTAGAAGATCGCGATCACCGTGATGCCGAGGAGGTCGTCGACCACGGCCAGGGTCAGCAGGAAGGTCCGGACCGCGGGCGGGAAGCCGCGACCGAAGATCCCCAGCACGGCGACGGCGAACGCGATGTCGGTGGCGACCGGGATCGCCCAGCCGTTGTAGACGCCGGAGCCCGAGACCACCTGGACGACGGTGTTGACCAGGGCCGGACCGGCCATGCCGAAGACCGCGGCGAGGATCGGCACGAGCGCCCGTCGCACGTCCCGGAGGGACCCGGTGACGAACTCGGTCTTCAGCTCCAGGCCGACGACGAAGAAGAAGAGGGCGAGCAGGCCGTCGGAGGCCCACGAGTGCAGCGCCAGGTCCAGGCGCAGCGCCTCCGGGCCCACGACGTAGGACGACAGCGCCTCGTAGGAGCCGCGCCAGGGGGAGTTCGCCCACACCAGCGCGACGGCCGCGCCGAGGATGAGGACCAGACCGGCGAAGCGTTCGTCCTGGAGCCGGTGCCGGTACCGGCCGAGCGGGCCGACACGTGCGCCGTGGTGGTGCGTCCCGCGGACGGTCCTCGGCTGTGCGCTCACGGTGCTCCCTACGACGACGGAGAGGGGGTCCGCCGTCGTGCCGGCGCCGGACGCTCGCGGCCCAGAATAGTTGCGCCGCGGCGACGGCCCGCACCGTTGCCGGAGGTTGCCGCCGGTGGGATCCCGTGCCGGCGTCCCGTGTCCCGCCGGGGGCGCGCTCGCGCGCACGGTGGTGCGGCAGGCGCCCACGCTCGTGCGGCAGGATGGGGCGCCGGGGCCCGTGGGTCCCCCTGCGCCCCCATAGCCCAACTGGCAGAGGCAGCCGGCTTAAACCCGGCGCAGTACGGGTTCGAATCCCGTTGGGGGCACCACGGTCCGGGACGTCGGTCCCGGAGGCGCCGCGCACCGTCTGGTAGGCCCCGTGTCCGGTATCACGGGGGCGAATAGTCCCCCTCGCGTGGAGTGTCCGGTCCGGCGCTCCTACCATGAACGCATGGCCACCCTCGCGCGTTCCCTCGCCGTCACCGCCGCCGCCGTCGCGGGTGCCGGCGCCGTCGCCGCCCGGACCGCCGGCCGGCGCGCCGAGGACCTGCGCCCGGTCCAGGGCCGGACCCCGCGCATCCTCATCGCCGGTGGGGGGTACATCGGCCTCTACACCGCCTTCACCCTGCGCAAGAAGCTCGGCCGCGCGGACGCCGAGATCGCCGTCGTCGACCCGCGTCCCTACATGACCTACCAGCCCTTCCTCCCCGAGGCGGCGGCGGGCTCCATCGAGCCGCGCCACGTCGTGACGTCGCTGCGGCGCGAGCTGAGCGGCACCACCGTCCTGACGGGGAACATCACCTCGATCCGCCACGCGGAACGCAAGGCCGTCATCGCACCCGTCAACGGGGACGAGCCGTACGAGGTCACCTACGACCACCTCGTCGTCGGGCTCGGCTCGGTCGCGCGGACGCTGCCGATCCCCGGGCTCGCGGAGAACGCCATCGGCTTCAAGCACATCGAGGAGGCCACGGCGCTGCGCAACCAGGTCCTCAACACCATGGCCCTGGCCGACTCCACGTGGGACCCCGAGAAGCGGCGCCGGATGCTCACGTTCGTCTTCGTCGGTGGCGGCTTCGCCGGCATCGAGGCCATCGGCGAGGTCGAGGACATGGCCCGCGCGGCCACGAAGGAGTACTCCTCCCTCGAGCCGGAGGACCTGCGCTTCGTCATCGTCGAGGGGGCGGGGCGGATCCTGCCCGAGCTCGGCGAGGAGCTCGGCGGCTACGCCCTCGAGCAGCTGCGCGACCGCGGCGTCGAGATCCACCTCAACACCTTCCTGCAGTCGTGCGTCGACGGGAAGGTCGAGCTCTCCACGGGCGAGTCGTTCGAGGCGGACACCATCGTGTGGACCGCCGGGGTCAAGGCGAACCCGGTCCTGGCCCGCACCGACCTCCCCCTGGACGAGCGCGGCCGGGTCCGCACCCTCGCCACCCTCCAGGTCGCCGACGCCGAGGGCAACGTCGTGCCCGACGCGTGGGCGGCCGGTGACTGCGCCGCCGTCCCGGACCTGACCCAGGACCCCGGGGTCACGACCGCCCCCACCGCCCAGCACGCCGTCCGCCAGGGCAAGCAGCTCGGCAAGAACCTCGCCCTCGCCCTGCGCGGCGAGGCGCCCGCGGAGTACCGCCACGAGAACATCGGCACCGTGGCCTCGCTCGGGCTGTACAAGGGGGTCGCCCAGCTCAAGGGCTACAAGTTCCGCGGGCCGCTCGCGTGGTTCATGCACCGCAGCTACCACGTGCTGGCGATGCCCTCGTTCGAGCGCAAGGTCCGCATCCTGGCCGACTGGACCGAGGCGCTGTTCTTCCGTCGTGAGCTCGTCTCCCTCGGCGCGATGCACGACCCGCGCGCGGCGTTCGAGGCCGCGGCAGCGACCGACGGCCGCCCCGCGGAGGACCGGGCGGCCGCCCTGCCCGGCGGGAAGCAGCCCTCGGGCACGCAGTAGCCGTCAGGGCCCCGCGCCACCGGCCGCGCGGGCCGGACCCGGCGGAGCACGGCTCAGCCGGGCCGGACGAGCCCGGTCTCGTAGGCGAGCACCACCGCCTGCACCCGGTCGCGCAGGTCCAGCTTGGACAGCAGGTTGCCCACGTGGGTCTTCACCGTCGTCTCCGAGACGAAGAGCCGCCCCGCGATCTCGGCGTTGGACAGCCCCTCCGCGACCAGGGTGAGGACCTCGAGCTCGCGGGCGGTGAGCCCGCCCAGCCGGGGATCCTGGCCCGGTGGGCCCTCGGGCGCGCCGGCCGGCAGGTGGGAGCCGAACATCTCCAGCATGCGCCGCGTGACGCGCGGGGACACGACGGCGTCGCCGGCGGCGAGGGTCCGGATCGCCTGGACGAGGTCGGCGGGCCGGGTGTCCTTGAGGAGGAACCCGCTGGCACCCGCCCGCAGTCCCGCGAAGGCGTACTCGTCGAGGTCGAACGTGGTGAGGATGAGGATGCGGCTCTCGGGCCGGCGGGCCGCGATCTGCTCGGTCGCGGCGATGCCGTCC
This sequence comes from Georgenia muralis, assembly GCF_003814705.1. Taxonomy (NCBI): domain Bacteria; kingdom Bacillati; phylum Actinomycetota; class Actinomycetes; order Allobogoriellales; family Allobogoriellaceae; genus Georgenia; species Georgenia muralis. Next base: position 541,752 of record NZ_RKRA01000001.1, on the reverse strand, counting down.
ATCCCGGGCATGCGCACGTCCATGAGGATGACGTCCGGGTGCAGGGCCTCGGCCATGGAGACCGCGGCGGCGCCGTCGGCGGCCTCGCCCACGACCGAGATCCCGTCCTCGGCCTCGAGCACCATCCGGAAGCCCATGCGCAGGAGCGACTGGTCGTCGGCCAGGAGCACGCGGACCGGTCGGTCCGCCCGTCCCGGCGCGGCGGGGTTCTGCTCGCCCACCCGTCGGCCCTGGTCCGTCACCCGTCCTCCTCGTCCCACCGCAGCGTCGCCCGCACCCGCCACCCGTGAGGCGTCGGGCCGGCGTCCACGGTCCCGCCGTAGACGGCGGCGCGCTCCCGGATGCCGATGAGGCCGTGACCGCTGCCGGCCGCGGGGGTCCCCGCACCGCCGGCGTCATTGTCCACCTCGACGACCACCGCCCCGGCCGAACGCACGAGGGAGACGTCGATCCGCGGCGAGAGGCGGGCGTAGCGCAGCACGTTGGTCAGGGCCTCCTGCACGATCCGGTAGACGGCGAGCTGGAGCCCGGGCTCGTCGGGCAGCGCGGGCCCCTGCTCCACCAGGCGCACCGGCAGGCCGGCGCTGCGGAACCGGTCGACGAGCCCCGCGACGTCGTGCTGCCCCGGCTGGGGGGCCAGGGGTGGCTCGCCGACGGCGGTGCCGGCCGGTCCGGTGATCCCCGCGCCGTCGGACGATGCGGGCAGGTCGGCCCGCAGGACCCCCACGATGCGGCGCGTGTCGGTCAGCGCCGTGCGGCCCGTCTCGGCGAGCTCGGCCAGCGCGCGACGCGCCTGGTCGGGGCTGCGGTCCAGGCTCGCCGCGGCACCCTCGGCGAGGGTGACCATGACGGTGAGGGAGTGCGCGACGACGTCGTGCATCTCGCGGGCGATGCGGGTGCGTTCGGCGGAGACCGCCAGCTGCTCGCGCTGGTCCCGCTCGAGCGCGAGCTGGCGCGCGCGGTCGGTCATCTCCAGCATGCGTCGCCGGCGGGCCCGGACCTGCAGACCCACCACCGTGGCGACGACGAGCAGCGCGGAGGACGCGACGATCTCGGTGACCCACGCCCAGGAGTCGGCGAAGGTCAGGACGCTCGCCGTCACCGCGACGATCGCGCCCGACATGCTCACCCAGGCGGTCCGCGCGGTGCGGTAGACCGCGACGGCGTAGAGCAGCAGGGCCATCGTGCCGGCGTCGTACGCGGTGACGTTGAGACCGAGCCGGAGGGTGCCGTCCCCGAAGCCCGGCTCGAGGCCGTTGCGCTCGAGGCCGGCCACGAGGTACCGGTGGAGCGGGACGGCGACGGCGACCACCGCCACCCCCAGGACGGCCGCGTACCGGCGCAGGAGGACGAGGACGGTGAAGACCGCGGTGAGGACCAGCTCGCCGCGCGGTCGGGGGGCGTCGAGGATCTCCGCCTGGACGAGCCAGTCGCCCACGCCCAGGGCGAGGTAGGCGGCGGCCAGCAGGCCGTCCACCCACCAGGGGTGGGCGCGCATCAGCCGCGAGACCGGCCCCGGGCGCAGCCACGCCTCGGCCGTGCCGTCGGACGTGGTGGCCGGCGCGTCCGTCCCTGCGGGCGCACCCGGGCGGTGCGCCGACGGCGCACGGCCCGGGTGGACGGTCATGCTCAGGCGTCCCGGCGGCGCAGCGCCACGGCGCCCGCGGTGAGCGCCACCACGCTGTAGGCCGCCACGACGGCGGCGCCCTGCCCGGCGGTGAGGCCGCCGGCCATCGAGTACTCCGGGTTCACCGCGAGGAACGCGGTGGCGGCCGGGAGGGGCAGGTACGTCATGACGTCCTGCACCCAGTCGAGGTTGATGAGCTGCAGCGCGATCGGCAGGAGGAGCAGGAGCCCGAGCACGCCGGTGATGGTGCCGGCGGAGTGCCGCAGCACCGTGCCGAGCCCCAGGGCGAGAAGAGCCACCATGACCAGGAAGTACACCATGCCGCCGAAGACCTGCCACGTCTGCGCGTCGGCCAGGTCCGGGACGAGGTCGTGGCGGGCGAGGACCGGCGCCGTGACGAGGTGGGCGAGGGCCAGCGAGACCGCCGAGACGACGACCGTGACCCCGGCCAGCGCGATCGCCTTGGCGGCGAGGACCGGCAGCCGGGTGGGCACCGCGGCCAGGGTCGAGCGGATCATGCCGGTCGCGTACTCGCCGGTGACGAGCAGGGCGCCGAGGACACCGATCGTCACCATGGAGAACTGGTACCCGGCGCTGACGATCTCGGCGCCGTGCATGCTGAACTCCTCCAGGCCCGCCATCTCGGGCCGGTCCATGAGGAGCTGCACGGACGTCGCCTGGAGCAGCGCGACGAGGACCATGACGGCGACGGTGGCGCCGAGGGTCCACCACGTCGAGCGCAGCGAGAACATCTTGATCCACTCCGCCCGCAGGACCCCCGTGAAGCGGAGGTCGGCGCCGACGGCGGAGCGGTGGGTGCGGCCCTGGGCCGCGGGGACGTCGGTGGTGACGGTGCTCATCGGTTCTCGCCCTCCTGGGCGGTGGGGTGGAAGGAGTCGGACCGGTACTCCACGGCGTCCTGCGTCAAGGTCATGTAGGCCTCCTCGAGGCTGGTGCGGCGCGGGCTCAGCTCGTGCAGGGCGATGCCCGCGGCGGCGGCCGCGTCGCCGATCTGCTCGGCGGAGAGGCCGTGGACCTGCAGGACCCCGGCCTCGTCGGAGCTGACCCGGCCGCCGGCGCCGGTGACGAGGTCCGCCAGCTCGCCGGCGCGGGGGGAGCGGACCAGCACGGTGGTGTCCTGGACCGAGTCGACGACCTCCTGCACCGGGCCGGCGGTGATGATGCGACCGCGGCCGATGACGAGGAGGTGGTCCGCCGTCTGGGCCATCTCGCTCATGAGGTGGGAGGAGATGAAGACGGTGCGGCCCTCGCTCGCCAGGTAGCGCACCAGGTTGCGCACCCACATGACGCCCTCGGGGTCCAGACCGTTGACGGGCTCGTCGAGGATGAGGGTCTGCGGGTCGCCGAGCATCGCCGACGCGATGCCCAGCCGCTGGCCCATGCCGAGGGAGAAGCCGCCCACCCGCTTGCCGGCGACGGCGGACAGCCCGGTCATCTCGATGACCTCGTCCACCCGGCTGCCCGCGATGCCGTGGGTGGCGGCCATGGTGCGCAGGTGCGAGCGGGCGGTGCGCCCCGGGTGCACGGCCTTGGCGTCGAGGAGGATGCCGACCTCGCGCAGGGGGGAGCGGTGCTCGGCGTAGGGCCGCCCGTTGACGGTGACGGTGCCCGCCGTCGGCCGGTCGAGGCCGACGATCATCCGCATCGTCGTGGACTTCCCGGCGCCGTTGGGCCCGAGGAACCCGGTGACGGTGCCCGGGGGGATCGTGAAGCTGATGCCGTCGACGGCGGTGGTGCTGCCGTAGCGCTTGGTGAGGCCGCGTGCCTCGATCATGGTGAACCTCTCGATGGTGCCTGCGTGCGGCTGGGGACGTCCTCGACGCTACGGGCCGACCGGTGCGGGGGGATCGGCGCCCAGACCGAGCCGCGAGGCGTCCAGGCTCCACCGTCCGGCCGAGGGCCTCATCCCCGAGGATGAGATCCGAGGGACGGACGGCCCGGGTGGAACACGCGCCGGGTCCGCCGCGTTGGACATGGCAGCGACCCTTCCCGGGACCGCCCGACCGGGCACCCCTAGGATGGGCGACAGGCCAGCGACATCGGCCCGGCACCACACGATGGACCGGACGCCGCGACCAGGAGGCACCACGTGACCAACCCCGTGTTCCAGAACAGCCCGTACTTCGGGGAGAACCGCAAGGGCGGACGCACCCCGGCGGGCTACCCGACCTACCCCGGCTACGCGCCGGGGTCGGGCACCACCTACGCCCAGCCGCAGCAGGGCTACGCCCAGCCCCAGCAGGGCTACGCTCAGCCCCAGCAGGGCTACGGCCAGCCCCAGCAGGGCTACGGCCAGCCCCAGCAGGGCTACGGCCGGCCCGGCGGCGTCGAGGACCTCGAGCGCGCCTACGGCGGTCCCGCGGCCGCGCCCGCGGACACCGGGCGGATGACCTACGACGACGTCATCGTCAAGACCGGCCTCGTGCTGGGGGTCATCGTCGTGGCCGCCGCGTTCAACTGGGTCGTCATGGGGGCCAACCCCCTGCTGACCTTCGGCGGCGCGATCGTCGGCCTCGTGCTCGGCCTCGTCAACGCCTTCAAGAAGGAGCCGTCCAAGGCCCTGATCCTGGCCTACGCCGCGGCCGAGGGTCTCTTCCTCGGCGGCATCTCCGCCGTCTTCGGCGCGATGTACGAGGGGATCGTCCTCCAGGCGGTGCTGGGCACCACCGCGACGTTCGTCGCCGCCCTGTTCCTGTACAAGTCCGGCACGGTGCGCGTCACGCCCAAGCTGACCCGCTTCGTCCTCATCGCCCTCGTGGGCTACGCGCTGTTCTCCCTCGTCAACGTCGTCCTCATGGTCACCGGCGCCTCCGACGACGCGTGGGGTCTGCGCACCGGCGTGGAGATCATGGGCATCCCGCTGGGCGTCTTCCTCGGCATCTTCGCCGTGGGTCTCGCCGCGCTGAGCCTCATCATGGACTTCGACGCCATCAAGCGGGGCGTCGACGCCGGCGTCCCGGCCCGGTTCGCCTGGTCCGCCGCCTTCGGGCTCGCGGTGACCCTGGTGTGGCTCTACATCGAGTTCCTCCGGCTCCTGGCCATCCTGCGCGGCAGCGACTGACGCCCGCAGCCCTGACCCGACGGCGGCCGTCCTCCCCCCAGGGACGGCCGCCGTCGTCGTTCCCTGGGAGACTGGACGGGTGAGCACCTCCGCGGACCTGCCCGACGTCACCGGCGCGACCCTGGCGGCGCAGCTGCCTCCCGGGTGGACGGCGCGTCCCCCGCTCCCCGCCGACGTCGCGGCCGTCGCGGACCTGCTCCGGGCGCACCAGCTCGCCGCCCGGGGAGCCGCGTCGGTGGACACCCGGACGCTGACGGCCGAGCTCGTGGGGGAGGGGTCCTGGACCCGGACCCACCTGCTGGTCCTCGACCCTGCCGGCGCCCTCCGCGCCCGCGCCAGCGTCCACGACCGCGCCGCGGGTCGCGCCGTGGTCGCGGTGACGGTCCACCCCGACGTGGAGGGGGCCGGCCCGCTCGCCGCCGCGCTCCTCACCTGGGCCGAGGGGGCCGCCGTCGTCGCCGCGTCCCACCGCGGCCTGGCCGAGACCCAGCTCGACGCGGGGGCGTACGCCGACGACGAGCACCAGCGCCGGTGGCTCGCCGGCGCCGGGTACCGGCACGCGCGCACCTGGCTCCAGATGAGCAGGCCGGTCACCGCGGCCGACGCCGAGGGCCTGCCCGGCGCGGTCCGCCCGGGTGTCCGGGTGCGGGCGGTGGGCAAGCACGAGGACGGCATGCCGGTCGCCGACGACCTGCGCACCGTCCACCGCATCCTCGAGGAGTCCTTCGAGGACCACTTCAACTCCTACCGCGAGTCGTTCCCGGAGTTCGTCCAGCGGCTCCGCCAGGACCCGGGGCACCGGTGGGACCACTGGTGGATCGCGAGCGTCGAGATCGACGGCGAGGAGGTGCCCGCCGGCGCGCTCGTCGGGTCCGTCACCGGTCCCGACGACGCCCCGGGCAGCTACGTGGACTACATCGGCGTGCACCGCCGGGCCCGCGGGCGGGGCGTGGCCAAGGCGCTGCTCAGCACGGTCGTGGCCGACGCCGCGAGCCGGGGGCGCAGCAGGGTGGGCCTCGAGGTCGACGCCGACTCGCCCACCGGGGCCGACGGTCTCTACGCCTCGCTCGGCTGGGTGACGGCGTACCGCACGGAGTCGTGGCACCGCGACGTCCCGGTGCCGCCCGCCTGAAGCCAGCGCCGCCCGCCTGAAGCGGGCACGGAGACCGCGTCTGAGGGTCACGGCGGAGACGCCGAAGGAGGGCCATAGCGGAGACGCCGACGGCGCCCGGTCGGGTGACCGGGCGCCGTCGTGTGGTGCGGGGCTACTCGACGCCGAGGATGTCGACGACGAAGACGAGGGTGTCGCCGCCCTTGATGCCGGCCTGGGGCACGCCGGCCGGGCCGTAGCCGTCCTCCGGCGGGATCGAGAGCAGCAGGCGTGAGCCGATCTGGCGGCCCACCAGCCCGTCGTCCCAGCCACCGATGACGACGCCCATCCCGATCGGGAAGGAGATGGAGCTGCCGCGGTCGTAGGAGTTGTCGAAGACGTGGCCGCCCCAGGTCTGGCCGAGGTAGTTCACGACGATGGTCTGGCCCGCCTCCACGGCGGCGCCGTCGCCCTGCTCGAGCACCTTGACCTGAAGACCCTCCGGGGCCCCGGTCGGGGGGAAGGTCAGCTCGGGCTTCTCGCCGAAGCCGCCGGTGGCGGTGGGGAGCTCGTTGCTCATGGCGTCCTCTCTGGTCCGGTCGGTCACCCGGGGAGCCGGGGCCGCGGTCCACAGTACGGCGGCGCGGCGGGCCCCCGCGCGACGGGGCTGGTCATCTGCCGGGCGCGGGAGAACCTGGCTGCCCCTCGCCGTCGTCCTTCGTGGGTCCGTCCCGCTCAGGCGTCGACGGGCGGTGCGACGTCGACCTGGGCCGGCACCTGGTCCTGACGGACCAGGCCGACCGGGCACGTCATGCCGTTGGGCCCGTGGTTGCAGTACCCGCCCGGGTTCTTGTGGAGGTACTGCTGGTGGTAGTCCTCGGCGTAGTAGAACGGTCCGGCGCCGGGCACGACCGCGCCGTCCGCCGTCGTGTCCGCGAACGGCCGCAGCTCGGTGGCGATGGCGCCGTGCCCGTGCGCGGTGAGGACGTCCTGGAACGCGTCGCGGGTGGCACGGGCGGCAGCCTCCTGACCGGGCGTGGTCCAGTAGATCCCGGAGCGGTACTGCGTGCCGACGTCGTTGCCCTGGCGGTTCGCGGTGGTCGGGTCGTGGTTCTCCCAGAACGCCTTGAGCAGGAGCTCGGGGTCCGTGAGCGTCGGGTCGTAGACGACCTGCACCGCCTCGGTGTGCCCGGTCCGGGACGTGCAGACCTCCTCGTAGGTGGGGTGCGGGGTGTACCCGCCGAGATAACCGGCGGCGGTGGAGACCACGCCCTCCTGGCGCCAGAAGATCCGCTCGGCCCCCCAGAAGCACCCCATGGCCACGTAGAGGACCTCGGCGCCCTCGGGCCACGGGCCCTGCAGCGGCGTGCCGAGCACCTCGTGGGTGGTGGGCACCCGGAACGGGTACCCCGTGCGGCCCGGCAGCGCCTCGTGCGGGGTCACCATCTCGGTCTTGCGTCCGAACATCGGTCCTCCTGTGTTGGTCTCGCACGGTGCAACGCCGTGCGCCCCCCGCCGTGTTCCGTCCGGTTCGTCCCGGCGCGGCGGGAGGGCCCGTCCGGACGCGGCGCGCCCGGCCCGTACGCTAGCGGCACGATCGGCCGCAGCGAGCGAGGAGACCATGCCGGACCTGAGCACCTGGCGCACGCGCCTGAGCCCCTCGCGGCCGGACCGGCCGGTCGGTCGCCGGCCGGGCGGTGTCACGACCGGTCGCGCCGCAGCGGCGTCCTCGGCGGCGTCCGACCCCTCCGGCGTGGTGCCGTTCGGTCTGCGGGCATCGGCCGCGTGGGCGTGGCGGTTCATCGTCGTCGCCGCAGCGCTGGCGATCCTCGGCTACCTCGTCATCACCTTCCAGACCATCGTCGTGGCGTTCCTCCTCGCCATCATCATCGCGGTGCTCCTCGACCCCCTGGCGGCCTGGTTGCGGCGGGTGCTGCGGTTCCCGCGTGCGCTCGCCTCCCTCACCGCGATCGTCGCCACGCTCGCCACCCTCGTCGCCCTGCTCGTCCTCGCCGGCCGGTCCATCGTCGACGGGTTCGGCGCCCTGACCGAGCAGGCCGTGGCGGGCTTCGACCAGCTGCTGGCGTGGCTGTCCGACGGCCCGCTGGGCATCGACGAGGCCCAGATCGACCAGGTCCTCGAGCAGGTCACCGGTCAGGTGCGGGACAACTCCGACGTCCTCATCAACGGGGTGGTCAACGCCACCGGCTCGCTCACGTCGGTCCTCACCGGCGCGGTCATCGCCATCTTCTGCCTGTTCTTCTTCCTCAAGGAGGGCCGGCGCATCTGGCAGTGGTTCGTCCGGCTCGCGCCGCGGCCGGCGCGGGAGCGGATCAACGAGTCCGGGATCCGCGCCTGGATCACGGTGGGCGGTTACGCCCGCACCCAGATCCTCGTGGCCTTCGTCGATGCCGTCGGCATCGCCGCCGGCGCGCTCATCCTGGGCGTCCCGCTCGCCCTGCCCATCGGGGTGCTGGTCTTCCTCGGTGCGTTCATCCCCATCGTCGGTGCGTTCCTCACCGGGGCGGTCGCCGTCCTCGTCGCCCTCGTCGACCAGGGGCCGGTGACGGGCCTGATCATGTTCGCCATCGTGCTGCTCGTCCAGCAGATCGAGGGCAACCTCCTCCAGCCCTGGCTGCAGGGCAACGCCCTCTCGCTGCACCCCATCGCCATCCTCCTGGCGGTCACCGCCGGCACCGGTGTGGCCGGGATCCTCGGCGCCCTCCTCGCGGTGCCGGTCGCCGCCGTGCTCAACACCGTCCTGCTCTACCTCAACGGGCACGACAAGTACCCCGAGATCGCCGACGACCTCAACCGGCCCGGCGGCCCGCCGGGGGCGGTCACCGAGGCGATCGAGGCCTCCTACCCCGAGGTCGAGCTGCAGGTCGCCGAGGACGGCTCGATCGTCGACGAGGAGGGCCGGCCGGCGACGGTCAGCCCCGCCACCGCGACTGTTGCCGGCGGCGGGCACCCGGGCGCCCACGACCGGACAGCCCACGACCGGGCGGCCCAGGGCCACCGCGGCGGCGACGACGGCCGGGACGATCACGGCCGTGACGGACGGGACCGGCCCGACGCCGGCCGGGACGGGCCGGGACGATGAGCGCCTTCGACCTGGAGACCTTCAGCGAGGCGGCGCGGACCGTCGCCGCCGTCGCCCGGGTGACCCCGGTCGAGGAGTCGACCACCCTGGCCCGCCTCGTCGGGACGCCGGTCTGGCTCAAGGCCGAGAACCTCCAGCGCACCGGCTCGTTCAAGGTCCGCGGCGCCTACGTGCGCATGTCCCGGCTGACCACCGAGGAGAAGGCCCGCGGGGTCGTGGCGGCCTCCGCGGGCAACCACGCCCAGGGGGTGGCCCTGGCCGCGCGGGAGCTGGGGATCTCCGCGCGGATCTTCATGCCGGTCGACGCCGCCCTGCCCAAGGTCGCCGCGACCCGTCAGTACGGCGCCGAGGTGGTGCTCACCGGCGCCGACCTCACCGAGTGCCTCGCCGCCGCGACCGCGGACGACTCCGGCCGGGTGCTCATCCACCCCTACGACCACCCCGACATCGTCGCCGGTCAGGGCACGATCGGCCTGGAGGTCCTCGAGCAGGTGCCCGGGGTGCGCACGATCCTCGTCCCGACCGGGGGAGGGGGGCTGCTCGCGGGTGTCGCGGCCGCCGTCCACGCCGTCGACCCGACCGTGGCGGTGGTCGGCGTGCAGGCGGCGGCGGCCGCGGCCTACCCCGCGTCGCTGGCGCAGGGGCACCCGGTGCTGCGCCGGGAGCTGCACACGATGGCCGACGGCATCGCGGTCGGGATGCCCGGCGAGGTGCCGTTCCGGCTCATCGCCGAGCACGTCGCCTCGGTCCGGACGGTCTCCGAGGAGGAGCTCTCCCGCGCCGTCCTGCACGTGGTGGAGCGTGCCAAGCTGGTGGTGGAGCCCTCGGGGGCGGCGGGCGTGGCCGCCCTGCTGGCCGAGCCCGACGCCTTCGCCGGGCCGGTCGTCGTCGTCCTCTCCGGGGGCAACGTCGACCCGCTGGTGCTCCTGCGGATCATCCGGCACGGCATGTCCGCCGCCGGGCGGTACCTGCAGATGCGCGTGCTGCTCAAGGACACCCCCGGCAACCTCGCGCGGCTGCTCCAGCGCCTGGCCGAGAGCGGCGGGAACGTGGTGAACATCGAGCACGCGCGCACCGCGGCCGGCCTCGCCGTCGACGAGGTGGAGATCACCGTCGAGCTGGAGACCAAGGGGCCCGAGCACTGCGAGTCGGTGCTCGAGGAGCTCCGCGGCCACGGCTACACGATCCTGCGCCACTGACCGTCGCGGCTCCGGGCCGGCGCGACGACGGACGGGCCGTCTCCCCGTGAGGAGACGGCCCGTCCGGGCGGTGCCTGTCAGCCCTGGAAGGGCTTGACCGAGGTGACCTCGACGGTGATGGTCGAGCCGTTCGGTGCGTCGTAGGAGGCGGTGTCGCCCTCCTTCTTCCCCACCAGCGCGCTGCCGAGCGGGGAGGACTCGGAGTAGACCTCGATGTCCAGGTCCGGCGCCCCCTCGCGCGAGCCCAGGAGGAAGGTGCGCTCCTTGCCGGCCACCTTGGCGGTGACGACCATGCCCGACTCGATGATGCCGTCGTCCGGCGGGGCCTCGCCCACGTGCGCGTTGCGCAGGAGCTCGGTGAGCTGGTTGATGCGGGCCTCCTGCTTGGCCTGCTCCTCGCGGGCGGCGTGGTACCCGCCGTTCTCCTTGAGGTCGCCCTCCTGACGGGCCGCGTCGATCTTCTCGGCGATCTCGGCCCGGCCGGCGCCCGTGAGGTGCTCGAGCTCCGCCTTGAGCCGGTTGTACGCCTCCTGGGTGAGCCAGGTGGTGCTCGTCTGCGTCACGGCTCCTCCTCCACATAAGTTCGTGCCCCGGTCCGCGCACCCGCGCGGCCGAGGCAAAGGGAATCTCCGCCCCGTGCGTCTGCACTCGCGTGCCGCGTCCGGGGCGGCGTGTAAAGGAACGAGTATATCAAGGGCAACGGGGGAGTCAGCCCGCGTCCACGACCCGGCAGCTCTCGACGCTGCCGGTGGTGGCGAGCTCGGTGGTGGTCACGACCGCCTCGTGCGACGTCCGTTGGCCGGTGACCGGACCGACCGTGACCTGGCGGAACCCCACCTGGGTGAAGGACTCGTTGAGGGCGACGAGCGTGCACGAGGCGGTGGTGCCCGGCGCGGTGAGGAGGGAGAACCGGACGGTGGTGCGGGAGGCGTCGTCGACCGTGAAGCCGAGGTTCTCCACCTGGACCGACGGCTCGCGCAGGGACGCGGCCTGAAGCGCGACCGCGGCGGCCAGCAGCAGGGCCACGGCCACGACGGCGGCCACGAGGCGGCGACGGCGCGTCGCCGACGACGGGCCCCGGCCGTACCGCGCGGCCACGACGTCCTCGTCCACGGGCCCGCGGACCGGTGGGCCGGCGTCGTGCTGGGGGCTGGCGGACATGGTGGCCTTCCTTCGGTGCGGCTGCCGGGCCCTGCGTCGCCAAACCCGGCGGTGATGCGAGACCATTGTCCCGCAGACCAGGCCGCCGTCCGGCCACCGCCCACCCCAGCAGAGGAACCTCGCCGTGCCCGACCAGTCCCTCCGGCTCATGGCCGTCCACGCCCATCCCGACGACGAGTCGAGCAAGGGCGCGGCCACCATGGCGAAGTACACCTCCGAGGGGCACCGCGTCCGCGTCGTGACCTGCACCGGGGGCGAGCGCGGGGACATCCTCAACCCGCGCCTCGAGGGCGACGCCGAGATCCTGCGCGACCTGCCCGGCTACCGCCGGCGCGAGATGGCCGAGGCGGCCAGGGCCCTGGGCATCGAGCACGTCTGGCTCGGGTTCGTCGACTCGGGCCTGCCCGAGGGCGACCCGCTGCCGCCGCTGCCCGAGGGCTGCTTCGCCCTGGAGCCGCTGGAGGTCCCGGTCGGCGCGCTCGTGCGGCAGATCCGCGAGTTCCAGCCGCACGTCATGACCTGCTACGACGAGAACGGCGGCTACCCCCACCCGGACCACATCATGGCCCACAAGGTGGCGGTGGCCGCCTACGAGGCGGCGGCCGACCCCGACGCCTACCCCGAGGCGGGTCCGGCCTGGGCGGTGCAGAAGCTGTACTACGACATCTCGTTCTCGCTCGCGCGGATCGAGGCGGTGCACACCGCGATGCAGGAGCGCGGGCTCAGCTCGCCCTTCGAGGAGTGGTTCGAGCGGCGCCGCGACCGGCCCCGGCGGCCGGCGACGGCGCGGGTCCGCTGCGCCGAGCACTTCCCCGCCCGGGACGCCGCGCTGCGTGCGCACGCCACCCAGATCGACCCCGACGGGTTCTTCTTCCAGGTGCCCCGCGACATCGAGGCCGAGACCTGGCCGTACGAGGAGTTCGAGCTCGCCCGGTCCCGGGTCGGCACGCCCGAGGGACTCGAGGACGACCTCTTCGCAGGCGTCCGGCCCGGCGGCGCCGAGGTCCCCGCAGGACGTGGGAAGGTGGGGTCGTGATCCTCCTGCCCGCCGCGCCCACCCCCACACCGGTGGAGATGGAGGCGTGGGTCGTCAGCCCCGGCCTCGAGGGCTTCTTCTGGGGGTTCTTCCTCCTGGCCGTCGCGGCGATCCCGCTGTTCTGGTCGATGACCCGGCACATGCGCCGCGTCGACCGCAACGCGCGGCTCCGGGACGAGGCCGAGGCGGCCGCCGCCGCGGACGACGCAGTGCGCGGCCCCGCCGACGACCGCCGGGTGACGGTCGTCGAGGACGGCCCGGCCACGGTCGTCGAGCATCGTGCCACGACCGCCGAGGACGACGCGGCGGCGGGTCGCTAGACCGGCCGTCGGGCTCCGACCGTGAGGCGACGAGCCGACGTCAGTCGTCCCCGTCGTCGCCGGGGAGGTCGTCCAGCGAGCCCGCCTCGGCGAGCGCCTCGCGGTAGGACTCCTCGCCGTCGACGTGCTTGGCGCGAGCCTGCTCGCCGGCCTGCTCCGCGGCGGCCAGGACCTGTGGCTGCATGGTGGCGGCCAGCCGGGCCCGCTCGGTCTCGACGTCGAAGTCGGCCTGGGGCCACGTGAGGTCGAGGTCGATGAGCGCCTGGGTGAGCAGCTCTGTGACCACCAGGCGGGAGTACCACTTCTTGTCGGCGGGCACGACGTACCAGGGCGCGACGTCGGTACTCGTCCGGGCGAGGACGTCGGCGTAGGCGGCCTGGTAGTCGTACCAGCGCTGCCGGGTGTCGACGTCGGATGGGTTGTACTTCCAGTGCTTGTCCGGCCGGTCGAGCCGCTCCATGAGGCGCATCCCCTGCTCCTCCGCCGAGACCATGAGGGCGACCTTGACGATCGTCGTGCCGGACTCGACCACCTCCTCCTCGAAGCGGTTGATCTCCTCGAACCGGGGCTCCCAGACCTCGCGCTCGACGAGGCCCTGCACCCGCACGACGAGGACGTCCTCGTAGTGGGACCGGTCGAAGACGCCGATCTGGCCCGGGCGCGGGAGCGCGTTGCGGATGCGCCACAGGTAGTGGTGCTCGCGCTCCTCCTCGGTCGGGACGCCGAAGGAGCGTAGGGCTACGCCCTGCGGGTCGACCATGCCCAGGACGTGCCGGACGATGCCGCCCTTGCCGGCGGTGTCCAGGCCCTGGATCACGAGCAGCACCGACCGGTCCCCGCCGGTGCGGCCGTGGGCGAAGAGCCGCTCCTGCAGCTCCGACAGCAGCTCGCCGCGCCGGAGCATGAGCTCCTTGGCGTCGTCCTTGTCGCCCGACCACCCGGGGGTCCCGGCGCGGTCGACCGAGGCGAGGTTGAACTCCGGGCCCGGGCGCAGCAGCCGCCGCGGGTCGGCGGTCCACAGGTTCTCGGCGTCGTCGGCCATGACGGTTCCTCCTCGGTCCGGGTGGCACCGAGCGTAGGGCCGTTGCCGCAGGTCCGCGCGCCGGCGAGGCCCCCCGGGGCGGGCGGGCAGCCGGTGCGGCGGCCGGTCGGTCAGGCCTGCGCCACCGCCAGGGCGACAGCGACGACGTGGCAGCCCCAGCCCACGACCGTGCCGACGTGGAAGATCTCGTGGAAGCCGAACCACCGGGGTGAGGGGTTGGGCCGTTTGAGGGCGTAGACGATCGCACCGACGGTGTACGCCAGCCCGCCGGCGGCGACGAACGCGACGACGGCCGGGCCACCACCGGCCCAGAAGGCAGGCATGAACCACACCGCCACCCATCCGAGCGCCATGTAGATCGGCACGTAGACCCACCGCGGGGCCGAGAGCCAGACGACCCGGGCGAGGATGCCCAGGACGGCCCCGCCCCACACCACCGTGAGCAGCATCGTGGCGGTGGACCGCTCCAGCAGCAGGACGGCGAGCGGGGTGTAGGTGCCCGCGATGAGCAGGAAGATGTTCGAGTGGTCCGTCCGGCGCAGCGTGGCCGCGGCACGAGGCGACCACGTGCCGCGGTGGTAGACCGCCGACGTGCCGAACAGCACGACGCCGGCGAGGGCGAAGACGGCGACCGCGACCCGGCCGGCCCCCGCAGGGGTCAGGAGGACCAGGACGACACCCGTGACCAGCGCGAGGGGAGCGGTCACGGCGTGCAGCCAGCCGCGCAGCCTCGGCTTGATCGCGTCGGCGACGCCGGCCGTGCGGTCCGGGACTGGGGACATGGGACGCCTCCGGGGCGAAGTCGGACGAGACAACCTACGGTAGCGTAGGTTTGGCCCTCGCGGTTCGACGGGGCACGTGACGGCGGTAACCTCCGAGCAGCCACCGGGGGACCTCCCCGCGGCAGGGCGGCGAAGCCGCAGGGGCGAGGAGAGTGACTGTCGGTCGATGCGCACGCCGGATCTGCTGTACACCCTGTACGAACGGCGCCTCGTCGCCGACCTCGACCGGCAGCGCATCCCCCGGCACGTCGCCGTCATCCTCGACGGCAACCGGCGCTGGGCCAAGGCGCTGGGCAGCCCGGTGGTCCACGGGCACCGGCGTGGGGCGGACAAGATCTCCGAGCTCCTCCACTGGTCGGAGCAGACCGGTGTCGAGGTCGTGACCCTGTGGATGCTCTCCACCGACAACCTCGAGCGGGACCCGGCCGAGGTCGCGGACCTGCTCGAGATCATCACCGGCACGGTCGAGAAGCTCGCGCGGACGGGCCGCTGGTGCCTGCGGGTGGTCGGCTCCCTCGACCTCCTCCCGCCGGCGTTCGCGGCCAGGCTCAGCGCCGCCCAGGCCAGCACCGACGGCCTGGACGGCATGGCGGTCAACGTCGCGATCGGCTACGGCGGCCGCCACGAGATCACCGATGCGGTGCGGTCGCTGCTGCTCGAGCGCGCCGCCGCCGGGCAGAGCATCGAGGAGATCGCCGCGGAGATCGGCGTCGACGACATCACCGAGCACCTGTACACCAAGGGGCAGCCCGACCCCGACCTCGTCATCCGCACCTCCGGCGAGCAGCGCCTCGGCGGCTTCCTGCTGTGGCAGTCCGTGCACAGCGAGTACTACTTCTGCGAGGTCTACTGGCCCGACTTCCGTCGGGTGGACTTCCTGCGGGCGCTGCGCGACTACGCCCAGCGGGAGCGGCGCCTCGGCCGCTGAGGTCTGCCGCCTCGGTGGCTGAGGACCGCCGCCTCGGGGCTCGGCCGCGGCCGAACGTCGTGTGTCGGGCGTGTGAACACCACCGCGCGCTGCGGTGTGTCGCGGTGGACAGGGCCCGCGCCGGTCGTAGTTTCGCTCTGAAGGACGGCGCACCGGCCGTCCTCCGGGAGGTCAGCCCATGCAGCAGCCAGCTGCGGACGGGAGGGGCCGCCGGTCCCTCACGGGCCGGCCCACCGCCCCCACCACCGCCGGGTCGGGCGCGCTCCGCGCCCATCACCCGAGCAGCTGACGCGGCGCCACGGCGCCGGAGGGAGCCCTCGTGAGCCTCAACCGCACTTCCAGCGCCCCGCAGCAGGTCACCGCCCGGACCCGCCCCGCCGCCACCGCGGCCGCCCCGGCCGAGTCCGGTCCCGACGTCGCGGCCGAGCTCGGCGTCGCCGAGCCGACCGGCACCGCGCTGCGCACCTACGTGCTGGACACCTCCGTGCTGCTCTCCGACCCGCGGGCCATCCTGCGCTTCGCCGAGCACGACGTCGTCGTGCCAGTGGTGGTCATCACCGAGCTCGAGGGCAAGCGTCACCACGCCGAGCTGGGCTACTTCGCCCGCTCGGCGCTGCGCCTGCTCGACGACCTGCGCATCAAGCACGGCCGGCTCGACCACCCCGTCGCGGTCGGCGACGACGGCGGGACGGTGCGGGTCGAGCTCAACCACACCAACGACCAGGTCCTGCCCTCCGGGCTGCGGCTGGGGGACAACGACACCCGCATCCTCTCCGTGGCCGCCAACCTCGCCGCGGAGGGCAACGACGTCACCGTCGTCTCCAAGGACCTGCCGATGCGGGTCAAGGCCTCAGCCGTCGGCCTCAACGCCGAGGAGTACCGCGCCCAGCAGGTGGTGGACTCCGGCTACACGGGGATGGCGACGGCGGAGCTGACCGAGTCCGAGATGGCGGACCTGTGGGGGGCCGAGTCCCTCGTCGTCGACGACCTCGCCACCCCGGACGGGCTCGCCGACGCCCCGGTCCACACGGGCGTGGTCCTGCACTCCCCACGCGGCTCGGCGCTGGCGACCACCGCCGCGGGCGGGCGGCTGCACCTCGTGCGGGGCGACCGGGAGGTCTTCGGCGTGCGGGGCCGGTCGGCCGAGCAGCGGATCGCGATCGACCACCTCCTCAACCCGGACGTCGGCATCGTCTCCCTCGGCGGGCGGGCCGGGACGGGCAAGTCCGCCCTCGCGCTGTGTGCCGGCCTGGAGGCGGTCATGGAGCGTCGGGAGCACCGCAAGGTCCTCGTCTTCCGGCCGCTGTACGCCGTCGGCGGGCAGGAGCTGGGGTACCTGCCCGGGGACCAGCACGAGAAGATGAACCCCTGGGCCGAGGCGGTCTACGACACCCTCGGCGCGCTCGTCGCCCAGGAGGTCCTCGACGAGGTCATCGCCCGCGGGATGCTCGAGGTGCTGCCGCTCACCCACATCCGGGGCCGGTCCCTCCACGACGCCTTCGTCATCGTCGACGAGGCCCAGTCGCTCGAGCGCAACGTCCTGCTCACCGTGCTCTCGCGCATCGGCCAGAACTCCAAGGTGGTCCTCACCCACGACGTCGCCCAGCGCGACAACCTGCGGGTGGGGCGCCACGACGGCATCGCCGCGGTGGTCGAGGCGCTCAAGGGCAAGGAGCTCTTCGCGCACGTCACGCTCACCCGGTCCGAGCGCTCGGCGGTCTCGGCGCTGGTCACCGAGCTGCTGGAGGGCGTCGAGATCTGAGCGGCGGCCGCGGGCCGGGTCCCGGCGCGCCGCCGGGACCCGGCCCGCGGACTTCCTGGCAGGGACCGCCGACAGGGGCGCCGGGCCGTCAGCCGAGCGCGCCCACCGACTCGACGAGCACGGTCGTGCCCTCGGTGAGGGCGTAGTCGGCCCCGACCACGGCGCAGCGGCCCTCGGCCACCTCGGCGGCGACGAGCGCGGACCGCCCGTGCAGGCGCCGGACCGTGGCGCGCACGTGCCGGCGGCGCAGCTCCTCCTGCCCGGGCAGCTCGCCGGCGCCGGCCCCGGCGGCGACGGGCGAGCCGGGTTCGGTGACGAGCGAGGGCACGAGGCGGTCGACGACCTCGCCGACGAAGCCCGGTGCCGACGCACCGCTCACCAGGGCATCCGTGGCGGCGCGCACCGCGCCGCAGCCCTCGTGCCCCAGGACCACGACGAGGGGGGCGCCGAGGACCGCCACGCCGTACTCCACCGAGCCGATGACGGCCGGGTCCAGCACGTGCCCGGCGGTCCGGACGACGAAGAGGTCGCCGAGGCCCTGGTCGAAGACGAGCTCGGCCGGCACCCGGGAGTCCGAGCAGCCCAGGACCACCGCGAAGGGATGCTGGCCACCGGCCAGCTCGGCGCGACGGGCCGCGCCCCGCGAGGGGTGCTCCATGGCGTCGGCGGCGAAGCGGGCGTTGCCGGCGCGCAGCCGCGCCCACGCCTGGGCGGGGGAGAGGGTGGTGTCGTCGGTGTTCACCCGGCCATCCTGGCAGGCGTGCGCGGGGATCCGGCAAGGTGGCCTCCGTGATCTCGCGGCACGGTCTCCTCCGGTGGCAGGGTGTGCGTGTCTCGTGTTGGCTGGGTCACAGCTGATCGAGGGGGTCCACGTGCGACGACGCATACTCGCCACCGTCACGGCTCTGGCCGTCGGTGCTGCCCTGGCCGCCTGCTCGGGCGAGAGCGGCACTCCGACGCTGACCTGGTACATCAACCCCGACGCCGGGGGGCAGGCGGCGATCGCCCAGTCGTGCACCGAGGCCGCCGACGGCGCGTACGTCATCGAGACGTCACTGCTCCCGCGCGACGCCGCCTCCCAGCGCGAACAGCTGGCCCGGCGCCTCGCGGCGCAGGACGGCTCGATCGACATCATGAGCCTGGACCCGCCCTTCATCCCCGAGCTCGCCGAGCCGGGGTTCCTCGCACCCGTCCCGGCCGAGCTCGAGGCCCTGGGGACCGAGGGGGTCGTCCAGGGCGCGGTCGACTCCGCGATGTGGGACGGCGAGCTCGTGACGATCCCCTTCTGGGCCAACACCCAGCTCCTCTGGTACCGCGAGTCGGTGGCCGAGGCGGCCGGGCTGGACATGACCGAGCCGGTCACCTGGGACGAGATCATCGAGGCGGCCCGGAGCCAGGACAAGCTGCTCGGTGTCCAGGGCACCAAGGGCGAGTCCCTCACCGTGTGGATCAACGCACTGGTCGCCTCCGCGGGCGGCGAGATCATCGCCAACCCCGAGGCACCGGCGGACGAGGTCGAGCTGGGGCTGGACACCGACGCCGGCCGGGCCGCGGCGGACATCATCGGCCGCATCGGCGACGAGGGGCTCGGCGGGCCCGGGCTGCCCACCGCCGACGAGAACGCCTCGATGAACCTCTTCGCCTCCGACGACGGCTCCTTCATGGTCAACTGGCCCTTCGTGTGGGCGGCGCTGGGCGAGGCGAGCCCCGACGTCGTCGAGGACATGGGCTGGGCGATCTACCCCCAGGTCGAGGAGGGGGCCGACGCCGCGCCCCCGGTCGGTGGGATCAACCTCGGGGTCGGTGCGTTCAGCGACGACGTCGACCTGGCGTACCAGGCGGTGGAGTGCATCGTCGCCCCGGAGAACCAGGCGGAGTACTTCGTCACCAACGGCAACCCGCCCTCCTCGGTCGAGGCGTACGAGGACCCGCGCGTGGCCGAGGACTTCCCCATGTGGGAGACGATCAGGGACTCCCTCGACCTGGCGGTCCCGCGGCCCCAGACCCCCCGGTACAACGAGGTCACCCTGGGCCTCCAGGAGACGTGGCACCCGCCGTCGGCGGTCAGCCCGGACTCCAGCCCGGAGGAGGCCACGTCCCTCATCACCGCCGTGCTGCGAGGGGAGAGGCTGCTGTGAGCACCGAGGCCATGCCACCGGTCGGGGTGGACCGGACCCGGGAGCGAAGCGCCACGGGTCGGAAGCCGACCACCGGGCGGGTGCGCCGCTCGGACCGGGCGCGCGACGAGGTGCGCCTGGGCTGGATGCTCGCCGGCCCCGCGTTCGTCGTCATGCTCGCCGTGACCCTCTACCCGATCCTCCAGGCCGTCTTCGACTCGCTCTTCAACTTCCGCCTCACCGACCCCGACGCCCGGGAGTTCGTCGGTGCCGGCAACTACGCCGTGGTGCTGACCGACGCGGTCTTCTGGGACAGCCTGTGGGTGACCCTGCTCATCACGGTCGTCACCGTCGCGATCGAGCTGGTGCTCGGCTTCGCCCTGGCGATGGTCATGCACCGCGCGATCACGACCCTGCGCGGGTGGCTGCGCACCGCGATCCTCGTGCCGTACGGCATCATCACGGTGGTCTCGGCCTTCGCCTGGTTCTACGCCTTCGACATCAACTCCGGCGGATTCGTCAACAACTGGTTCGACTGGGTGCCCGGCGTCGACGAGAACCTCAACTGGTTCGCCGCCCAGGGGACGTCGCTCTTCGTCATCATCGCCTCCGAGGTGTGGAAGACCACGCCCTTCATCTCCCTGCTGCTCCTCTCGGGCCTGGCCCAGGTGCCGGGGGACCTCGAGGAGGCGGCGAAGGTCGACGGTGCGACCTCCTGGCAGGTGCTCAAGCGGGTGATCCTGCCGAACATGAAGGCCGCGATCATGGTCGCCGTGCTGTTCCGGGCCCTGGACGCGTTCCGGATCTTCGACAACGTCTTCATCATGACCAACGGCGCCAACGGCACCGAGGTCCTGTCGTTGCTGGCCTACCGCACGTCGATCGGGCGCCTGGAGATCGGGCTCGGCTCGGCGATCTCCGTGCTGCTGTTCCTGTGCGTGATCCTCATCAGCTTCGTCGCGGTCAAGGGCTTCAAGGTCGACCTGGCCAGCGCCCGGGGAGGGGAGTGACATGGGTGCCCTGACGACGAGGCAGAAGGTCGGCTGGGCCGCCATCGCGGTGGCGGTGCTGGTGTGGTCCCTCTTCCCGGTCCTGTCCATCATCATGACGTCGTTCAAGACCCAGGAGGGACTCTTCTCCGGGACGTTCCTGCCCCAGGAGTGGACGGGGGAGAACTACGCCGCCATCCTCGCCCCCGGCGGCAGCGCGCAGGACCTGTTCCTGCCCGCCCTGCGCAACTCGATCGGCATCTCGCTCATCTCGACCTTCATCGCCGTCGTCCTGGCGACCTTCGCCGCCTACGCCATCGCGCGGCTGGACTTCCCGGGCAAGCGGCTCATCCTCACGACGGCGCTCGCGGTGTCGATCTTCCCCGTCATCTCCATCGTCACACCGCTGTTCAACCTCTGGCGCAACATCGGGCTGTACGACACCTGGCTGGGCCTGATCATCCCCTACCTCTCCCTGACGCTGCCGATCTCCATCTGGACCCTCACGGCGTTCTTCAAGCAGATCCCGTGGGAGCTGGAGCAGGCCGCGCAGGTCGACGGCGCGACCACGTGGCAGGCGTTCCGCAAGGCCGTGGTGCCGCTCGCCGCCCCCGGCGTCTTCACGACGGCGATCATCGCCTTCTTCATCGCGTGGAACGACTTCGTCTACGGCATCTCGCTCACCTCGACGTCGGCGGCCCGGCCGGTGCCGGCCGCGCTCGCGTTCTTCACCGGGGCCTCGCAGTTCGAGGAGCCCACAGGGGCGATCTCCGCGGCCGCCGTCGTCGTCACCGTGCCCGTCGTCATCATCGTCCTGCTCTTCCAGCGCCGCATCGTCTCCGGTCTGACCCAGGGCGCCGTCAAGGGCTGAGGCCCCGCGGACCCGCACCCACGAAGGAGAGGCCCCGATGGCTTCGATCACCCTCGACAACGTCGTGAAGACCTACCCCGACGGGTTCACCGCCGTGAAGGGGATCGACCTCGACATCGCCGACGGCGAGTTCGTCATCCTCGTCGGGCCCTCCGGCTGCGGGAAGTCCACCCTGCTGCGGATGATCGTGGGACTGGAGGACATCACCGACGGCGAGCTGAGGATCGACGACGTCGTCGTCAACGACAAGGCGCCGCGCGACCGCGACCTGGCGATGGTCTTCCAGAACTACGCCCTCTACCCGCACCTGACCGTCTACGAGAACATCGCCTTCCCGCTGCGCCTGACCAAGGGAAAGTTCACCGAGGACGAGATCGACCAGCGGGTGCGCCGGGCCTCCACCCTGCTCGAGCTCGACGAGCACCTCGAGCGCAAGCCAGCCAACCTCTCCGGCGGCCAGCGCCAGCGGGTCGCCATGGGCCGCGCCATCGTGCGTGAGGCCAAGGCGTTCCTCTTCGACGAGCCGCTGTCCAACCTCGACGCCAAGCTCCGCGGGCAGATGCGCACCGAGATCGCCCGCCTCCAGCGCACCCTCGCCACGACCACGGTCTACGTCACCCACGACCAGACCGAGGCGATGACGCTCGGCGACCGGGTCGCGGTGCTGCGGCGCGGCGAGCTGCAGCAGGTGGCCAGCCCGCGGGGCCTGTACGACCAGCCGGTCAACCTCTTCGTGGCCGGGTTCATCGGGTCCCCGCCGATGAACTTCGTCCCTGGCATGGCCCGCGGGGACGTTCTCCACCTGCCCTTCGTCGACGTGCCCATGGACGACCGGCTGCGGTCCGCGGTGGGCGAGAGGGAGATCGTGATCGTCGGGATCCGGCCCGACTCCTTCGAGGACGCCGAGACGATGACCGGCGACCAGCGCAGCAAGGGCCTCCTCTTCGAGGCCGATGTCGACGTCACCGAGTGGTTGGGCGAGGTCCTCTACGCCTACATCCCGTTCGAGACCCACGAGGCGGTGCGGGGCAAGCTCGAGGAGCTGGACCGTGACCTCGACGGCGAGGGCATGCGCACCCAGCTCGTCGTGGCGCTGGAGTCCCTCTCGACCGTTCGCGACGGCGACACCGCCGAGCTGTGGTTCGACCCCGGCGCGATGCACGTGTTCGACCCCGAGTCGGGGGCCAACCTCACCCGGGACGAGGCGCGCGCCGACGAGCTCGAGGAGCAGGCCCGCGAGATGCGTCGCCGCGCCCTGGAACGGGCCCAGAAGCGCCACGGCAAGAACGAGGCGTTGGCCGGCGCCGGGGACGCCCCGGCCGCCGGCTGACGGCAGGCGCCGGCAGCACCCCCGGTCGCCGGGCGGCCAGACTCACCGGGCGGCCCGACTCACCGGGCGGCCCGACTCACCGGGCGGCCCGACTCACCGGGCGGCCAGACTCACCGGGCGGTGAGCTCCGCCCTGGTGGGCGGGTTCGCCCCGGCCCGCGAGACGGTGATCGCGGCGATCGTCGCCGCCGCGCGCAGCACCCGGGTGACGGTGTCCGCGTCGATGGCGCGCAGCGCCTCGCGGCGGTGCGCACCGAGCAGGCCAGCCGCCCACAGCCCGTCAAGGATGCCGGCCATGTAGGAGTCGCCGGCGCCGACGGTGTCGACGACGTCGACGCGCTCGGCGGGAACGGTGACCTCGCCCGAGGCGGCCACGGCCCAGGCGCCCTCCCCGCCGCGGGTGACGA
The DNA here is from genome assembly GCF_003814705.1 of Georgenia muralis. Classification (NCBI taxonomy): domain Bacteria; kingdom Bacillati; phylum Actinomycetota; class Actinomycetes; order Allobogoriellales; family Allobogoriellaceae; genus Georgenia; species Georgenia muralis. Next base: position 518,907 of record NZ_RKRA01000001.1, on the reverse strand, counting down.
CGACGAGCGCCGGACCGGTGGTCAGCCAACGGCGGGCGACGTCCTCGGGTGCCTCGTCCGGGGCGAGCCAGGCAAGGTCCTCGTCGGAGACCTTGACGACGTCGGCCCCGGCGACGAGGCGCTCGACCGTCTGCCGGGCGGTGGCCGCGTCGCCCATGAGGTCGGGGCGGGCGTTGGGGTCGTAGGAGATCGTCGCCGTGCCGCGCAGGGCGTCGAGCGTGGCGGCCACGGTGCGGGCGCCCGGCTCGAGGACCGCGGCGATGGAGCCGGTGTGGGCGAGCACGGGCCGGCCGAGCTCCGCAGGGGCCTCGGGCGACCAGTCGAGGTCGAACTCGTAGCTGGCCGAGCCGGACCCGTCGAGCCGGGCCCGGGCCGTGGAGGTGCGCGCCGCGCGGCTCGATCCGGCGGAGAGCCGGACGTTCTCCAGCTCCAGGTGCGCGCGCAGCGTCGCGCCTCGGTCGTCGGCGGCGAACCAGGTGACCAGCTCGACGTCACGACCCAGTCGGGCCAGACCGACCGCGACGTTGGCGGGTGACCCGCCGGGGTGCTCGACCGGCTCCTCGCCAGGGCGCTCGACGATGTCGACGAGGGCCTCGCCGATCACGAGGGCACCGCCGCCGTCGTGGTCGCCGGGGAGGCCGTGCTGATCGGCGCCGTAGGCCTCGGTCGTGGGGGGCTTCGGACGGGCGTCGAGCTCGGGGTCGTGCGCGGGGCGGAAGGGGTCGTGCTCGGCGGGAGCGCGGGAGGAGCGCTGCACGGGCTCCTCCGGGCCGGGTACGGGACCGTCCGGCGGCGGGGTGGGGCCGACCGGGGCGGGACCGTCGGGCGCGGGGGTGGTCATCGCTCGTCCTCCTCGGGTACGCCGGCAGCGGCGTCGTCCAGGGCGGCCTCACGGTCCGCCGGGGTCTCGGTGCCGGCGGCCGTCTCCTCCGGCGCCACGGCCGAGTGGGCCGAGTCCAGGCGTCGACGGGCGCCGTCGAGCCACTCCTGACAGTGCGCGGCGAGGGCCTCCCCGCGCTCCCACAGGGCGAGGGACTCCTCGAGGGAGGCCGAGCCGGTCTCGAGGCGGCGCACCACCTCGACCAGCTCCTCCTTCGCCTGCTCGTAGCTGAGTGCGGACACCTCGGAACGGTCGTCGCTGGGGCTCACGCGGCACAGTCTGCCGCAGCCCGGGGACATCCGCAGCGTCGCCCCCCGGCCGTGGACGTGCACCCGCTGGTTCGCCTCCGGCGGTCACCCCGAGGACGGGCCGCCCCGCGTACCGGCGGGTCCGCCCGGGTGGGAGCCGACGACGTCCACGTCGAGCCGGCCGCCGGCCAGGAGGGCCTCGAGCCGGTCCCCGACCGCCACCTCGTCGGCGGAGCGCACGACCCGCTCCGGCGTGCGGAGCACCGCGTACCCCCGGGCGAGCGTCGCGGCGGGGGAGAGGGCCACCAGCCGGCCGTGGAGGGCGTCGAGCTCGGCGCCGGCCCGCTCGGTGCGCCAGGTGAACGCGCGGCGGGCACCGGCGGTGAGGCGAGCGACCTCCTCGGCGCGGCGGGTCACGAGGGTCGTCGGCTCGGCGAGGACCGGACGCGAGCGCACCGCGTCCAGGCCGCGCTGCTCGGCCGCGACCCGCCCGGCGACCGCCGCCCGGATGCGCTGACGCGACTGCAGGACGCCGCGTCGCTGCTCGGCGACGTCGGGGACGATCCGTTTGGCCGCGTCGGTCGGGGTCGAGGCACGGTGGTCGGCGACGAGGTCCACGAGAGGCGTGTCGGTCTCGTGCCCGATCGCCGAGACGACCGGCGTGCGGCACGCGGCGACCGCCCGGACCAGCGCCTCGTTGGAGAACGGCAGGAGGTCCTCCACGGAGCCGCCGCCCCGGGCGAGGACGATGACCTCCACTGCTGGGTCGGCGTCGAGCTCGGCCAGGGCCGCGCACACCTCGGTCACGGCACGGGCGCCCTGGACGGCGACCTCCCGGATCTCGAAACGCAGCGCCGGCCACCTCGCGTGGGCGTTGACGACCACGTCGTGCTCGGCCTTGGACTCACGGCCGCACACCAGACCCACGCGGCCGGGGAGGAAGGGCAGGGGGCGCTTGCGCCCGGCGTCGAAGAGGCCCTCGGCCGCCAGGACGCGCTTGAGCTGCTCGATGCGGGCGAGGAGCTCACCGACGCCCACGGGACGGATGTCGTCCGCCTGCAGCTGCAGCGTGCCGCGCTTCGGCCAGAAGGTCGGCCGGGCGTGGACGACGACGTGGGAGCCCTCCTCCAGGGGCGCCGGCAGCGCGCCGACCACCCGGGCGTCCACCGCGACGGGCAGCGACATGTCCGCCGCGGGGTCGCGAAGCGTGATGAACGCGAGCGACGCGCCCGGGCGGCGGTTGAGCTGGACGACCTGCCCCTCGACCCACAGCGGGGACATCCGTGAGACGTACTCGGTGATCTTCGACGACAGCAGCCGAACCGGCCAGGGGTTCTCCGGGGTCGTCTCCAGCGCCCGGGCGGCGAGGCGGCGTGGGGCGGGCGGGCTCTGGCTGCTCACGGTCCCACCCTCTCACCCGGCGCCCACGGGGCACGGTGCCGCCGCGGCACCTCTACCGGCAGCCCTCGATGGTGCACCCACGGGGCAGTCCTCGGTGTGCACCCCTGGGGCGGCCCTCGGTGCGGTCGTTGCACGGTCCCGGTCGTCCGCGACGCAGGTCACGGCCGCGGGAGCGGGCGCAGGATGCCCCGCCCGGCGGGCCCCACGTACCCTGGGTGGGTGACTTCTGCGCAGACGACCCCCGCCCCGGCGACCTCCTCGCTCGCCGGCGCCTCGGCGTTCCCCGCCCCGGTGTCGTCCGAGCCGTCGCCGGAGGGCAAGCGGATCCTCCTGGCCGCGCCCCGCGGGTACTGCGCCGGCGTGGACCGGGCGGTCGACGCCGTCGAGAAGGCCCTGGAGCTCTACGGTGCGCCGGTGTACGTGCGCAAGGAGATCGTGCACAACAAGTTCGTCGTCGAGACCCTCACCGAGCGGGGGGCGATCTTCGTCGCGGAGACCGACGAGGTGCCCGAGGGTGCCCGCGTCGTCTTCTCCGCGCACGGCGTCTCCCCGGCCGTCCACGCCCAGGCCGCCGCACGGCACCTGGCCACGATCGACGCCACCTGCCCCCTGGTGACGAAGGTGCACAAGGAGGCGGTGCGCTTCGCGTCGTCCGACTACGACATCCTCCTCATCGGCCACGACGGGCACGAGGAGGTCGAGGGCACCCAGGGCGAGGCGCCCGAGCACATCCAGGTCGTCAACGGTCCCCACGAGGTGGGCCAGGTCCAGGTCCGGGACCCCGAGAAGGTCATCTGGCTCTCCCAGACCACGCTCAGCGTCGACGAGACCATGGAGACGGTCGCGCTCCTGCGCGAGAGATTCCCCCACCTGCAGGACCCGCCCAGCGACGACATCTGCTACGCCACCCAGAACCGGCAGGTGGCCGTCAAGCGCCTGGCACCGAACGCCGACGTCGTCATCGTCGTGGGGTCGGCGAACTCCTCGAACTCGGTGCGTCTGGTCGAGGTCGCGCTCGAGGCCGGCGCCGGCGCCGCCTACCGGGTGGACAAGGCCGACGAGATCGACCCGGCCTGGCTCACCGGCGCGACCACCGTCGGGCTGACCTCGGGGGCCTCCGTGCCGGAGATCCTCGTGCGCACGGTCGTCGACCGGCTCAAGGAGCTCGGGTTCACCGGGGTCGAGGAGGTGCGCACCGCCACGGAGGACATCATGTTCTCCCTGCCCAAGAACCTTCGCGCGGACCTCAAGAGCGCCGGCGAGCAGCCGGACCGTCCTCACCGCGCGCGTCGTGAGCGGGCCGTGGCCGGCGCGGAGGGCTGAGCCCACCGCGCCGATGCTCTCGCACGGGGGCGGGCACGGAGCTCCGCCCCCGCCGCACCCCACCACGGCGGCGGGTGGGCTAGGCGCTGCGCTCCGTGACGAGCTCCGGCGCGGTGAACTCGCGCACCTGACCGTCGTCGGACGAGACGGGCGCCACGGCGAGGGAGTCCCCGGCGAGGGACTCGAAGTCGCGGGCCGTGACGAGGAGGCGCTGCTCCACCGAGGCGACGACCTTGTTGTAGTGCTGGACGCTCGCCCGCAGCGAGCGGCCCAGCGCGCTGACGTGCCCGGCCACGACACCGAGACGCTCGTAGAGGGTCCGGCCGAGCTCGAGGAGCTCCTTGGCCTCGTCGGCCACCTGCTCCGCGGACCAGATCGACGCCGTCGTGCGCAGCAGGGCGAGGAGGGACGAGGGCGAGCACGGCGCCACCCCGAGCCGCAGGGCGTGCTCGAGCAGCGTGGGATCTGCCTCCAGGGCGCCGGCCAGCAGGCCCTCCGAGGGCACGAACAGCACGACCAGCTCGGGCGAGCCCGGGAGCTGCTCGTGGTAGCGCCGCTTCGCGAGGGCCTCGACGTGCGCCCGCAGCGCCTTCGCGTGCGCGGCGAGGAGGCGTTCGCGGCGTTCGGCGTCGGCGCCCGTGGCCCGTGGTCCGATCGCGCTCGCCTCGAGGTAGGCGTCCATGGGGACCTTCGCGTCGATCGCCACGTAGCGCTCCCCGGGCAGGTGGACGACGACGTCGGGCCGCCCGGCCCCGCGGGCCGCCCCGCTCGGCGCGAGAGCCCGCTGCTCCACGAAGTCGACGTGGCGCATCATCCCTGAGGCCTCCAGCACCCGGCGGAGCTCGACCTCACCCCACTGTCCTCGTGCCGATGTCGACCGCAGCGCCGACTCCAGCTGCGCCGTCGTGCGCTGGAGCTCGGCGTCGGCCCGGCGCGCGTGGTGGAGCTGCTCGGTGAGCACGGTGAACTGCTCGGTGCGCTCACGTTCGAGCAGCGCCACGTGCTCCCCGACCTGGTGCAGCGCCGACTGGACCGGCGCCAGCGCGCGCAGGACGTCCTGGTCCTGGCGGGCCCGTTCCTGCAGCCCCTCGACCTCCTCGGCGAGCCGGTCCGCCCGGGCCCGCGCGGTCGCTGCCTCCACACGCAGGTCGGCCAGCTCACCGGCGCGCTCCTCGCGTGCCTCGCCCACCCGGGCGGCCGCCCGGACCGCTGCCACGGCGAAGCCCGCCACCAGGCCGGCCGCGAGGGCGACCAGCGCCACGATCCACGTCGTCGTCTCCATGCATGCCACCCTCCCAGCCCCCACCGACATCGGGTGTGCGTCAGGTTTGTGGTGTCGGGCTCGTGGTCGTGGGCCAGAGGAGGTCGTCGCGTCTGGATTGGTGGAGGGTGCGGAGGGCGAGGACGGGGTCGAGGCCGTGGATGGTCCAGTGCATGCCGGCTCGTTTTGCGCGTTGTTTGACGATGGTGTTGCAGGCGGCCTCGACGGGTCCGGAGCCGATGTAGTAGCCGTTGGCGCGGAAATCGGCGTACTGCATGCGGTGGTGATTGGTGGTGAAGTAGGCGACCTCGGTGGCGGCGGGGCGGGCCAGGTCGGGGGCGTGGTCGGATAGGTCGAGGCGGTCGACGGCGGCGGCGATCGCGGCGGTGTGGCCCAGGTCGAGCTGGTCGACGAGGTCGGCCTCGAACGCGCCGGGGTCGTCCAGGACGAGGGTGAGGAGCTTGGTCAGGTCGGCGAGGTGCTCGCGGGCGTGGAAGTAGTCCACGATCTGGGTCGCGTGGGTGAAGTGGGTATCGGCGATGTTCCAGATCCATTTGGCGCCGTCGCCCAGGACGATGGGTTGGCGGATGTGGTCGAAGCCGCGCCGGTGGAGTGTTCCCGAAAAAGTGGACTCGGGGAATTACGCCGCGAGTTCGTTGATGTGTCGTAATCCTAGTTCATACTCTGCTGGTGTCAAATACCCGAGGGTGGAGTGGCGTCGGGCGCGGTTGTAGTACTCCTCGATCCAGGTGAACGTGGCCTTCTTCAGGTCAGTGATGGCCGGCCAGGGGCGGGTGTGGATAAGTTCCTTCTTGTAGGTCGCGAAGAATGATTCCGCGACGGCATTGTCATAGCAGATACCGGTCCGGCCCAGCGAGCGGCGGACATGGTGACGCCGGCAGAATTTGTCGAAATCCTTGGACGTGTATTGCGTGCCGCGGTCGCTGTGAAAGATCACCCCCTTGGGTGGGCGGCGGTGAGCGATGGCCATCTCCAGGGCATCGGTGACCAGCTCGGTGCGCATGTGGTCCGCGAGGGCCCAGCCGATGACCATGCGCGAGTGCAAGTCGATGACGGTGGCCAGGTAGGCCCACCCGTCCCAGGTGCGCACGTAGGTGATGTCCCCGCACCAGCGGGTGTTCGGCTCGGCGGCGGTGAAATCCCGGCCGATCAGGTCCGGGGCGCCCACGGGGTTCTCGCCGGGCACCGTGGTGCGCTTCCAGGCCTTGGGATGGCGGCCCTTCAGGCCCGCGGCGCGCATCAGCCGCCAGACCCGCTTGTGGGAGACCTTGTGGCCGGCGGCCGCCAGGTGGGCGCGCAGGCGCCGCACCCCCGGCCGGCCGTTGAGGTGGTCGTAGTGGTGCTTGATCAACTCGATCAGCTCGGCGTCGGCGACCTCACGGGCTGAGGGGGCCTTGCCGCGCCACTTGTAGTACCCCGAGGTCGACACCCCGAGCTGGTCGCACATGAACGACACCGGGAACGCATTCGAGTCAGCCCAGTCCGCGATCGCAGCAAACTTCACCGCTGGTCTTTCGCGAACCAGGTCGCCACTTTTTTTGCGAACTCCGCCTCCATGCGCAGCCGCTTGTTCTCCTCGCGCAGGCGCTCGAGCTCGGCCCGCTCGTCCTCGTTCAACGGACGCTCGGGCTCTTTCCCCTCGTCCCGGGCCTTCTTCACCCATTTCCCCAATGTCATCTCATGGACGCCGATGCTCCGCGCCACCTCGGCGATCGCTCGGCCATCATTCAGGACCAAACTAACAGCGTTGGCCTTGTACTCCGGGGTAAAGCTGCGACGGGTTGATCCCACGGTCGACTCCCTTCGTTCAGGGAACTCGCGTTACGGACCCCACTGTCCACTTAACCGGGAACGGTCCACGGTGGTACTCGGCCTTGGCGTGGGTGGCGAAGGTGGCGGCGGGTTCGAAGGTGGAGATGTAGGTCGCGGAGTCGGGGTCCTGCACGGGCTCGCCGGTGGCCGGGTCGCGGCCGGACTGGGTGAAGAAGCAGCCGATCTTGACCTCCCGCGTCCCGGCTCTGCCGCCATCCTTGCCGGGCCGGCCGGTGGTCTCGCTGGGCAGCATGGGGGCGCCGGTGCCGTCCAGCACGATGTAGCACACGTCCGGGCCCTCACCCGGTGCGGGCGCGGGCGTGGCGGTGGCTCTGGCCGCGGTGGTGTGCTCGGCGCCGATCAGGACCCGGGCCCGTCGTCCCTGGGCCCGGGTGGTCCGGGCCAGGGTCGAGGTCGAGGCCAGGTCCAGGCCCCGTCACGGTGGCGATGAACTGTCTGGACTTCTCGTACGGCATCTCGGCCCCGGCCAGCGCGCAAGCCCGGGACAGGCCCGGTGACAGGCTCGTGCCGGCCACGTCCAGGACGAGGTCCAGGGGGGCGAACCCCTCCCGGCAGGTGGCGCAGTGGTAGTAGCCACGGCTGAGCTGCAGGGCGCCGAGCAGGGTCCGGACCGTCCGGGCGCGCCGCGGGTGACCAACCGCGCGCCGTGCCCCTGGCCCGGGCACGGCGCCTGGGTCGGGGTGTCCTGGCCGGCCCAGTCGATGACCCCGGCGAGCGCGGCCAGCCCGATCCGTGCCCCGGCCTGCTGGGCGGCGCGCTCGATCGCCTCCAGCACGCCCTGCTCCCCGCCGTGCAGCAGGCCGGCCGCGCCATGGACCAGCCGGCGGGCCTCGGCCGCGGCGAGCTCGCCGACCCGCTCGGCCAGGACGCTCAGCTCTTCGGGGTCGCAGAGCCCCCTTTTTTCCCGTCCGTCCCGGAAGGGGCGACGCGGCGCGAGCGAGGCCCCGGGGGCCCGACCCGGGCCCGGCACAACGCCTCGTTGATCTCCACGTAGTCCTCCACCAGCGCCGCGAACTCGGCGTAGTGGTCCAGCTCGGCGCGGACCTGGTCGATCTGGTCGACCGGGACGTACTGCCCGCGCGAACCCTCGCCCTTGACCGTACGGGTCCACAACCCGCGCGGCCCGTGGCCCTGCTCGCCCGGGCGGGCGCACCGGCACGTCGCCCGCCCGCACCTGCGGTAACCGACCTGCAACGACCCGCGCCGGAACGCCGGCACCGCGGCGATCCGGTCCAGAACCAACGAGCGCAGCTCGGCGAGCTCCCGCTCGCTCTTCCTCGAGTAGTCCTTGCCCATCACTACCCCCTGATGCTGATTATGTGACCCACAATCAGCATATGGAGCCACCAGCACAAACACCCTCAACGACACGGCCACGACTCACACCCCCGACATCGCCGACAACGAGATGGTGTGGCGCCCGGGTTGGACGGGGCGGCAGCGGGGCACGACGCCGTCGGCGCGCAACGTAGACTCGGCCCACGTGGCACTCACCATCGGAATCGCCGGCCTGCCCAACGTCGGCAAGTCGACCCTGTTCAACGCCCTGACCCGGGCGACCGTGCTCGCGGCCAACTACCCGTTCGCGACGATCGAGCCGAACGTCGGCGTGGTCCCGCTGCCGGACCCGCGACTGGACGAGCTCGCCGAGATCTTCAAGTCCGAGCGGACGGTGCCCGCCACGGTCTCGTTCGTCGACATCGCCGGCATCGTCAAGGGTGCGTCCGAGGGGGAGGGGCTGGGCAACCAGTTCCTCGCCAACATTCGCGAGGCCGACGCGATCTGCCAGGTCACTAGGGCGTTCCAGGACTCCGACGTCGTCCACGTCGAGGGCCGGGTCGACCCCAAGGACGACATCGAGACCATCTCCACCGAGCTGATCCTCGCGGACATGCAGACGCTGGAGAAGGCGATTCCCCGGCTCGAGAAGGAGGTTCGGGGAAAGAAGACCGACGCCCAGGTCCTCGAGACGGCCAAGGGGGCCGTGGCGCTGCTGGAGCAGGGCACGCTGCTGTCCGCGGGGGCCGGCGCGGCGGGGCTGGACCCGGAGATCCTTGCGACGTTCCAGCTCATGACGTCCAAGCCGTTCATCTACGTCTTCAACACCGACGACGCCGGCCTGGCCGACGAGGCCATGCAGGCCGAGCTGCGCGAGCTCGTGGCGCCGGCCGACGCGATCTTCCTCGACGCCAAGTTCGAGTCCGAGCTCGTCGAGCTCGAGCCGGACGAGGCTGCCGAGATGCTCGCCGAGACCGGTCAGAGCGAGCCGGGGCTGGACCAGCTCGCGCGCGTCGGCTTCCACACCCTCGGGCTACAGACGTACCTCACGGCAGGCCCCAAGGAGTCCCGCGCGTGGACCATCCACAAGGGCTGGACCGCACCGCAGGCCGCTGGGGTCATCCACACCGACTTCGAGCGCGGCTTCATCAAGGCCGAGATCGTCTCCTACGACGACCTGGTCAAGTACCGGTCGATGGCCGAGGCGAAGGCGCACGGGCGCGTGCGCATCGAGGGCAAGGACTACGTCATGACCGACGGCGACGTGGTGGATTTCCGCTTCAACGTGTGAATCGGAGCATTTGCGCAGGTCAGAGCGCTGCTGGATGCTCCCAGTCCGCACACAGTCCGCAAGAGTATTCGCCTTGTGGCTCGAGGGGGGAGCTCTGGAGGCAAGATTTGTGGAGCCGGCGCCTTCGGCTGGTACGTCTGGGAGCGGACGCTGGCGGGCCGCGTGACGCATCCCTTCGACGTGCTGACCGCGGCCGCAGCCGCTGAGTCGCGTCGATGCCATGCGCAGCGGAAGACGTCCCACAGGTGCGAACACGCACCAGTCGCGGCAAGTCCGGATGCTCGTCGCGTTCAGGTGGTGCGGGCCTGCCGGGGGGGGGCGGAGGGGATCCCGCTCTTGGAGGTGCCCGCGGGGTAAGACTGAGAGCATGACGCATGACGACGAACTGTTCGCAGTGCTCCGGGCGTTAGCTGGCACTCGGCACCGATATGCGGACGCGGTCCGACTCGTGCCGGCGGCGCCTGGCATCTATGCGTTTTACGGCGATGACGAGGCGTGGGACCAACTTGGGGTAAGTCGCGCCTTCGCCGAGCAGCCTCTCTATGTCGGCAAGGCAGAAAGCAGTCTGATAGGTCGCGACGTGAGCACTCACTTTGCCGCTGGGAGGACCGGCTCATCTACGGTCAGACGTAGTCTCGCTGCTCTGCTTGTTGACGAGCTCGCCCTTGTGGCGATCCCGCGCAACATCACCAAGCCCGATGGTAGCTCCCACTTCGGCCTGGATGGTCCGAGCGAGGATCGGCTGAGCAGTTGGATGGCGCAGCAACTCTCTTTGGCCACCTGGAGCAAGTCCGAGGGCGCGCACCTACGTGAGATTGAACGTGGGGTCATCTCGCGACTCCGACCTCCACTGAACCTCACTCACGTCGGCGAGCCGAGAGACCGACTTCGGGACGCTCGGCAACGCATGGCAGATTCCGCGAGAGCTTGGACGGGGAGTCGTTAGGACTTTCGATCGGCGGCTACTTGTTCCATTGACCTAGGACTGGTGCCTGGCGAGGCTCGGTCCAGGCCCCCGGGCTGACGCTCTCACGGCGGCTGCCCACGATTCGTCGTGTGGTTCTCACATGGCCTGCGCTGCCCGGGTGCCGCCAGGGCAGGGAGAGGCTCAAGAGGGGTTTGCTCGGCTCGAAGTAGCGGTGCCCTTCCTCGCTCGACACACCCACATCGGTTTGAGCAGCGGAGGACGGTCATGGTGGTGCGGTCAGAGCGCGTGGTCATCGGGATGGACCCGCATAAGAGGTCGGTGACGATCGAGGTGATGGCCGGGGACGAAGCCGTGCTGGGCGGGGGCCGGTTCGCCACCGACACCGCCGGGTACCAGGCGCTGCTGGAGTACGTGTCGCAGTGGCCGCACCACGTCTGGGCGATCGAGGGGTGCAACGGCATTGGCCGCCACGTCGCTCTGCGGCTGCTGGCCGACGGTCAAGAGGTCTCGACGTCCCACCGAAGTTGTCGGCGCGGGCGCGGGTGTTCGCGACCGGGCAGGGCCGCAAGACCGACGCCACCGACGCCCATTCCGTTGCGCTGGTCGGCACCCGGATGGCCGGCCTGCGCCCGGTGGTCGGCGACGAGCAGCTCGCGGTGCTGCGGACCTTGGTCGACCGGCGCCGCTCCCTCGGTGAGGAGCACACCCGCATGGTCGCCCGGCTGCACCACCTGCTCCTCGAACTCCTCCCGGGCGGTGCGAAGCGGTTCCTGTCCGCGGCCCAGGCCAAGGTGATCCTCGCCAAGGTGCGTCCGCGTGACGCCGCGGGGAAGGTCCGCCGGCGGGTCGCCGCCGAGCTCGTCGCCGACCTGAGCGGATCAACCGGCGCAAGAAGGCCGCGGACAAGGTGCTCATCGAGCTCGCGCGGGCCACCGGCACCAGCCTGCTGGACCTGACCGGCATCGGCCCCTCTGGTGCGGCGCGGATGCTGGTCGAGGTCGGGCACATCACCCGGTTCCCCGACCGGGCCCATTTCGCGTCCTGGACCGGGACCGCGCCGATCGACGCGTCCTCCGGCGACCACGTGCGTCACCGGCTCTCTCGCGGCGGGAACCGTCAGATCAACCGGGTCCTGCACATCATGGCCACCGTCCAGCTGCGCAATCCCGGCATCGGTCGGGACTACTACGACCGCAAGAAGGCCGACGGGAAGACGTCGACGGAGGCGATGCGCTGCCTGAAACGACGCTTGTCCGACATCGTGTACCGGACGATGCTGGACGACCTCGCGGCGTTGAGGGCGGGCCCGGGAGGACACCGGGGAACGTCACTTCAATCCAGCGCGGCCGGCTCACATCCCCACACCGGCACTTCGGATCAGTCACGTCCCGGACCCGTCACAACCGAGCCTACGACCGCCCTCCCCGCCGTGTCTTGACACAGAGGGAAGCCATGAGCGGACGTGGCGGAGCGCCCGGGCGGGACATGAGCGTGTGCGCGTGTCTCCGCGTGTTCACGCGCAGTCAGATGCGTGGGCACCCAACGAGGGAAACGCCATCAGTGGGTAGAAGGTTAGTTCTCGACCTGAGATACCACCGCCCGCTAGTGTCGCAGTCTCTCGCTGGTGGATGGATGGAAGGTTGGTGCCGCCGATGACGACCCTCAACGAGATTCGCCGCTTCATCATTGATTCTGACGATCGCCAGACGCAGCCCGATGTGTGGCACAGTCTCGGTGCTGGCCCGTACTTCACAGACGCTCCCGACATCGATGAAGACACCTTTCGTCAGCACTCCGATCTGCTCGTTTACACGCCTGACGTGGACCTCACCATTCAGTGGGGAATGGACGATCGCAGTCACACGGGCCGGGTAAAGCAACTCGAGGACATCTGGGACTCGGCTACCTTCCCCGACATGAGTATCGGTATCGTCCTTGTTGACATTTTCTGGCGAGGTGCTCTGGTCGACCGCGAACGTGTGGTTGGCGTCGACGGCTTCCGCGCGTGGCTACCGCTTGGCACACGCACGATGGTGAACGCCGAGGACTGGCGAGCCGACCGGCAGAACGTCGCGCCGATGTGGGAGTACAGCGCCACGCAATGGCAAACGAGTCTCGCGCGTCTCATCGACTCCGGCAGCAACGATGATTTCGACCGATACTTCCGTGAGGCTGGATTGATCGTCCGGGGATAGCGCGCCCTCACATGTGGCGTCGTCGCGCGTTATGGACGCTCGATCTGAGGATTGATCTCCGGAAGTGCTTCCTCTAAGACTCGTGCAGGCGCGTTCCGTACGCGGGGGCCGTCGCCATCGTTCCCAACCCGGCAGGACCGGGAGCCGGCGCGCCGACGGCCGCGCCGCGCGCACGATCCGCGCGGCAATGAGCGGACGGTCCGCGTTTGTCAGCAGCGCATGGCATCCGCACCAATGCGGAGGTCCCCGGACATTGCAGTCTGCTACCAGTCGGGGGCGGCCGAGCAGCCGAGGCGCAATGCCTGTTCGATCACGGGCGAGACCACCTCTCTAGAGCCACCGTCGTGCAAGGCGGGAACTATGTCGGCCAGATGGTGGCAGATCATCCACGGTTCGTCAGCTGGCGTCCCTTGAAGCAGATGGGCCAGGTACCGAGCCCACAGCGACGCGTCTGGACGGAGGTCCAAATGTGTCAGTGCGCCAAGAATGCGGTCGTCGCGTTCAAGACCGGCTGGCGCCTGCTCGACCAAGCCGATGGTTTCGGCGCGTACCGAGGGCAAACCGAGGACCCACCCTGCGATGGCCGAGGCTTCGTCGTGGGTGAAGGGTCGCGGGATGGATTCGACGCGGCCGCGCCAGTAGCGCTCGATCCACCGCTCCCACTGGGCATGGGCCTCGCTGGCCTCGATGCCCCGCAATTGGCGCCCCACGGACCGCGTCCAGGCGAGCCGAACCATTCGCGACGCCTTGGTGGTCAGCTGGGGTAACCATGGGGTGGGCGGATCGTCGGACCGTACAGCGATAGCGGCCATCTGCCGTCCCAGAATCTCCATGGCGCGCTCGTCGTTGACATCCGATTCGTGCTCGAGGGTGGTGAGGAAGGAGTCGAGGAGGCCAGCGCGCAAGAGGGAGTCGTCGTACTGACCGTGCATCAGGAACGTTCGCCACATGGCCGCGACTTGCTTCTTGTCGTCAGAGGCCCACGACAGGAGCGGGAGGAGTCGGGCGCGCGCCCATTCGGGGGCTGCGCCGTGGTAGAAGCGGAGACTGGCGATAAGGACGCAGCGTGCCAGGAGGCCATTGCGTCCGGGCTGGTCGATCATGCGGTCGAGTTCGGTCTCGATGAGGGGCATCAAGCCGGCCCACCTGTCACCTTGGCGGCTCCACTCCGCGGCCGTAACTTTGGTCCAGAACTGGGCGAGGTCGCCCGCTGGATGATTGATGGCCTCGAGGTACGTGTCGCTGTCGCTAACCACGTTCCCGGTCACCTCGTCTTGGGGCCACAGCCTACGAGCAAGGTCGCGGGCGCTTGCGAGGTCGTGCCATCGGGTCGGGTGGTCGGCCTGGCCACCGTTGGCCAGGAGGGTTGCCGCTTGGCTTCTGATCGATCCGAGGTCCCACGTGCCGATAAGAGAGATCACCTGGTCGGGTAGGCCTTGGTCGGCGTCCGCGAGCTGTGCGGCGCTCCAGCCACGGATCAGGGCGCCACGGAGCTCGTCATCATCGATTAGGAGGTGCCCGGCGACGCGGATACCGTCAAGCGGGTGTCGCGCCACACAACCTCGCATTGCCGCGAGGGCGCCGGTCCACGTGGGGCCGGTCAGTCGTAACTCGTCGGCCGTGGCGAACTCGCGGAGTCGTGCCAGGGCGGCGGCGGGGTCGTCCGTGATGGAGCTATGGAGTTCGTCGGGGGAGAACGGTTCGGCGTCTTCGACGAACCCGGAAGTCATATACATGTTGAGGTCGGGGTGCTCGCGGGTTTGGTAGTCGGAATGGGCCCTCTGGACGGCATTGAACGCCGCGGTGATGCGTGGGTCGGTCGGCAAGGTCTGGTGCAACCAGGCAAGAAGGTTGTAGCGGCGGTACGGGGAGTCGGTGGCCCCCGCCTCGGGTGAGGGCCCTAGGTCGGCGGTTGTGAGCAACTGTTCGCGGGTGCCTGGCTCGGTGGATGGCAGGGCGTCCTGGAGCAGCAGGTACACCTCGTGCTGGAGGTCGAGGTCGTACACCAAGTCTTGGTCGAGTACCCATCTGACCTTGGCGTCGGCCGTGGCGTCGGTCCGAAGTCGCCAGCCGTGCACAGCAAGTCGTCGGAGCACCGCCTCAGGGCCGGACGTGAGGAGGTCGATCTGCCGGGCGGCGTGCTGAGGCTCGGCGTGCAAGAGGTGCTCGAGGCTGTCGCGGACCGCGTCGATCAGCATGTCGTGTGGGTCGCGGAACTCGTCTTGAGGGTGCGGTTCGATGGCGGAGCGTCCGAACCCGATGGGATCAAATCCCGGCTGCAGAAGATTCGCGAGCCGGTACGTCGCTCGGATCTGGCGAACCCCGAGGTCAAGCAGGTCCGATGCGTGGTCGGTCAGCATCGGGGTGAACACGTTCTTCCATGCCTCGGTGAGCCAGTACTCCTCACCCGTGAGGGTGACCTCAAACCGAGGGGCGCCGTCGGTCGAGTCGAGGTCGAGACCGGCTCGGGGGATCGGGTTGGTGCGGTGTGCCAGCAGCGTGAACGCTAGGGCTGGGCGCGCCCGCCATCTGTCCTCGGCCAGCATCATGTCGAGGAGGTGGTGTCGACCTTCAGGTGCACGGTGGAGAGCAATGACAAGCCAGGGCACTTGCCAGTCCTCGATCGGTTCCTTCTGGGCGAAGAGCCGGTGCACCAGCGCTTCCCAGGTCTGGACCGTCCATGGACGGTCGCGCACCAGTCGCAGGGCGGCCGGCGAGTGCTCTGCGACGCACGCGAAGTTGTCGATGAACCACCGGGTCAGGGTCCGGGACAGGGCCTCAGCGACGGAGTCACCGGTCGGGGGTGGGGTGAAGAGCAGGGTGAACTCGGGACGGGTTGCCGCCCACTGGAGCCAGGCGGCGGTCGTGGCGCTTTCAGTGAAGAAGCGTACGTGGTCTGGGTGGGCGAGGGCTCGTTCGAGGTAAGAGATCTCCTCGGGAATGCTGGGTGGCTCCTGCTCGACCAGTGCGGCAATGCGACGACGGTGATCGAGTCGGCCCCAGGCTGTGAGTTCTGCCCAACGCTCGAGGGCGTCGGCGAGTGCGACGTGTGACTTCTCGACCACGGGGTAACTAATCGCCGTGAGTCCCAGCCGGGCCCAGGCGCCGCTGCCAGCGTCGTCGGTCAGAACGTAGCGGCGTCCTTCTCGTCCAAGAGAGCGGGCCAGGTACTGCATAACGACGTCACCGTGGCTGTAACCGATGAACAGGACGGTGTAAACGGAAAACATGCGCTCCAGGAAGCGTGCGGCCCACGCCTCGCGTAGGTAGGCGTGGCCGAAGTCAGCGTCGGTGACCACCAGGTGACGAGGATGCTGTCCAAGTGAGCCGTGCAGGTGGATGACGCCGGTGAAGTCATCTCCTATCGGCAGGGCAGGGGCACGGAAAACCTCCACGTCCGAGTGGTCGATTCTGCCGGCGATCTCGAGATGCTGGTCATAGTTGGTGGTCACGACGCGCAGCGGCGGGTGGACGGCGGCCAGCGACATGATGGCGTGGTGAAGTCGGTTGGGCGCGCTTCCCGGTGGGTCGATGGCCTTGGCGACGAGCGCGTGGACGTTGACCCCCATGTCGGCGAGGTCGCCAAGGAACACGTCCGGCCGTTTCAGCTGCAGCTCGGTTGGAACCGAGCTCACCTGTGTGCCGATGTCGGTGACCAGCTGCTTGAAGTCGGGCAGGGAGGAGGGCGCGTCGCGGGATGCGCCGGCGCCTACGAAGATCACCAGTCGTCCGTCGCGGGCGGCCCCGACGAGCTCGTCGGGCACCTCGACTTGTCGGATCCACATGTGCAGGACCGTACTGCGGCTACCTGACAATCGTCGGGGAGCGACGACTCGAAGACTGTGCTTGGGCCCTAGCGAACTCGGGCGATGCAGTCCCAGCGGCGTGAAGGGGCACGCCATGCCGTACTGGCAGCGGCAGATGCGGATGCCGCAGCGCCGCTATCTGCGGCAGCTAATCGGCACGACCGCGGCGGGCTGCGGAGCCGCGCCGCTCGCTGCTAGCCTTGCCCCGTCCCTCCGGCTCTGTGGACCTTAGAATGCGGGTGAGCCGGGTGCATGAAGCACACCGCCGTTGTGTCGTTCGTCGATGAGCGAGGCGCCACTCCAACCGGTCATCTTCGTTGGAGGCGCCATGTGCACCAAGGTCCCTTACGCAAACCGCTGGCTCGCGCGACGAGCCCTGCTCTACCTTCGATTGTCAGGTCGTGCAGTCAGGTCCATCCATCCGTGCTTTTCTGACCACCCCGGCGCATGGCACGTTACCAGCAAGAAGACCCACGATTGGTAAGCCCGCTCTGCCTTGCCGGCGCGCCGCCTCCATCTCGGATTAGGACCTCTCCGCGGGATAGGCGCGCACCATACGCGGCATGGGTGGACGATCCCCCATACCCTCTCCCTCGTCCTCGCCCAAGGTCCGATGGCTCCGGATGACCGGACCCAGCAGCACGGAGAGGGTGGCAGTCCGTTCGAGCCGGGCCGAGTCCGGGGGACGCGCCGGTTCGCCGGCGCGTCCCTAAGCCGCGCCGATCGGCACGACCGCGCGGACGGCGGCATGTCGGGACGTGCTCGCCGTATAGCAGTGGAGCACTACGCCTCTATTGGCTAGACCACGGCCACCGACGAGTCCGGCGGTGGCTTGGGGTATCCGCCGTTCGGGTGATGACTCCGAAAGGCAAAGAATTGCGCACGGATGTAAAGGTTTCGATGAATCGACGCAGTTCAGCGTCGTACTCCTCGGGATCGAACACGAAGGGCCCGCCGGTGATGGCGGTGTTGTCGTGTTCCTCGTACTGGAGGCCGTCGTCCCATCGGAAGTCTCGCCACACAACCGTCGTGGCGGTCCGCTCGATCACCGCCGAAATGGCGCCGCATCCAATATCACCGCACTGGGCGCACACATAAATGGCGGCACGTCCGTCAGGCAACTCAGACGGGCGATCGCCCAGGAGTACGAGCGCATCGGGCGTCATGCCGACAGGCCAACTGTGAACGAGGACAGAAACGTTCTCGCCGACTGGTCCGAGCCCTGCTGTGTCGAGGGATGCCTCGTCGACCGTAAGCTTCAAGAGGGAACGAAGCAGGTGTCCGTCGACTGACGGCTCCCAGTAGTACGCCGCGCCGTTGAGTGCGCTCCCCGGGACCAGCGCGAAGCGGTTCAGCATGTTGCACATCGTCCCACGGGGGCGAAGCGAGAGGGGCGGTGCGCGTGGTGCGACGCGCTCGGACGGCGGCAGATCCGTACACCCAGCCATGCCATGCGATCGGGCCGGAGCTACGTGGCGAAGCGCTTGCGGACCTCCTGTCGGCAACGCTCGAATGTGAGGCCGATCCGACGGTCGAAATCGAGGCCACCGGTTCGTGCTGGTTAGTTTGCCGTGTCTTGGGTTCTGATGCTGGGCAGGGTGTCGATGCCGCGGTTGCGTAGTCGGTAGCTGGCGCCCTTGAGGGTCAGGACGTCGGCGTGGTGTACGACGCGGTCGATCATCGCGGCGGCGACGGCTTGGTCGCCGAAGACACCGCCCCAGCCGCTGAAGGGCAGGTTCGATGTCAGGATCAGCGAGGCGTGCTCGTAGCGGCTGGAGACGAGCTGGAAGAACAGGTTCGCGGCGTCTTGCTCGAAGGGTAGGTAGCCGACCTCGTCAACCTATGCGGACATCGGCATAAGTCGACCTATGCCGATACGGCGATTATGTCGAGGGCCCTGATCGTTCGGTGCGGGCGGCGGTGAGGTCGCGCGGGGTTCGCGCGCCTGCCGACGCTGGCCGCCTCGGCATAGTTACAGGCTCTCGAGGAAGGCGAGGACCTTGTCTGTGGGGCGGTAGCGTCCTGGCTTCGCGGAGGCGGGTGTGGTGAGGGCGAGTGCTTTCTCCTTGATCGTGATGTCGGCGTGGATGTAGGCGTCAGTAGAGCGGACGCCGGCGTGGCCGAGCCAGAGAGCGATCACCGAGGTGTCGACGCCGGCTTGTAGGAGCGACATCGCGCAGCTGTGGCGGAGGACGTGGGGGTGGACTCGCTTGCCCAGCAGCGTGGGGCAGTCCCGGGCTGCGGTGGCGGCGTGGGTGCTGACCCGAAGCGCGACGGCGTCGCGGCTGAGGCGCCGCCCGGTGCGGGTAGGGAATAGTGGGTCGTGGGGAAGTCCGGCTCGCTCGGCCATCCAGGCTCGAAGCAGTGCCGTGACTGGGGCGGTGAGCGGGACTGCGCGTTGCTTGCGGCCTTTGCCTTCGCAGCGGATGTTCGCGCCGGTGCCGAGGGTGACGTCGCGGCAGTTCAACCCGGTGAGCTCGGATACCCGAAGGCCAGTCTGGACGGCCAGCATCAGCAGGGCCCGGTCTCGTCGTCCTTCCCACCGGGACTGGTCCGGGGCTGCGACGAGGGCGTCGACCTCGAGCGGGGTCAGGAAGGTGATGACCCGTTTGTCGAACCGTTTCGGTGGGATGGCCAGGACGCGCTGGATGAGGAGAGCGTGCTCGGGGTGGCGCAGGGCGGCGTAGGAGAACAGTGACCGGATCGCGGTCAGCCGGACGTTGCGGGTGCGGATGCTGTTGCGACGCTCGTTTTCCAGGTGATTGAGGAACGCGGAGATCGTCGCGGCGTCCAGGTCGTCCCAGTCGAGCTGGGCGGGCATCTTGCCGGTCTTGGTGTGTACGAATCCGAGCAGCAGCCGCAGGGTGTCTCGGTACGCCGCGATGGTGCGGGGGCTGGCCTGTCGCTGCTGGGTGAGGCGGTCGGAGAAGAACGCCTGCAGGGTTGGCGCGATCAGGGTCATGGCTGGGCTCCTGGTCGAGCCGCCGACCAGGCGGTGTGCTGACGACCGGCGGCCAGGGCGAGCAGTTCGGGCGCGGCGGAGAGATACCAGTAGGTGGAGGACGGCTCGCGATGCCCGAGGTAGGTCGACAGCGAGGGAATCTTCGCCTGCACGTCCTCACCAGCTTGGTACCAGCCGAGCAGGGTGCGGACCGCGAAGGTGTGGCGCAGGTCGTGAAGCCTCGGTGCGGCGGGGGCGGCGGCTCCGACGCCGGCGGTGTCGACCAACTGCCGGAAGGTCTGCGACACGACGGCGTAGCACAGCCGGTGACGAGTCAGAGACACGAAGAAGCTGCCGTCCTCCGGGCGGGGTTGGACGTCGTCACGCAACGCGGCGTACTCGGCCAGGGACCGCATGCTGGTCTCGTGCAGGGGAACGAGGCGGGTCTTGCCGAACTTGGACTCGCGGATCAACAACACGCCGTGAGTCCAGTCGACATCACTGCGGTCGAGCTTGATCGCCTCGCCTATCCGCAGGCCACTTGCTACGAGCAGCCCGATGAGGGTGTCGTAGGTCGCGGCCCGTAGCGGCGAGGCGATCGAGGATCGGGCCCGGACCATCACCGCATCGATGTCGGCCGCCGAGTAGATGAACGGTTGCCGCCACCGCTGCCGATACGGCACCAACCCGAGCGGCGGAATCTCGGTGTCGGCGTGAATGCCGGCCAGGTAGCGGGCGAAGCCGCGGACGGCCGTCATCCGCCGTGGCGCAACGGTGCTCTGAGAGTCGGTGCTGGCCTCGTGGATCCAGGCCAGTGCCGCGCCGATGGTCACCGTCGGTGATCCGTGGGCGTCGAGGTAGGCCACGAAGCTGGGCAGCAGCCACCCCGCCTCGGCCAGCTCGTGGCCCAGTGAACGCCGCAGCCGCAGGTACTCGGCCAGGTCCTGCTCCAGGGCACTCATCGCGCCGCTCCCGGCCAGGGCTGGGCAACGTGGCGCAGCGTGTCCAGGTCGACTTTGGCGTAGAGGGCAGTGGTGGCCAGGTCCTGATGGCGCAGGACCTGGCTGATCGCGACCAGACCGGCGCCGTGGACCGTTCCCGGTTAAGTGGACAGTGGGGTCCGTAACGCGAGTTCCCTGAACGAAGGGAGTCGACCGTGGGATCAACCCGTCGCAGCTTTACCCCGGAGTACAAGGCCAACGCTGTTAGTTTGGTCCTGAATGATGGCCGAGCGATCGCCGAGGTGGCGCGGAGCATCGGCGTCCATGAGATGACATTGGGGAAATGGGTGAAGAAGGCCCGGGACGAGGGGAAAGAGCCCGAGCGTCCGTTGAACGAGGACGAGCGGGCCGAGCTCGAGCGCCTGCGCGAGGAGAACAAGCGGCTGCGCATGGAGGCGGAGTTCGCAAAAAAAGTGGCGACCTGGTTCGCGAAAGACCAGCGGTGAAGTTTGCTGCGATCGCGGACTGGGCTGACTCGAATGCGTTCCCGGTGTCGTTCATGTGCGACCAGCTCGGGGTGTCGACCTCGGGGTACTACAAGTGGCGCGGCAAGGCCCCCTCGGCCCGTGAGGTCGCCGACGCCGAGCTGATCGAGTTGATCAAGCACCACTACGACCACCTCAACGGCCGGCCGGGGGTGCGGCGCCTGCGCGCCCACCTGGCGGCCGCCGGCCACAAGGTCTCCCACAAGCGGGTCTGGCGGCTGATGCGCGCCGCGGGCCTGAAGGGCCGCCATCCCAAGGCCTGGAAGCGCACCACGGTGCCCGGCGAGAACCCCGTGGGCGCCCCGGACCTGATCGGCCGGGATTTCACCGCCGCCGAGCCGAACACCCGCTGGTGCGGGGACATCACCTACGTGCGCACCTGGGACGGGTGGGCCTACCTGGCCACCGTCATCGACTTGCACTCGCGCATGGTCATCGGCTGGGCCCTCGCGGACCACATGCGCACCGAGCTGGTCACCGATGCCCTGGAGATGGCCATCGCTCACCGCCGCCCACCCAAGGGGGTGATCTTTCACAGCGACCGCGGCACGCAATACACGTCCAAGGATTTCGACAAATTCTGCCGGCGTCACCATGTCCGCCGCTCGCTGGGCCGGACCGGTATCTGGGCTCTTCGGAGAATCGGTGGGGTGGGGTGACACGCCGACTGGGACGAGTTCCATCTGAATAGGGGTCGAGGTCCTCACGATCAGGAGCGACCAAGCAACCTGTTCGAAGAGGACCTCGACGGTGGATCACCCTACGTCGTGCTGCCTTCGCGGCGGCACCTACTGCTCGCGTACTGACACCCTGTTCGGCATCGCGGGCGTGCATGTGACAGACGTCCGACGTACCGAGACCGGTCTGGTGCTGACAGTCGAGACACCGCCGCGGGTCGAGGGGTGCCGACGGTGCGGTGTGGTCGCGGTCGGGCACGGCCGGCGGGTCCGGGTCCTGCACGACGTCCCCTCCCACGCCGCGCCCGTGACGGTGGTGTGGCGGCGGCGGACCTGGGTGTGCCCGGACCCGGGCTGCCCGGCCGGCTCGTTCTCGGAGGACGTCGCCGACCTCGTCATCGGTGGGGCCAAGTTGACCGCCCGGGCGGTGCGGTGGGCGATCGGACAGCTGCGCCGCGAGCACGCCTCCATCGCCGGCCTGGCCCGCCAGCTCGGCGTCGACTGGCACACCCTGTGGGACACCGTCCGCCCCGAGCTCGACGCGATGGCGAAGGACGAGTCCCGCTTCGCCGGCGTCAACGCCTTGGGAGTGGACGAGCACGTGTGGCACCACACCCCGCACCGGATCAAGGACAAGGGCCCCAAAGAGATGACCGGGATGGTCGACCTGACCCGCGACGCCACGGGCCGCACCCGGGCGAAGCTGCTCGACCTGGTGCCAGGCCGGTCGGGGAAGGTCTACGAGAAGTGGCTCCAGGACCGCGGGCCTACCTTCACCGCCGGGGTCAAGGTCGCGACCCTGGACCCCTTCCGCGGGTACCAGAACGCCATCGACGCCGAGCTCGAGGACGCCGCCGCGGTGCTGGACGCCTTCCACGTCACCAAGCTCGGTGTCGACGTCGTGGACGAGGTCCGCCGCCGCGTCCAGCAGCACACCACCGGCCACCGCGGCCGCCGGGACGACCCGCTGTACAAGGTCCGCAACGTCCTGCGCGCCGGCGCGGACCGGCTCACCAGCCGGCAGTGGGACCGCCTCGAACGGGACCTACCCGCTGGCGACCCCGACGGTGAGGTCCTCCTGGCCTGGCAGTGCTACCAGCGCCTCCGCTCGGTCTACCACCTTCCCGACCTCGCGGAGGCGAGGAAGGTCGCCGAGCACATCGTCGCCACCTTCCACACCTGCCCGGTCCCCGAGGTCGCCCGCCTGGGCCGGACCCTGCGCCGGTGGAAGACCCAGTTCCTCGGCTACTTCACCACCAACCGCGCCAGCAACGGCGGCACCGAGGCCCTGAACGGGATCATCGAGCTCCACCGCCGCATCGCCCGCGGCTTCCGCAACAAGGACAACTACCGACTCAGGATGCTCCTCGTCGGAGGCGGCCTCACCCCACCGATTCTCCGATGAGCCGGTATCTGCTATGACAATGCCGTCGCGGAATCATTCTTCGCGACCTACAAGAAGGAACTTATCCACACCCGCCCCTGGCCGGCCATCACTGACCTGAAGAAGGCCACGTTCACCTGGATCGAGGAGTACTACAACCGCGCCCGACGCCACTCCACCCTCGGGTATTTGACACCAGCAGAGTATGAACTAGGATTACGACACATCAACGAACTCGCGGCGTAATTCCCCGAGTCCACTTTTTCGGGAACACTCCACCGTGACGAAGCAGATCGCCAGCCAGGGCGTGCCGGAGCCGGTGTGGTCCGACCACCGGCTGCCCGGCTCGTTTGCAGGCCCGCTCGACCACATCACCGACGAGGTCGGCGCGGATCGGTCCGCGGGGAGCACGACAGGTCAAGAAGACGTGACGGGCCCCGGCAGGGTTGCGGCCGGCCGAGAGGTAGTCGGCGAACGCTTCGCCGACGTCCGCCAGCAGCGGTAGCCGGTCCTGCCTGCGGCCCTTGCCACGGACCAGGAGCTCACCGGCTCGCCACTCCACGTCCCGCAGTTCCAGCCGGGCGACCTCGATGGACCGCAGCCCCAGCCGCGCGACCACGGTCATCATCGCGAAGTCGCGCAGGCCTACCGAGGTGTTGCGGTCACAGCTGTCGAGTAGCAGCTGGACGTCCGCGGCGCTGACCGTGGGCGGCAGCGTGGCCAACCGCCACCCACCCACCCCAGGCACGGCCGACCCAAGCCCTAGCGGCGTGATCTCCTGCAAGTACAAGAACCTCAAGACCGAGCGGAGCTCGGCGACCCGCCCCTTCGCCGCCCCGGACGAGACCCGAGCGCACTCACGCAGGAGGAACGCGTTAACGTCCTCGCCGGTCAGGGCCGAGGGTGCAAACACCCCATCTCCGGTTGCCTGCTCCTGCAGGAAGCGGCGTGCGGTGTTCTCATAACGCAGCACCGTTGTCGGGGCCAAGCCTCGTTCCTGAACCATCCAGGACCGGTAGCACCTCAGCAGTTCACCCAACGCCGTCGGTGACGGCTGCGCCGCCGGGGCGACCCCGACCTCGCGGAGATAGCCCAACAGTGGCGCCAACGCGCGCGTCCCGGGAACTCTGCGCCGGCCGGCCGCTCCCAGGGAAGCGCGAAACGCCTCCATCCGCTCCTCGTTGAGCTGACCGGCGACCTGACCCTCCCCGGAGAGCCACCGACCGACCCGACCGAGATCCTTGAGCATGTTCCGGATCGTCCCGGGCGTGTACCCCCGCTGCGCCAACCAAGACCGATAGCCCTCGACGTGTGGGCCGAGTTGCCCGGGCTTCCGCCGCGTTCCTGACATTGCACTCGCCTCCTTCACGGGAGCGCGGTGCTCCCACGAACGAGGCTGCTCTCAGCCCGGAACTATGCCGAGGCGAGCAAGGGCCGGCAGGGCGCAGGAACCGCCGTGTCATCACGGTCGCCGGTACCGCTCGGTCACGACCCTCGCCATAGTCGCGACATCGGCATAGGTCGACGATGATCAGGCCGTAGCGCCGCAGCCGGGTGAGCTCGTGGGGTAGCCGGCCCGCCCGGTGGGCGTCGGTGAGTCGGGTGATCCACTCGGTCGCGGTCGCGAACAGCACCCGGTGGCCGTGGTGGGCGGCCGCGATGCCCAGGCCGGTGGCCAGGTGGGTCTTGCCGGTGCCGGGCGGGCCGAGGAGGACGACGTTGCGTGCTTCGGTGAGGAACCCGCCCGACGCCAGAGCGGCGATCTGCTGACGGACGGTGGGTTGGGCGTCCCAGTCGAACTCCTCGAGCGTCTTTCGGGAACCGAACCCGGCGGCCCGGATCCGCAGCTGGGCGCCGGAGGCGTTGCGGGCGGCGACCTCGCGGTCGAGGACCGCGGCGAGGTACTCCTCGTGCGTCCAGCCGGCGTCACGGGCGTGGTCGGCGAGCCGGCCGGCTGCCTCGGTGATCCGGGGCGCCTTCAACGCTGCTGCCAGGTAGGTCAGCTGCTTCAGCGCCTCGGCCGCGTCCGTCTTGCCGGCCATCAGGCCACCTCCTCGCCGTCGGTGAGGCCATCGGGGAGGCCGGCGCCGGTCAGGCCGAAGGCGCGGTCGTAGTCGGCCAGATCCCGCACCAGCCCGTCGTCGGGATCAACTACGGGCCGGGGCCGCTGGAACTGCTCACGCAGCACCTTCGCTGCTGCCACGTGGGCGGGGTCGGTGATGGTCATCCCACGTGCCCAGACCCGGTCGTGGGCGGCGACCAGGCGCCCGGCGTGGCGGACCTCGACCCGGGTCAGGTCCGCGGTCACGTCGACGAATCGGCCGATCACCGCCGGGTCTACCGAGTAGTCCGTTGAGTCGACACGGACGTAGTAGTCCCGTCCCAGCCGGACCCGGTTGACCCACCCGAGCGCCGGCGCGACCGGTGGCAGCGGGAGCATCGCGGCCCGGTCCGCGTCGAACCGGTCGACCGGCCTGGCCTTGATGGTGCGCACGACCCTGGCGTTCGCGACCTGCAACCAGTCGGTGAACTGGCTGTTGAAGTCGGCCGGCGAGGCAAAGGTCCGCCCGGGCATGAACGAGGTCTCGAAGAACCCGTTGCGCCGCTCCACGATGCCCTTGGACTCCGGTTAACCGGCTAATCCCTGCTTCTCCGGGGTGTGGTGGAGGTAGCTGGTGAGGTCCGTCGAAGCTTGCGGAGCTCTTCTTCGTGGCGGCGGACCTTGGTGGCGAGTTCCTCGAGCGCGGTGCGTAGATGGTTCAGGTCGGTGCTGATGCCGGTAAGGCCGGGGGCATGCCTGCCGCGGGATCGGTGGTCCTCGATGATCGCGCGGAGATCGGGGCGGCGGTAGAGCGTGGCGCGGCCGATGCCGGTATGGGCTGCGACGGCGTCGAAGGTGACGCGGCGGCCGTCGGCGAGCAGGGCAGCGCAGGCGTCCTCGACGTCCTGGGGCCGGTGGTCGGTGGTCATCAAGCTCCGGTCCGTTCGATGTGGGCGTCGAGCCGGTCGATGAGGCGGCGGTGTCGTTCGATCTCGCTTTCCCAGCCGCGGGCCTCCGCATCGCTGGCCAGGGCTTGGACGTCGGCGCGTTGGGCGGTGAGCACGGGCAGGAAGGTGATGTCGGTGCGGAAGCTGGGGCAGTGCTCGCAGATGTTGGCGTAGGCGCAAGGGCCCTGGGCCGGAGCGCGGACGCAGAACCCGCCGCCCAGGCGTGCCTTGATACCCGGCCCTGTCCGCCAGTCCTGGTCCGCTACGGGCAGGCCGCTGCGGCTGCCGGGCGGTTCGCAGGGCAGGGCGCCCAGGTGGTCCTTGGCGGCGGTGAGGGCGCGTTCGTACTCGGCCTTGACGGTGGAGTCGAACAGGCGGCCGTAGCGCAGGCTCATTTCTGCCGAGACGTGCCCGAGCAGGGCCATGAGACTTTGCAGCGACACCCCGGCGTTGACCAGCGTGGTGGCGTAGGTGTGCCGGAGCTGGTGCGGGGTGGTGTGCGGCAGGCCGGCCTGGCTGCAGACCCGGGTCAGGACGTCACGGAGCTGGTAGGCGGAGACCCGCTGGCCGTGATGGGTCAGCAGGAAGTCGGTGGGCCGGCCGGTGCGCGGGTGCGGCAGCGGGCGTCCGGGCGAGCGGGTGGCGACGATGCGGTCGACCAGGGCGAGGGTCTCCTCGTCCAGGGGGACCATCCGTTCGGTGGCGAGCTTGCCGAGCGGGACCTTCAGCCAGGCGCCCTCGCCGGGGATCTCGTGGACGCAGTCCAGCTCGAGGTCGACGAGCTCACCGATGCGCAGGCCGGTGGCCCGCTGGAGCAGCAGGGCGTCGGCGGCCAACCTGTCCGGGCAGGCCTCCAGCGCGGCGGCGAGGCGCCGGTCGGTGTCTGGTGGCAGATAGCGCGGCAGGGAGCGGGGCAGCTTGGGCAGGTCGGAGCGGAAGACCAGCCGCTGGGCCGGGGCGTCGGGCCAGCCCCATTCGGCGATGTCGTTGAGCATGCAGTGGATCGCCAGCACCCGGCCGCGGCGCTCGGAGGCCGACAGCGGGCCGCCGCCGCGGGAGCTGCGCCCGGTGGCGGTCATGGTCAGGTAGGTCTCGATGTGTCGGCGCCGGTCCAGGTCGGCCAGGGTGGTCAGGCCTGGTTCCACCCGGGCCAGGTGGGCGGCGAAGTGGTTGAGCCGGCTCGCGGTGCCGGTCACCGTCGAGCGCGTGTGCGTGGCCAGCAGCCGGTCGAGGTAGGCCACGAAGACCGGCCGCAGGACCTCGGTGGCGTCGCGCATCCGCTCGGGGAAGCTTTGCCGCAGCAGCGTGGCGGCGTTGAGCGGCGGGGTGGCCAGGACGCCGAGATGGAAGAGGACCTGCCGGGTGGTGCGAACGGCCCGGACGTAGTGCCTGAGCCCGGTGTGCTCGGCGTCCTGGCGCTGCCGGCACGCGTCGAGCAGGTCGTCGAGGTCGTCCTCGGTGAGTTGATCGAGCGGCTGTCCGGTCTGGATGAGCAGGCGGCCGACGACCTGGGAGCCGACGGCGCTGCGGGTCCGTTCGGTGAACCCCAGCTCGGCCGCGGCGGCGAGGAAGCGTTCGAGGTCCGCGGCCATCGGCCCGTGCGGCGCCTCCCGCCAAAAGCTCGTGAGCTTGCGCCGCAGCAGGTAGTCATAGCCCGGCCGCAGGTGGCCGCCGAGCAGCAGGAACATCAGGAACGAGCCCGCCGCGGTGGGCAGGGCGAGGCGGGTGGTCAGCGGCTCGGCCGCCCAGTCCTGTGGGTCGGGCCAGCGGCGCAAGAAGGCGTGTGCCGCCCACTGCTGGTTGCGGCCGTGCAGGCCCGTGCGGGCGGCGTGCTCGGTGAAGGCCGCCAGCAGGTCGACGTCATGTGCGGGCGCGCAGGCGCGAACGGGCAGCATCGAACTCCTCACGCAGATACGAGGGGGCCAGGTGGATGTAGGCGGCGGAGGAATCGACGTGGTCGTGGCCCATGAGCGCCTGGATGACCGACAGATCCACACCGGCCTCGGCCAGCGCGGTGCCGAAGGAGTGCCGCAGCGCGTGGGGGTGTCCCGCCGGCACCCCGGCCCTGGCCCGGTGGTAGCGGAAGATGGTGCGCAGCCCCGCCACGCTCAGCCGCTGGCCGCGGTTGGGCCCCTTCGCGACGACGAACAGCGCGGGGGCGTCGGTCTCCGGACGCTCGACGAGCAGATAGATCTGGATGGCGCCGGCGACGTCGTGGTCGATCGGCACCCGCCGTTCCTTGTCGCCCTTGCCAATCACCCGCACCCACCGCCGCGCAATATCGACGTCCCTGACGTCCAGGCCCAGCACCTCGGCCGAACGCAACCCGGAGAGCAGCATCAACCCCGCGATCGCGCGGTCGCGCCAGGTGCGGAAGCTGGCCAGCAGCTCGGTGGACTCCCGGGCCGTCAACCCGCGGGGCAGCCGGCGCGGTTCCCGGACCCGCAGCGGTGAGCGGGAACGCGGCTTGGCCACGTGCGCGAGCAGCCCGGTCCGCGGCGCCCGGGACACCGACCGAGCGTGTCGTCCCGACGGCGCCGGGTTGCGCGCGCCCGGATCGCGCATCTGCCGGAAGGTGAACATCGCCGAGATCGCGGCGAGGCGACGGTTGATGGTCGTCGGCGCGTAGCCGATGTTGCGGCCATCCCGGATGGAGAAGACGTTACCGCCGGGCCGGCCGGGCAACACCGCCTCCCGGCACGCGGTCAGGAACCGCAACAGCACGTCGGTGTCGACCTCATCGAGCGCCACGCCCTCGCCATGAAGCCACCGCGCGAACGCGAGAAGATCGAAGGCGTAGGCGCGCCGGGTCCGCGGCGAGTAGTTCCGGTCGGCCAGATACCCCAAGAACTCGTTGACCAGGCCGAATCCGCCCGCGGCGGGACCGGCCAGTTGCCACTCGCCGTCGGTGCACTGCACCACCAGAGCGTCGTTGCTCATGAGACGTAGGTATCCCAGCCGGATCACCGGCGGTCAAACACCCCGGGAGATCCGGCGTTTCTACCGAGCTCCTACCTCAATTAGCCGGTTAAGAGAGGGTCGTACGGCTTGAGCCGCACCAGCGTGGTGGCCAGGGCGCCGGTGAACGCGCCGACGCCCTCAGCGTGCCGTTTCCCGCGACCGATGCCGGACTCGTTGTCCCAGATCAGCCGCCGCGGCACACGGCCGAGCATCTGCAGCAGCTCCCACATCCCCAACAGCAGGTCCTGGGTGTGCCGGGTCGGGATCATCCGCCCGACCATGAACCGCGAATGCGTCGCGGTGATCACCATGACCGGCAGCAGCATGTCGCTGCCGTCCTCCAGCGGGATCTTCTTCGGCGGGAACCACAGGTCGCACTGCGCCGCGTCACCGGGCAGCCAGGTCAACCGGTCCGAGGGGTCGACCGGTACATGCTCGGGCCGCAGCCGACGCACGTGCTCACGGAACCAGCTGATCGATCCGGTCCAGCCAACCCGCTCGGCGATCACCGTGGCCGGCATGTCCGGCGTCGCCGCCAGGAGCTGGCGCACCAACGGCTCAAACGGCGCGAACGCCGTCACCACCGCCGCCCGCTCGTACTTCGGCGGCCGGTCCGAAGCCAGCGCCCGCGCCACCGTCGACCGTCCCACCCCAAGATCCTTCGCGACCTGACGCTGCGGAACACCGTCCGCGACCAGCCGCCGGATCAAAGCCCAATCCTCCACCGAGATCACCCACCCAATCTGTCGGGGTGGCCTCGTTTTCGACCGTCGCTATGGCCTCGTTTTTAACCGTCGCCGACACCTCCGCCGCCTGTTCGGGTGAGAGCCGCCAACGGGTGTACGGGACGCTCTGCCAACCCTGCTCACGGAGCCACTTTCGGATCGTCCGCTGGCTGACCCCCAGCTCACGCGCGAGGTCTGCCGGCGTCACGGTTGCATCCATAGCCTCCACCGTAGGCCGCGCTGCCCGAGGCATAAGCGCATGCTGCATGCGCGCCCCATGCGGCGGTGACTTCGGAGTCACTGCAGCGATTTCTATGCGCGCCAACCCCTTGCGATCACTGCCCTGCATCGGGTGCTGTGGCGCGGATGGCTCGCATCCATGCCTTCTCGTCCTCGCCGAGCAGAGGCCTGCCCGCGCCGATCCACGCAGGCTCGAACAGGTCCGCTAGGCCCTTCCAGTCTGGGTCTGCTGGCTCCCGCAGAGCCCAGCCGAGCTCGTCCAGGCGGAGGTCTCCCTTCCGACGGTTGCAGCCCCAGCACGCCGTCACGAGGTTCCCCTCGGCTAAGGGGTCGCCTCCGAGGGCGATCGGCTCGACGTGATCAAGCGTCGCCGATCTGGTGATGAACGCAGGATGAGTAGCGTCTGCCTTCCAATTCGGGTGATAGGGAATGGAGTGTTCCCGAAAAAGTGGACTCGGGGAATTACGCCGCGAGTTCGTTGATGTGTCGTAATCCTAGTTCATACTCTGCTGGTGTCAAATACCCGAGGGTGGAGTGGCGTCGGGCGCGGTTGTAGTACTCCTCGATCCAGGTGAACGTGGCCTTCTTCAGGTCAGTGATGGCCGGCCAGGGGCGGGTGTGGATAAGTTCCTTCTTGTAGGTCGCGAAGAATGATTCCGCGACGGCATTGTCATAGCAGATACCGGTCCGGCCCAGCGAGCGGCGGACATGGTGACGCCGGCAGAATTTGTCGAAATCCTTGGACGTGTATTGCGTGCCGCGGTCGCTGTGAAAGATCACCCCCTTGGGTGGGCGGCGGTGAGCGATGGCCATCTCCAGGGCATCGGTGACCAGCTCGGTGCGCATGTGGTCCGCGAGGGCCCAGCCGATGACCATGCGCGAGTGCAAGTCGATGACGGTGGCCAGGTAGGCCCACCCGTCCCAGGTGCGCACGTAGGTGATGTCCCCGCACCAGCGGGTGTTCGGCTCGGCGGCGGTGAAATCCCGGCCGATCAGGTCCGGGGCGCCCACGGGGTTCTCGCCGGGCACCGTGGTGCGCTTCCAGGCCTTGGGATGGCGGCCCTTCAGGCCCGCGGCGCGCATCAGCCGCCAGACCCGCTTGTGGGAGACCTTGTGGCCGGCGGCCGCCAGGTGGGCGCGCAGGCGCCGCACCCCCGGCCGGCCGTTGAGGTGGTCGTAGTGGTGCTTGATCAACTCGATCAGCTCGGCGTCGGCGACCTCACGGGCCGAGGGGGCCTTGCCGCGCCACTTGTAGTACCCCGAGGTCGACACCCCGAGCTGGTCGCACATGAACGACACCGGGAACGCATTCGAGTCAGCCCAGTCCGCGATCGCAGCAAACTTCACCGCTGGTCTTTCGCGAACCAGGTCGCCACTTTTTTTGCGAACTCCGCCTCCATGCGCAGCCGCTTGTTCTCCTCGCGCAGGCGCTCGAGCTCGGCCCGCTCGTCCTCGTTCAACGGACGCTCGGGCTCTTTCCCCTCGTCCCGGGCCTTCTTCACCCATTTCCCCAATGTCATCTCATGGACGCCGATGCTCCGCGCCACCTCGGCGATCGCTCGGCCATCATTCAGGACCAAACTAACAGCGTTGGCCTTGTACTCCGGGGTAAAGCTGCGACGGGTTGATCCCACGGTCGACTCCCTTCGTTCAGGGAACTCGCGTTACGGACCCCACTGTCCACTTAACCGGGAACGGTCCAGAAACACGTCCGAGAACAACCTGGCGACGAGCCGCATTACCGGTGTGAGGATGACTTTCTCACCGCAGTACCTGCACTGATACTTGTCTCGCGCGTAGATCCCCGCGATTACCAGTAGGCTGGGCCATCGCTCGGCGACTTTGGCTTGCGGTTGAAAGCGGATGTCCTCGAGGGTTGCCCGTGCGGCCGCCATGTCACTGCCCGCCACTCGCTCGAGCGCACGTTGAAGGACCGCGGGGTAGGGGTCGTCAGGCTTTCGAGTGATTCAGTCCTTTCATGCAGTTTCGGCATGAGTGGATGCTCACGCGACAAGAACTGGTCCAGCCGGTGGGCTCCTTCCTTAGTCCGCGCGCCCCCGCGACCGCCTCAGGCGGCGATTGAGAGCCCGGGAAGTGCTGGCGACGCCGGGAGGGCGCGGCCAAACGTTTGTCCAGCGACCTGCGTCGGGTGTGTCGAACTCGATAGTGATTTTTGAATCTTTCAAGTCATCGCGAAAGGCATCGTCGATAGCGAGTTTGCGGGTGCGAGGAGGGTGCGTGGTATGCGCTGGCACCACCGGGACATGTAAGCGCAGTGTTCTCGTAGGTTCCTCGAGTTCGTCGTTCCAGCGGCGCCGACGCACCGCACACGGAAATTCCACAGAGACTTCGACCTGGCTGATCGGAAGTCGGCCAGGATTCGTTATCGAGTATTCATAAATCCAGTTGCCAATACCACCGACGACCTCGTCCGGCGTTGGATTTAACACGACGTTCGTGCTAACCGCGACGCCGACGATTTCGGCTACTCGCGCGTCCAACGCGTCTTTCCTCAAGTTCCACAACTGCCAAGCCGCGACGAGGGCCGCCACGGCCGCCCCACCCGCGGTGACGATCTCCAGGATCATGGCTGCACTCGATCATGTGTCCGAGGCGTGGCGCTCGGTGACACGCCGCGAATCAGGCACCGCCAACCGTGTCCCTTCGCTCTGCGCCCTTCGCACCGCGCAGCTATCGCAACTCAGCGCCACGCCGTCTGCGGCATGTGCGGACGTAGGCGGGACGCGTGAAGGAGTTCGCACCGGGTCGATCCAAGAGCGAGCCTCGAGCTACCGGACCGACTAGCGGAATACCGTCTCAACCGGCTTCAGGAGGAACAGGCAGGAGCCGGACTCGTACTGGTCGACCTCGGCCGTGACTCGGAGGTTGGTGCCTACGCCAATCGTGGCCGGCGTCTCGCCGGTGTAATGCAGGTCGCTCGTGGTGTTCACGTCCCGGAACTGGAACGACGGACCGAGTGCTGAGGTCTCGCTGAAGTCGCCTGCGCCGATCAGGATGTCGTAACGCGTGCTTGCGCCGTCGTGGCTGTTCATCACGCCGATGTGTCCGTCGAAGGCGATCGTCTGACCGCGATACTTCTCCGCGAAGGCTGCGATCGAAACGTCGCAGTAGTCGCCGAGATTGAGGACCGCCGCAAGTTCCGCGTTGCCGTCAGGGGTGATTGCGACGTCGGCGGGTCGGGCCGATTCGGCGGGGCTCGGTTCCTCGGAGGGTGTCGAGCCAGGAGTGGGGGCGCTCTCGCTCGTGGAGTCTGCAGCCGTCTCAGGTGGCGCGGCGCTGCTCTGTTCGCGGATGATCCCGTTCACGACAATCGCGATGATCAGTGCCGCGAGAATCCCACTGCCGATGGCGATGAGAGGCCAGGGCGTCTTCGGCCTGGGCCGACGAATGGTGATCTCCGTGTGCAGCTTTCCCTGCAGCTGAGAGGTAGCCTCCCAACCTTCCTTCTCCCACTTCGACACGGTCCGAGACTCTGTGCCGCGGATAGCCCGCACGGTTTTTGTCTCGTACCTGATGCCGCCGTCGGCCATGTGCGGTGCCCCGTTCCCCATCCGGCTGGCGCCATGCCAGACTCGATGAGCCTAGCGACTTGGGCGGCCAGCCCCATGCCGTCCCCACGGTGAAATCAGCGGGTTATTACAGAGATCGCCGCTCACACCCTCGCTCCACGCCCGGCCATCGACGCCAGACTGTTCACCACCTTGGGCGGCGGTCACGCTCGGAAGTTCTCCGAGACTCCACTTGCCCCGTTCGTGGTCGCCGCGGGTGACACGAGAGCGCCGGTAAGGTCGGCCAACCGCTGAAGCTGGTGCCGCCGGCCTCGTGCCAAACGAGGCGCGGTTGCCCCGCACGAGCCAGTCGACCGTCGGCCGACGCCCGAGCTCGCCGTCTCAGCGGCAGAGCCAGACATTCACGGATGCCCCAGGACACCGACACTTCGGATCAGCCACTTCCCGGACCCGCGAGCTTCACGCTAGCCGCGACGCCGACAACCCGAACGGTTAGTACCGGATTGACAGCCAGCGCAACAATAGGGGGCCATGAGCGCGTGTCTTCGGTGCCGTAGTGGACGCGATCGTAGGGTGGACCCATGGCGAGCACTACGTGTGGCCGATGCGGGCGACTAACCCACATGACGGAGGCGACTGGGGAGTTCAAGCTAGACACGTATGATTTGAATATACTGGAGCGGGCGTTTACGTGTGACAACTGTGGCCGAATGAACATGCTTTCGAGCATTCAGCCGAAGGGGGTGTCCCACTCCGTTCACGCCTTCAGGGGCCGGGAGGAGTGGTATCCCCGCTCTGGGGAGCGTAGGGAGTTCATCGACGTGCCCGGACACATAGCCGATGCAGCGAGCGAGGCGACTTTATGCTTCTCGGTCGGTGCCTACCGCGCCGCGGGATCCCTAGCACGAGCCGTCGTTGAAGCCACGGCCAAGGACAAGGGTGCTGTCGGTCGCGATCTGTACCAGCGCATTGAAGCACTCGGTACGGCCGGCTACGTAAGAACTCACACAAAGGATCAGGCACACGAGGTTCGGCACTTCGGCAACGGCATGGCGCACGGTGACTTCACCGACCCCGTCACTTCGGAGGAAGCGGCGGAGGTTATAGAGCTAATGGCCGAGATTCTCGACGAGGTCTATCAGTCGCCGGCGCGCTTGGCGCGGGTCCGAGAGGCTCGTCAAAGCAAGCAGGCGTCGGAAGCCGATTAACCAAGTTCCTAACCTCGGTCTTTCATGCGGCCGGTGATGGGGACCGGCTCGCCGGGAATCGGTGGGTTCTGGCGTTCGCTGAGGTGTCAGGGCAGCGGTGAGGCCCGGCTGTCGCGCCGGGTGGGCGGGTTCCGTGGTCCTCGGGTCGTCGGGACAGGGTGTCGGCGGGTCAGCCGAACGCGGTGCGTAATCGGCCCCAGCCAGTGGCGATCGCGGCGGCCCAGCGCCAGGCCTTGTCTATGCGCAGCCGCATCTGGCGGCCGCCGCGGGTGACGCGGGCGGCGACATGCAGGACGCGGTAGCGGAACGCGGCGATCTCGCACTTGGCCAGGACCGGGTGGTCGGCGAAGGCGATGAGCTTGGTCCAGGCGATCAGGTCGGTGGCCATCAGGACGACCTCGAGCCAGGCGTTGTTCTCTGCCCAGCCCCGGCAGGGCAGGTTCCGCAACCCGGTGGCCTTGGCCTGGCGGATGCGGTCCTCGACGCGGGCGTGCTGACGGTGGCGCAGCTCCAGACCGGCGAGCTGGCCGGGGACCACCCCGGGTGGGGTGTCGGTCAAGAACGCGGTGATCCGCATGCCGTCGACATCGGTGAAGGTCAGCTGCGCGCCGGGATGCGGGCGCTCTTTGCGCAGGATCAACCGTGAGCCCTCGGGCCAGGCGGACAGGTCTACGTTGCCGGTGACCTCCGCGACCCAGGCGCCCTCTCGCAGTCCGTCGGTCTCGATCGCGGGGTACCAGGCCGCCTCGGGGATGGCGTCGACGATGTCCTTGATGCGGAAGTCGACGGGGAAGCCGAAGGAGAAGCCAACCCCGCGGTCTCGGCATGCGGCGGCGAAGGCGTGCGTTGCCCCGGCCGAGTCCGACCGGGCCAGCACCCGTACCGAGTCCGGGTCACCGGGACGTGGCCGGGCCTGCTCCGGCAGCGCCGCAAGCGCCAGGTCCAGCACGGTGATGTGGTCCGCGGCGGTGTTCGACCCGGCGTTGCCGGCCCGGTTCAGCCCTGCCAGTGCCTCCCCGCAGGAGATCTCGGGCCGGTCCAGGAACGCCAGCAGCGGGTGGAAGCCGAAGGTCCGCTTCCACGTCGCGGCCGCGTTCTCCTTCTCAAACTCGCACAGGTTCCGCGCAAGGTGTGCAAGGTGGCGCCTGCAGCGCCCGGGTTCGCCTCAGCGTCCGGGCGCGGTGGGCCGGAGTCGGTCGCGGTCGACGTTGTCGGCGAGGTATCGCACGAGCCCGGTGTCGTGCATGCCCAGCACGGTGGCGGTGAGCTTGGGGTCGAGGTCGGTGACGAGCTGGGTGAGGCGGGTCTGGCGGCAGAGGGCGGGGCTGGTGCCGGCTGGTGCGAGCAGCCGCGCGAGGTAGGTCTGGTGAACGGGTGTGGCTCTGCTTTGGGTGACCCGGCTGACGATGAGGTGAGGGTTCAGGGTTCCGGTCGCCTCCCGCTCGCGGCGGCATGCCTGGATCGCGGCCCAGGTCGCGGGGTCCATCGGTGCCGGGGCGGGGCGACCGTGGAGGGTCAGCGCCTGCCGTGCGTGATCGACCTCGGCAAGAGTGAGCGTGCGGATCTGGGCGTTGGTGGCGGCGTGCAGGAGGGCGAGAAGACCGACGAGTCGCTCCCGGGCCGGGGTGGTGTCCGTGGTCCAGCGGCGGAACAGGGCGCGCTGGGTCGCCAGATCCAGCACGATGCCGGTGAAGGCCGGTTGGGCGCCGAGGGCCAGTGCGCGGGCGGGGTTGGCCAGGACGAGCCGACGACCTTTGGCCCAGGCGAAGAAGCGCCGCAGGACGTAGGTCTGCTGGTGCCGGGCGGCGGGGCTGCGGGCGAGGAAGCGTTCGAGGTCGGCGGTGGTCACCTCGGCCCATCCGGTGACCGGGCGGTTCGCGCCGATGTCGGCGGCGAGATCGCGCAGGATGCGCAGTCGGGTCGCGAGGGTGATGTCGCTGAGGGTCCGTCTTCCGGTGCGGGTGCGGCGGTCCTGCTCGCTGACCTGGACGTCGTTGAACTGCGCCACGGCCTGGCCCAGCGGGGCGGGGACGGCGTCGAGGTACCGCTGGCGCGCGAGGGCGGCGCGCTCTCGGGTGTCTGACCGCGCGAGGATCAATCCCTGGCTGGTGAAGAACGCGGTCAGGACCCGTTCGGTCGTGGGACTGATCGGCGCGCCGGCCGCGCGGCGGAGCTGGTGTGGCGTCGTTGCCGGGTTGGCGGTCAAGGCCCGTCCGGTCTCGCGCAGGACCGCCATGGTCCCGCTGGGGTGGTGGCGGGCGGCGGCGAACTCGACGAGCAGGTTCCACCACGGCGGGGGTGATGGCAGCCGTTTGGCCAGGGATGCGGCGTATCGAAACGGGCGCCCCGGGTCGGCGAGCGAGCAGCGGTTGCACAGGCCGTGCCCGGCGTTGCGTCGTTGCTGGCCGCAGTGCCGGCAGGTGATGGTCTTGGGCGGCTTGCGCGGCGCCGCGGCGCGGCGGCAGCCCGCGCAGCGTCCGTCGTCCTGGAGGTGACGTGAGCGCCCGCACTGGACGCAGGCCCGCCGCAGTGCGGCGCGCTCGGCGCGGCGGTGGCAGACGTGGCAGCGGTCCCGATCCTTGAACTTCACCGGTGCCGGGCAGTCGCGACACGTGCGGTAGCGGCTCAAAGCGGCGGCATCGAGCGGCCGCGGGCGACCTTCGGCTCGTCCTTGGCCCGGGCCGGCTTCACCGCCTGCGTCACCGGGGTGGTGTCGACCTCGATCAGGTCGTTGGGGGTGCACTCCAGCGCGGTGCAGAGCGCGGCAAGGGTGTCGAGCTTGACCTGGCTGGGCTGCTTGGCGAACAGGGCCGATACCGACGCCGAGGACAGCTCGAGGCCCGCGCGTTCGGCCAGGAGCCGGCGCAGCTGTGCCGCGGTCCAGACTTCCCGCTGGGCCGCGGCCATCCGCAGCCGCCACCTAATCTCCATCTCGCACTCCTCCCAGCTCGGCCAGCGTTCCCGAGACCGCCCGTCGGTAGGCGTCTTCGATGAACGTGGCCGAGGGTGTCACGTACCGCATCGTCGTCCCCACGTGCCAGTGGCCGAGCATCTGCTGGATGGCGACGAGGTCGACCCCACGTTCGTAGTTGCGGGTCGCGCAGGCGTGGCGCAGCGTGTGTGGGCTGAACCCGACCAGGGGCGCCGCGCCTGGGCGGTCTTCGCCGCGGGCGGCCTGCTCGAGCACGAGCAGGTAGGCCAACCGGTTGCGGATGGTGCCCCGGCTGATCCGTCCGCCGCCCTCGTCACAGAACAGTGCCGGCCCCTCGCCCAGCCGAGGGGCGATCTCTTCCAAATACCACCTCAGGATGAGGTCGAGCCCGTCGAGCATGGGGACCCACCGGGGTCGGGGGCCGGAGGTCTTGGCTCCCTTGCCGAAGCGGACGTGAACCTTGCCGAACGGGCCGCGACCGAAGTGCACGTCTGCCCGATCGAGTGATGCGGTCTCCTCTGCCCGCAGCCCGGCGAGGTAGAGCGTGCGGAACAAGGCGTAGTCGCGTCCGGCGACCGCGTACTTACGCGCCCCGGCGATGCGCTGCTTGAGGAAGTCGAAGAACTCCTCCATCCGTTCATCATCGGGCGGGGCGATCGCCGACGGGGAGGAGGAGTCGACATGGCGTGCCGCGTTGAAGTCGTCGACCGGGTCGACCAGCCGGACACCGAAGACGGTTTCGATCTCGCCGGCCTTGCGGGCGGACAAGAACGCGTGGAATCCCTTGAACGCCTGGACATATCCCCGCCGCGTCGCAGCCGACAGGCCCTGCTCGACAAGCCCGGCAACGACCCGGTCGACATCCTCGGCGGTGACTTCCCACGCGGGTCGGTCGCACGCGGTGAGGAAGCGGTCGAGCACCCCAGCGTTGTTCTCCATCGTGGTCTGAGCGAACCCTCGCACCGCCTGGGAAGTCTTGAACGCCTCCACACACGAGTCCTGGAACGCCACCGGGTCCGCCGCCGGCGCGTCGATGACCGCCGCGGGGCCGGCGCCGCCCTGAACCAGACGCAACCCGTCGACGGCCACGCACACCTTCTTCCCGGCTTATATCTGAAGGCACTACCTTACCTATGTAAGTACCGCCTGAAGTACCGCGACACGACAAACGGGCCATGTCCCCAGGTCACAGGCGAGATCCCGCCTACGAACCTGTGCCCATGCCAGTTGAGTGCGCGATCGTGATCGTGGCGTCGAAGTCGATGGCCAGCTCCTGGGACAGGTCCGGGCCCGCGCCGGCGGCCCAGGCCTTCTCCCGCGCTGCCGCCCGAGCGGCCCGCACCGCCGGCAGGTGCTCGGCGTCGACCCGGTCCAGCGCCCGCCAGGCGGTTGGCATCGAGGCCACCGGCCCGAACACGTCCTGCCGGTCGCCCAGGACCTCGATCCCGGTGACGGCTTCGGCCCCGTCGGCGATCGCGACCGCCAAATCGGTCAGCACCCGCCCCGGGCCGTGGCGCCAGGGCCCGCGATAGGTGTCGGCCAGCGCCGCGTTCAGCGCGCCGACCAGCCCGCTGTCCTGGGCCAGCTCCCGCAGCATCCCGACCCCGGCGTGAGACACCACACCCTCGCCGTCCGCGCTGACCTTCAACCGCCGGATCGACCGGTTACGCTTCACCTCGGAAGTGCCTCTCTGAGCGACTACCTGGACTCTCGACAAGCCCAAGTTTTCCGCACCAGACAGGCACTTCCTCCTATCTACCGCCCCGTGTCGACCCACCCACGTGAAACGCCGAGGCTAGGGTCAGACTCAATTGCCGTGGAACTTCGCCGATCGATACCGCTAGCAACCCGCAAGAAACTGGGTCAATTCTTCACGTCGTCGGACTTGGTGCAGAAGGTATGGGCCTCGGTACTTCCCACGCTCGCCCCGACGTCGGTCGTTGCAGACCCAGCCTGCGGGGCTGGAAACCTCCTGATCCCGGCAGCTGACTACCTTCGAGAGCAATACGGTGCCTTTGTTGCTGCTAATCAGTTACGCGGGCATGACGTGAATGGCGCCTTCGCGCACGCGACACGAGACCGGCTGTCAGCGATCGTGGGCGCCGAACTGCCTCGAGACGCATTCAGCCAAAGCGACTTCCTGCTCTCGAGTTCGCTCGCGCTGCGGCACGCAAGCCACGTGATTATGAACCCCCCGTACGTAATGATGGATCGACCAGCAGGGGCGCTGTGGGCAAATCGTAGGGTGAACGCTGCTGCCGTGTTTGTGGTTAAGGCGTTGGCAGAGATGACATCTGGTTCGAGATTGATCGCGATTCTGCCTGATGTGCTTCGCTCGGGATCTTCCTACGCCGGGTGGCGGCGTGAAGTAGGCAACCTTTCGTCTCACATCGAGGTTGTAAGTCTCGGGGCATTCGATTCGCACACCGACGTGGACGTCTTTTCGCTTAACGCTGTCGCTGGCTCTAGGTCTACCACGACGCAGCGGCCTAAACCCGATCAGCCCTGGACCGCCGCCAGTGCTTTGCCCTTTGGCACGATCGGCGATGCCTTCAAGGTCCGGGTGGGATCTGTTGTTCCTCATCGCACGCCGCAGACGGCTACTCGAGCTCCATTCCTCGCTGCCCGCCAGGTACAACCGTGGGCGACGATCGACCGGGTGGATGGTGAGGCTGCTGTCGCCAGCCGCCTTGATCGTGGCCCCTTCGTCGTCGTCCGACGCACTTCCAGTCCGCGCGACGGGCAACGCATCCGGGCGAACCTGATCGCCGACATGCGGTCGATTGGCGTCGAGAACCACCTGATAGTACTTAGCCCGTGCGCGGGCGGGGTAGCTGCATGCCAAGATCTCCTGGCGAACCTGCGAGATCCTCGTACCGACCAGTTCATGAATGAGCGGATCCGGTGTCGACATCTCACAGTCGACGCGGTGAAAAGCATCCCTTGGTGGTCACCAAGATCAGAGGTGGGCAAATATGGCCCATATTAGGTTCTCCACAGAAATCCTTCGCCGCCTGGGCGAGGAGTTGAATCCCAACATCGATCAGGGCATCCTGGAACTTGTCAAGAACGCCTACGACGCGGACGCGCACACCTGCACGGTGGACCTCACGGATGCTGCCGTCGGGGGAAAGATCGTAATTGAAGACGACGGGGTCGGCATGTCGGAGGATGACATCCTAAACGGCTGGCTCGTTCTCGGCAGGTCGCGTAAGAAGCAAACGAGGCTTACCAAACTCCAAAGAGTCCCGGCAGGAAACAAGGGTTTGGGGCGCCTTGCCGCCCTACGAATGGGCGACATAGCTATCCTCGAGTCTCGGCGTCGAAACCGGCCAGAAGTAGTAGTTAGGCTCGACTGGCGGAAATTTGATGCAGCGGAGATGGTCGATAACGTGACGGTTCCTGTTACAAAGCGGCTTTCGTCGAACGAAACATTGCAGCGAGGCTCCCGGATTACGATCGAAGGCCTTCAGCGTCGCGTGGGCCGGAGCGAGGTCAAGAGGCTAACCAGGTCGATGATTCTGTTGGCCGACCCTTTCGGGGAATCCAAGGTCGGATTTCAACCTCGCCTAATCGCCCCTGGGTTCGATGACCTGGCAGAGTTGTTGGAGTCGCGCTACTTCGGCGAGGCGGAGTATCACTTGAGTGCCACGCTTCACAGAGGTCGGGCGTCCGCGACGGTCTCGGACTGGCGAGGGAACGTCATGTGGCGCGCCGACCACGCTGAAATACGCGGCCCAAAGCAGGCCGAGTCGCTGTTCGATACCGTAGACGCCACGTTCGACTTCTGGGCATTCATTTTTAATCCCACGACATTCACTGCTCGTTCAGCATCGCTCGCTCAGGTCCGTGAGTGGCTCCGTGCTTTCGGGGGCACGCATATCTACTGGAACGGTTTGAGAGTATCGCCGTACGGCGATCCGGAAGACGACTGGCTGGGACTCAACCTCAGTCGAGTCCGTAGTCCGGAGGAACGCCCATCGACGAACAACTCGATCGGTCGCATTGCTGTAACGGACCGGCATGGGCGCCTCGAGCAGACGACGGACCGGGGAGAATTTGTAAACAACGAAGCCTTCGCAAACTTGCGGGCTTTCGCAGTCGAGTGTCTCGAATGGATGGCGTCGAGGCGCCTTGACGCTGCCGAAAAGCGCCGGGCGGCCACAAGGAAGAACGAGGAGAAGGCGTCGTCCAAGACTAGAGATGCAGTCGAACGCGAGATTCAGAAAGCCCCCAACTCGGGCAACCTGTCCAGCGCCTTCGCTCGGTACGATAGAGTGAGGCAGCAAGAGGCTGATGCACTTCGTCGTGAAATTCAGCTCTATCGCACGCTTAGCACGGCGGGCATCACAGCAGCCACCTTCGCGCATGAGAGCCAGGGCAATCCGATGAAGGTGCTCATTCAAGCCACGGGCGCTTTGGAACGGCGCACGAAGACCTTGCCGGACTATGACAGCAAGTTTCGTCCGCCGATCGAAATGTTGCACCAATCGATCGACTCGCTAGGCGTTCTGTCGTCGACCACACTACGCCTTGTCGATGGTGATAAGCGGCGCGTCGGGCGTGTGGATCTCCACGAGACACTTCGGCAGGTGCTTCACAATTTCAAGCCGTTCCTGGATGGTCGCGAAGTTAGGTTGGAAGAGGATATTCCTCGCGAGGCCGCGTATCTTCAAGGGACCGAAGCCGCCATTGAGTCGATTCTTACGAACCTCATCAATAATAGCCTAGCTGCGTTTGAGAGCGTTCAGGTCTCGCAACGTAGGTTATCGGTGGTCGCAAGAAGTGAGGGCTTCTCGTGGGAACTACGAGTCGCGGATAACGGACCGGGAATTGCCGACATCAGGCTTCGTGACATATGGCTTCCCGGGATGAGTAGCAGACCAGGCGGTACGGGCTTGGGGCTTACCATTGTGCGGGATGCGACCACCGACCTCTCAGGCGAAGTAGAGGCGATCGCTGAGGGGGCGCTGGGTGGCGCCGAGATTGTCGTTCGATTGCCAATACTTGGGGGGCAGGCATGACTTTGGCGGAATTTGAGAAGGTCGTAATCGTCGACGACGATCCAAACGTCCGGAGAGCTTACGCTCTTACTGTCGAGGACGCGTCACTCCAGGCGGTTCAAGTCGATGGGCCCATCGATTCGCTTCAGGGATTCGTGGCTGGCCTTGAGATGAAGCGCGCAGGGGCGGTGTGCGATTTCGAGTTGGGCGCCAGGAACTTCGCACATTTCACTGGCGCTGAGCTTGTCTCGGAATGGTACAAGTCTGGTGTCCCAGCCGTTCTTTGCACGAGATTCGAAAAAGCGCAACTAGACAGGATTCGTCCGTATCGCGAGTGGATCCCGTGCCTACTTACGCCGTCAGAACTGAACCCGGATTCGTTGATGGAGTCTCTTAAGGTCGTCGCTCGCGAAATTGCGGGTCATTACCGACAGTCTCGGACGGCGTATCGAACTTTGATCCGCGTGGTGGAGATAGACCCTGGAGACGCCGGGGCGTTCCTGTTCGAGATGCCCGGTTGGTCCACTGATATTATCCTCCGATTTCGGCTCGCCGACCTGCCGCGGGACTTAAGGGGGCAGATCGCGCCGGGTTTCTGCACGCACGTACGTGCGAACTTGGGCGCGGAGAAGTTTGAGGACTTGTATTTCACTGACTGGGGCTGCGCGTGAGTCGTACGGGTGCCATCAACTCGTTCTTCGTGTTAGACGTCGGGCACGGGAGTTGTGCTGCCCTGGTACAGGGCGCTAGCGCGCTTCTTATTGACGTGGGGCCAGGAGCCTCAATACTTCAGTTCCTGAAAGACAACGGTATTGAGCGCATCGAATCGATCATCGTCTCACACGCCGACGCCGATCATCTTGGCGGATTGGTTGGGCTGCTAGCCGCCAAAGAGGTAGAGATCGAGAACGTCTACGTGAATCCAGACGGAGTCAAGGATTCGGACTTGTGGAAGGACGTCGCGTATGAACTTGATGACCTTCAGGAGGCAGGGGTCGTTGTCACGACGGTAGGTCTGGCAAGAGGAAATGCTGTCGAGTGCTCACTTGAAGGCTGGGCGATCGAAGTTCTAGCACCCCGGCAGCGGCTCCTGCAGCTTGGTGTCGGTAATAGGGACAAGCGGGATCGGTTGATCGCGACAAATGCTATCAGTGCGGTTGTCCGTGTTATGCATGACTCATTTCCGCTGGCTATTTGCCCAGGGGATATAGATTACGTGGGCTATTTGCACCTCGTCGACTATCCTGAAAGTCCTATTGCCGAGATGGAAGCGAAGGTTCTGATTCTGCCTCACCACGGCGGCTTCTCTGGCAGTCCTGCGCAGACTGAAGAGGTTATTTCCGGGTTGATGGATGCTGTAAAACCCGCGCGAGTCATTACCTCTCATGGCAGACGGAAGCACAAGAACCCGCTGGAGCTAGTAGTCGACACGGTCCGCGCTCGAGCGTCATCTGGCATTCATTTTGCATGTACTCAAATGTCGCAGAATTGCCTCGATGGACCGAAGGATCTCGGTCTGCCCCGAGTGTCTCCTCACGCGTCGGCTGGAGGAGAGGCAGGTATCAGCTGTGCTGGCACTCTTGAGATTTTGGTTAACGGAGATATGCCGACCTCTGGGGCGCATCGAACGATGATCGAGACGTACGCTCCTGAGCGATTGTGTCAATAATGATTGGTCATGGTGCCTCTTACAGCGGCCCGCCATCGAGTGTGGCAACAGCAGTCGCACGGTTGGTCGCAGCCCCGTACATGCACGTGTGTCTATAGGCGAGTCTGCGCGGCCCTGCTGCGCGCTGAACGATCGCGCTAAGGCCGGTGTTCTGGAGCGTTCTTACGTGTGAAGGTGAGGTGGGTGACGCCGGCGGGGGAGGAGACGGCTTCGACGTCGTAGGCGTCCTCGAGGGCCTCCAGGCCGTCCCAGAGCCGGACGCCGCGGCCGAGCACGATGGGCACCTGGACCAGGTGCATGTGATCGACGAGCCCCGCGGCGAGGAACTCGCGCACGACCGTGGGGCCGCCGCCGATCCGAACGTCCTGGCCATCGGCGGCTGAGCGGGCGGT
The DNA here is from genome assembly GCF_003814705.1 of Georgenia muralis. Taxonomy (NCBI): domain Bacteria; kingdom Bacillati; phylum Actinomycetota; class Actinomycetes; order Allobogoriellales; family Allobogoriellaceae; genus Georgenia; species Georgenia muralis. The sequence goes on along the minus strand of NZ_RKRA01000001.1, from coordinate 474,306 downwards.
CGCGAGCGCGTCGGCCGGGGATGCGTCCAGGAAGTGGAAGGTGGTGCCGCCCTCCATCTCCCGCGGGGGTCGCGGGTGATGGGTGAGCACGAAGGTCGGGGTGTGGAACGGCGGGTTCGGGCCCCACCAGCCTCGCCAGTCCGGGTTCTCCTGCCAGCCGGGTGGGCCGAACTTGTGCGCGCCCATGATCTCGGCTCCTATGCCGATGCTGTGGAGCTGCGCGAACGCGTCGTCGACGCCCGCCGATCCGCCCGCATCTGTGCCATCTGCGGCGCCTTGCCGCGACCAGAAGCGGGTGGCGAACATCCACTCGTGCAGGCGCTCGCCGGCGTGGCCGAAGGGGGCCTCGGCGGACTGGGGCTCTCCGGTCGCGAAGCCGTCGAGCGAGATGGACAGGTTATGGATCCGGGTGCGTGACATCGGCACTCTTCCTCGTTGTTGTGGCCTCAGACAGCGCTGCGTACCGCGTACCGCAGGGAGACCACGCCGTTGCGGAACCGGTGGTGGTCCAGCAGATCGAGATCGAGTCGGACGCCGCGGGGGAGCGCCGGCTTGCCGCCGCCCACCGTGACGGGGCACAGGAGCAGCACGCACTCGTCGACCAGCCCGTGGCGGAACGCTTCCGCCCCGACGGTCGCGCCGCCGATGCTCAGGTCCGCGTGGGAGGTCTCCTTGAGCCGGCGTACCGCCTGAGGGTCGAAGGCCCGCTCGATCCTCGTCCGCGCCGTGGAGACCTCTGCGAGCGTCGTGGAGTAGACGACCTTGTCGGCGTCGCGCCAGATGCGTGCGTACTCGCGGACGACGGCCGGTTCGTCGGTCAGCCAGTCGTCGTTCTCCCAGACGCGCATCGTCTCGTACATGCGGCGGCCGTAGAGCGAGGTGCCGATGTGCCGTTCGTGCTCGTTCCAGAACGCGTGCACCTCCTCGTCGGGCACGGACCAGTCGAAGGAGCCGGCCTCGTCCTCGAGGTAGCCGTCGAGCGAGGTGTTGGCGGCGTAGATCAGCTTGCCCATGAATGCCTCCGGTCGAACGAGGTCTTTAGAGTCCCGGGTCACGGCGACACGGGCAAGCACCGGCGGGGAAGTGCCGGCGACCCCGCGGGCCGGAAGCCACGGAGGCGTGCTACTCGATGCACGACCGCAAGGGGGTCCGCGCCGCCTGCTGGTGCGAGTCTCGCCGAGGAGGCAGGCTCACCCGATGGCTCTGCCCGAGACCGATCTACACCGCATCCGCCTCTGGGCGCGGGAGCGTGTGCCCGAGCACCTGTGGGATCAGGTCAAGGTTGAGGCTGACGTCGCGGACCGCCACGTTGACATCGTCGAGGTGCGCCCACCGTGCGACGGCGTCGGCGCGCACACGCGGTTCCCGATCGCCCGGCTGCGCTACACGAAGTCGACCGGCCTCTGGGCGATCTACTGGCGCGACCGCCACCTCAAGTTCCATGAGTACAAGCGCAAGGGCCCGACCAAGAACATCCAGGCGCTCCTGAGCCACAGCGACAGCAGTGGCGACCCGATCTTCTGGGGGTGACGCGGACGCCACCGTTGACTGTCGATATCGTGGAGGACAACCTCAGTCATATGAGAACTGAGGCGCCGCTTCTCGCTCCGATCTTCCGTTCGGACGGCCAGGCGCGTCTGCTATCGACACTGCTGCTCACCGGCGACGAGCTCAGCATCACCGATCTCGCCGGACAAGCAGGCCTGGCTTACCCGACCGCCCATCGCGAGGTCGCGCGGCTGTTGGAGGCTGGCATCCTAAGCGAGCGGCAGGTGGGCCGCACGAGGCTGCTGCGCGCCAACGACTCGAGCCCGCTGGTAAAGCCCTTGCGCGAGATCCTCATGGTCGCCACGGGTCCGGTGGTCGTCCTGGCCGAGGAGCTTGCCCGTATCGACCGGATCGGGTCGGCGTTCCTGTACGGGTCCTTCGCGGCCCGGATGCTCGGGGAGACGGGTCCGGCACCGCACGACATCGACGTCATGGTGCTCGGCGAGCCTGACGTCGACGCCGTCTACGAGGCGTGCACGCGGGCGGAGGCCGCGGTGCACCGACCCGTGAACCCGACCATCCTCACCGCCGAGGAGTTCGGCGAGCGCTCCGCCTTCCTGGACAACGTCCGCAGCGGCCCGGCGGTCGCGGTGATTGGGGAGCTGCCGTGGCGCTGACCCCGCTCAGCCGCGTCCAGCAGGCGACGGTCGTCGCCCTGGTGGAAGCGGGGCGCCTCGACGTCCTGCCTGCACCAGGACCGCTACGAGGCCAAGCCGTGCCGCGGCGACCGAGGAGGCCGAGTAGGTCGCCCGCACGCTCTTCGAGGCCGCCGTCGCTCGGGTCGCGCCGTGAGTGCAGCGGTCACTACAGCCGGAGGTGGAGGCGCGGTGCGTCGTCGAGGCTTGCCATGACGTCGGCCGGGGCTCGCCCAAGGAGGGCGCCGAGCCGCTCGACTGAGATCGGGCGGACCTGCTCGGCCTGGGCCTTGGAGTCGTGCCGCAGGCCGGTCGAGGCTGCGGGCAGGAATGTCTGGAACGGGAAGATCCGTTCGGTGTTGCTAGCGATCGGCACCATAGTGACCACTCCCCGTCGCAGGCGCGCCGCGATCGAGTTCGTCGGCCGCTGCTCGCAGTCACAGCCGGACGGCGCTTGGCCTCACTTGCACGGGCTGCAGATCGACGAGCCGGATCTCACGGCGCAGCATCAGCGATCCCGTCGGCAGCGCTCGCCGTCCACGCCGCCTGGTCGCCCGAGGCTCCCCACTCCCGCCATGCGGCTTCGTAGTCCTGCTCCAGGTCGCGCAGACGCAGCATTCGCACAGCATGGCGCAAAGCGGCCGATCTCGAGGGCAGGCCGAACTTGAGGGCGAACTCGTCGAGGATTGCCACATCCTCGTCCGGCAGGCTGACGCTGAGCTTCATACCGCAATGTTCCCGCGGCACCACCGGGGACGCCTCGGCCCCCGGCAGTTACCGCGGCGCCGACGGATCATCGACGAGCCCGGCCCGGGGCTGCCCGCCGTCGTGGAAGATAGGCTGTGAGCCGACCCCGGAGCTCGGCCACCATGATCAAGCTCGCCGCGCCCAGCGGTCCGCAAACAGTCCGCAAGAAGTTCGGCGGAGGCCGATGGCGACCAACCAGGCCCAACGGTCCGAAAGTAGCGTTTGCGCAGGTCAGACCGCGTTTGTCGGGGTCTACCGACGATGACCATAACCACCCGAAAACGGCCGATATCGTTCCGCTTCAACGTGTGAAGTGGCAGGCGTGGGGAGGTGAGAGCTCGGCCCGCGACGATGGTCGCGGCGGGCGTGGAGCGTCGCTATGCGGAGGCTCTCAGGGGCTCGAGGGCGGCTAGGACGAGGTCGAGGCCGAACATGAACTCCTCCGTCGGGTCGTAGCCCGCAGCAACGAGCGCCGCTGCGGACTCGTTGAGGTAGGGGAACTCGTCAGGAGGAAGCTGGGGCAGGAAGACGTCCTCGACCATGTCCGCGAGCTCACCGGCGGTGTCGAACGGCAGGCTGGCTTCCTGCAGGGCGTACCCGTAGACATAGCTGTCGAGCAACCAGTTGGCGTGCGTCGCCATCAGAACCGGGAAGCCGGCTCTCCGCAGGCAGGCGGTGACCGCCTCGCGGTGGCGGAGGTGAGCGGGCCCCGGCGACGTCCGCGAGTCCATCAGGCCGATCGCCCACGGGTGGCGTGCGAGAACCTGTCGGGCGGATGCCGACCGCCGTCGCATCGCCGACTGCCAGTCGGTCTCCTCGGGCGGGAGCTCGATCTCCTCGAACACGACGTCGATCATGGCGTCCAGCAGCTCTTCCTTGCTCGCCACGTAGTGGTAGAGCGACATCGCGCCCGCGCCGAGCGCGCCGGCCAGCCGGCGCATGCTCAGCCCGTCGACCCCCTCGAGGTCGGCGAGCCGGACAGCCTCGACCACCACACGCTGCTTGCTCAGCCCCGCGTCTGACGCGACCTGGCGTTGTTCCCTCGCGGACACAGGTCAGCTCCTCGCTCCCTCGAACGGCTTGACAACCGTACAGCGTACGAGCATCGTACAGCGTACGACGTACGACGTACGACGTACGACGTACGACGTACGACGTACGGTGTACGAGCCGCGAGGGTCGCAGCTCGGATGTGAGGAGGCCCCTGTGGGAACCGAACAGCGTTCGAATGCCGGAGCACGCCGGCGGGGGGCGAGTCCGGCCGGGGCGGCGACGATGCGAGCCGCCGTCCAGCACCGCTACGGCCCGCCCTCAGTGCTCGAGTCGTCCGAGGTCGGGCTACCGCTGCCCGGTCGAGGTGATGTGCTCGTCCAGGTGGGCGCGGCCTCAGTGCATCCCGGCGACTACTTCGTCATGACCGGTGAGCCGTACATGGTGCGCCTGGTGTTCGGGCTCCGCCGGCCGCGCGACGGCATCCCTGGCATGGACCTCGCCGGCGTGGTGGCCGCGGTCGGGACGGATGTCACCTCTTTCCGCCCCGACGAGGAGGTGTTCGGCTGGAGCACTGCGGGAACGCTCGCGGAGTACGCCTGCGTCCCGGCGGGCCATCTCGTGTCCGTGCCCGCCAACCTGTCGGTGGTGGAAGCGGCGACCGTGCCCACGTCGGCCATGACGGCGTTGCAGGCGTTGCGCGACATCGCGAACGTTCGACCGGGCCAGACGGTGCTGGTCACGGGCGCGTCGGGCGGCGTCGGCTCCTTCGCCGTCCAGATCGCCAAGGCCTTCGGCGCCGAGGTGACGGGTGTGTGCAGCACCCGCAACGTCGACCTGGTGCGGTCGCTCGGTGCCGACCACGTCGTCGACTACACGACGACCGACTTCACCCGCACCGAGAAGCGCTACGACGTCATCCTCGACAACGTCGAAGTCCAGCCCCTGGCGGATGTCCGCCGAGCGCTGACGCCCACCGGCACGCTCATCCCCAACAGCGGACGCGGTGGCCGCTGGTTCGGCCCCCTCGGTCGGATCCTCAAGGCGCGCGTCCTGTCCGGGTTCACCCGTCAGCAGCTGAGGCCCTTCACGTCGATCGGGAAGCGCCAGGACCTGCTCACCCTGGCCGATCTCCTCGCGACCGGGCGAGTCACGCCCGTCATCGACCGCACCTACCCCCTCGAGGAAGCAGCCGACGCCCTCCGCTACGTCGGGGCCGGCCACACCCGAGGCAAGGTCGTCGTCACCGTCTGACGACCGGACCGAGCAGAACGACCCAACCCGTACGGATGCACGCCCAGACCTGCCGCCACTCCGGCGGACGGACCGCTCCTCTCGAGAGAAGAACCGATGACCATCCGAACGAACACCCCGAACCTGCTCGACAACCCGCCGGTCCCCTTGCCGGCCAAGCTCGCGGCAGCCTGGACGAGCCTGATGTTCTTCGTCATCTACATCGACTACTTCCACCTCTACCAGCCCGGCGTCATCGACCAGATCCGGAGTGGCGGCATCTTCGAGTTCGACATCACCCCGACGTTGATGACCATCTTCGTCGTGGTCATCGGGATCCCGGCCCTGATGGTCATGCTCTCCATGGCGTTGCCCGCCCGGGTGAACCGCACCACGAACCTCGTCGTGGCATCGCTCTACATCCCCGTCATGGTGTTCAACGCGGCAGGGGCGTCCGCGGACTGGGCCTTCTACTACGGCCTTCACATCGGGATCGAGGTGCTGATCCTGGCCTTCATCCTGCGCTCCGCCTGGACCTGGCCCCGCCGCACCGCATCGCCGGCGGCCCTGGCAGCCAGCCTCGACGGCGAGCCACTCCGCACGCCGCAGCAGGCGTGACTGCCCGCCCTAGCCTCGTCGTGCTCGCCGCCTACGCTGTCGTGGCGGCTGCCGTGCCCCTGCACCGACGCGACGCGACGCCCGATGCTCGTCATCTCGAGATCCAAGGAGCTGAGCACGATGGTGGCGCAGATCTTCGCCGTCACCGAGCGTCTGGTGCTGCGCCGGATGACGGACGCGACGCCGCCGCCCTGGCGGCGTACCGCAGCGATCCGGTGCAGGCGCGCTACCAGTCCTGGGAAGCGCCCTACCCCGTGGACAGCGCCCGGGCGCTCATCACCGAGATGGGCGACGTGCGGTTCGCGCAGCCCGGCGCATGGCTTCAGGTCGCCGTCGAGACCGGTGGGCGGCTGGTCGGTGACGCCGCGGTCCGCGTCGACGGGGACGAGCCACGACAGGCCACCGTCGGCTTCACGCTCGCCGCTGACGCGCGCAAGGCCGCGGGTACGCCACGGAGGCACTGCACGCCGTCGTGTCGCTGTTGTTCACCGCGCACGGCGTGCACCGGATCTCCGCCGAGTGCGACGTGCGGAACGTCCGCTCGGCGGCGCTGCTCGAACGCGTCGGCATGCGCCGCGAGGCGCACCACCGCCAGTCGGTGTGGTGGAAGGGGGAGTGGACCGACGAGTACGTGTACGCCGTCCTCGCCGAGGAGTGGCGGCACGAGAACGACGGCGTTGACCGACGTCCGCCGGGTGAAGCCGGGCGCGGAGACCACGAGGAGGCCTTCCCCGGATGATGGTGGGTGCTGCTGAACGTCACCGTGAGCCCCAGCTCGCCGCGGCCGACACCCCCTCAGCGCCTCGGGCTGTCGTGAGGCGTGTGCTGCGGAGTCAGGTCGTCCGAGCGCTTTGCCGCCCCTTGCCGATCCCCCCGAGGTGGGTGTGTGTGAAGCGGTCCGTGAACTTGAGCCCGTAGCCGAGCAGGCGGTCGACGGCGATGTGGAACGCCCACGTCAAGGCGACGAACGCCCGCCACCGAGCGTCGCTGGCCCAGGTGACAGCGAGCAGCGCGGCGGGCCCGAGGTAGCTGTGTGCGACGTGCTCTCGACCCTCTGGAACCACACCGGTGAGGCCATCCGCACAGCATGCCACCCGCCCGCGCCGGCCTACCCGTTGCGTGAGGTGGTCAGGTCCCAGGTTGCCCTCATGTGGCGTTGGCGGGGGCCGCCGGCTCCTCCGACTGCTCGAACCTCGCGTCCTGCGTTCCGTGCGATCGCCAGGCTGTCCCCGCGGAGGGCGCGAGTGCCGGCGGAGTAGCGTTGCTCCATGGAGACCCCTGAAGGGGACATCGGTACGCCCGGGTCGTCGCCATTTCCGCCTCTCGACGGCGTGCGGCACCGGTTCGTGCAGCTGCCGGGACTGCAGGTGCACGTGGCAGAGGCCGGGACGGGGGAGCCGCTGGTCCTGCTGCACGGCTTTCCGCAGCACTGGTGGGGTTGGCACAAGATCCTCCCCGCTCTGGCCGAGCACTTCAGGGTCATCGTCCCCGACCTGCGGGGTGCAGGCTGGACGGACGCACCACCGCTCGGCTACACCGAGGAGCAGCTGGTCGCGGACACCGTCGAGCTCCTGGACGCGCTCGACCTCGATCGGGTGCACCTGGTCGGCTTCGACATCGGCGGCATCCTCGGTTTCCGACTGTGCCTGGCCCATCCCGAGCGGGTGCGACGGTTCGTCTTCCTGGCCGCCCCGCACCCCTACACGCCGAGGTCGCTGCGGGTGCTGGTGCGGGTGCTGCTCAAGGCCTGGCGTCTGTGGCCCCGCTTCGCCACCACACTTCCGCTCGTCGGACCGCGGCTCGTGGGCCGGGGCCGACAGTGGCTCCCGCGCCGCATGATGATGGACGGCGCAACGGTCCCCGACCTCTGGTCCCCGGAGGATTTCGAGCTCTACCTGAGCCGGCTGCGGGACCCCTCTCGCGCCCGCGCCGCGGTCGCGCTCTACCAGGCGCTCGCGGTCCGCGCCAACAACCGTGCTGCGGCCGGCGCCTATCGTGGAACCCGGCTGGTGACGCCGACGCTCGGGCTGTACGGCGCCGTGCTCGACGACAGCGACCGGGACACCGCCGGCCACCCCGCGCTGATTCGCGGGTACGAGCCGTACGCCGACGACTTCACCCTCATGCACGTCCCCGGTTCGGGCTACTACCTCGCCGAGGAGCAGCCGGAGGCTGTCATCCGACACGTGCTCGGCTTCCTCGCCGCTACCTGAGTCGCGGATCCTGAGCGGTGGTCTCGCTCCGCGACCGCCACCACGGGTCTCACGTGGCGTTGCGCACCGCGTGGCGCAGGTAGATCACGCCGTTGCGGAACCGGCCGTGGTCCAGCAGCTCGAGGTCGAGCCGGAGGCCCCGGGGCAGCGCGGGCTTGCCGCCGCCCACGGTCACGGGGCACAGGAGCAGCACGCACTCGTCCACCAGGCCGTGGCGGAAGGCCTCGGCCCCGATGGTCGCGCCGCCGATGCTCAGGTCCGCCTCGGAGGTGTCCTTGAGCCGCCGGACCGCCCCGGGGTCGAACGTCCGCTCGATCCTCGTGCGGGCCGTCGAGACCTCGTCGAGGGTGGAGGAGTAGACGACCTTGTCGGCGTCGCGCCAGATGCGCGCGTACTCGCGGACGACGGCCGGTTCGTCGGTCAGCCAGTCGTCGTCCTCCCAGACGCGCATGGTCTCGTACATGCGGCGGCCGTAGAGCGAGGTGCCGATGTGCCGCTCGTGCTCGTTCCAGAACGCGTGCACCTCCTCGTCGGGCACGGACCAGTCGAACGAGCCGGTCTCGTCCTCGAGGTAGCCGTCGAGCGAGATGTTGGCCGCGTAGATCAGCTTGCCCATGGTGCCTCCGGCTGGATGAGGTCTCCAGCGTGCACGGTGCCGGGGGCACCGGTCCAGCCTCGGTAGCCCCGGTCGTTTCCGGCGGAGATCTCAGGCGGCGAGGGTGCTCAGCTCGACCCGACGGTCGCGGAGGCCCGAGAGATCGACCTGGCCCACCGTCACGATGGTTCGGATCCATCTCATCGCGCCGCGTTCGTTGGCGTGCATCCCCGCCAGCACCCGGCCCTCCTTCACCCAGAAGGCGCTGAAGCGTCGGTCGCGCACGTCGCCGCGGAGCACGAGCTCGTCGTACCCGTCCGGGCCGACGCTGCCCACGTACTCGATGCCGACGTCGTACTGGTCGGTGAAGAAGTACGGCAGCCGGGCGTAGGGCTCGCTCGCGCCCAGCATGCTTCGGGCGGCCGCACGGCCCTGCCGGAGCGCGTTGTCCCAGTGCTCCACCCGCACGTGCCGCCCGAGGAGCGGGTGGTAGGCCTGGGCGACATCACCGGCGGCGTACACATCGCGGTGGGAGGTGCGGAGGTGCTCGTCCACCACGACACCGTCGTCGGTGCGGAGCCCCGCAGCCTCGGCCAGCCCGACGTCGGGGACGGCCCCGATCCCGACGACGAGGAGGTCGGCCCGCAACGTCGTGCCGTCGAGCAGGGTCACGACCGCCTCACCGCCGTCGTGACGGACGGAGGTCACCACGACGCCGGTGCGGAGGTCCACGCCGTGCTCGACGTGCAGCGCGCGGAAGAGCTCCGCCACCTCCGGGCCCAGCGGCCGGACAAGCGGGAGGGGACCTGCCTCCAGCACGGTGACCTGCGCGCCGGCGGCACGGGCGGCCGCGGCGACCTCGAGGCCGATCCACCCACCGCCCACGACGACGATCCGGCGTCCGGGCCGCAGCTCGGCCTTGATGCGGCGGCTGTCCTCGATGGTCCGCAGGGTCGTCGCGGGTGCGCCGCTGTCATCGACGAGTGGCAGCCGGCGAGGCCGCGCGCCGGTGGCGATCAGGAGGCGGTCGTACCTGAGCGTCCCGCGGTCGGTGACCACCGTGCGGCGGTCCAGGTCGATCGCCGTGGCCGTCACGCCCAGCCGCAGGTCGACGTGGTGCTCGGCGTACCACGGCGCAGGATGGACCGCCGCCTCGTCGAGCCGCACGGCGCCCAGGAGGTAGCCCTTGGACAGCGGTGGGCGCTGGTAGGGCAGATGAGGCTCCGTGCCGACGACGACGACGCGCCCGTCGAAACCGTCCTCGCGCAGTGCCCCGGCGGCCGACGCGGCGGTCAGGCCCGCCCCGATGATCGCGATCGTGTCCATCACCGCTCCTCGCGGACGGCGGACCGGTGTGGTGCGGCGGACGGGGCGGGGACCGCGGACCGGACGGGAGCTGCGAGGCGCGCGAGCGCGAGCGCACCGATCATGAGGCCGAGGTCGCGCAGGGCCACGTCGTAGTACTCGCCCAGGGTCACCAGGTTGACGATGATGCCGAGGAGCCAGGCGGCGACGACGTACCCGCCGAGCGCCGGCCGCACGGCGACGAGCAGACCGGCGACGACCTCGACCACCCCCACGGCCAGCATCGCCTGGTGGGCGGAACCGGGGACGAGCCCGTCGACCCACGGCGCCAGGTAGGCGTCCCAGTCGGCGAGCAGCCCGAGGAACTTGTCGAGGCCGAAGACGATGGGCGCGATCGTGAACACCGTCCGCAGGAGAAGGAACGCCTGCCGTGCCCCGTGCGGCGATGGTGGGGTGTGAGTGACGCTGGTGGTGGATCGTGTGGTGGTCATCGCAGCCTCCGGTTCTATAAGCGTATGATGTCGACGTTAGAACCCCTAGGGTGTTTCGTCAATGGTTCTGTCCCATAGAAGGAGCCCGGATGTCGGACGAGTTCGCGGAGCAGGTGGCGGGGATCGGGTCCCTGGCGGAGCCCGCTCGCCAGGCGCTCTACCTCTACGTCGCCTCCCGGCCGGACGCGGTGGGCCGCGACGAGGCCGCGGCCGCGGTGGACCTTCCGCGGCACACGGCGAAGTTCCACCTCGACCGGCTGGTGGAGGAGGGCCTGCTCGAGGTGGAGTTCCGTCGCCTGACCGGCCGGACCGGACCGGGGGCGGGCCGGCCTTCGAAGCTGTACCGGCGGTCGGGCCGGCACTTCGGGGTGTCGCTGCCCGAGCGTCGCTACGACCTCGCGGGTGACGTGCTGGCCGAGGCCATCGACCGCGCCGTCCGCGACGACGTCCCCGTCGCCGCGGCGGTGCGCGAGGCGGCGTCGGCACGAGGGCGGGGTCTTGCGGCGGCGGGCGAGCCTGCCACCGCCGGCGACCCTCTGGCCCGGACGAGCGAGGTGCTGGCGCGGTACGGCTACGAGCCCCGCGACACCGGCGGGGCCGTGTGCCTGGCCAACTGCCCGTTCGACCGGCTCGCGTCCGAACACACCGCGCTCGTCTGCGGGATGAACCTCGCCCTCATCGGCGGTGTCATCGAGGGGCTGGGCGCGACGTCGGTCGCTGCCGAGCTGGACCCGGCGCCCGGCCGCTGCTGCGTGCGACTGGCGGGCAGCGAGGCTCCGGCGGTGGCCGGCTGACGGACGTGGCCGCGACCGCCCGCACGGCGACCGGCGGTCCAGCGGAGAAGGACCACGGCCGTGAGCTCGCCTGAGGACATCGGCACCACCACTCCGCGCTGGTCGGCGCGAGGGTGACGGGTCAGAACCTGAACGGGATGGGGATCCCGCCGCAGCAGCACACGCCCTGCACGTTCGACTGCCGCAGCAGGCTCGCCGCCTGGTAGCAGGCCCACAGCTGCAGGGCGACCGGCAGCGTCCCGCGCACGAGGCCTCGTCGGGCGACGATCTCGCGGACGGCGCCCGAGCAGGTCGCGTCACCGTGAGCGACGCCGTACGCGCACGACCAGCCCTTCCGCGGGGAGATTCGTCGCTGGTACAGGTCGATCGCCCGGTCGACCGCACGGGCCGGAGCCACCGCGAGACCGTTCCATGTCGTGCTCATGCGGCCAACGTAGCCACCGGCGTGCGCGACGGCGCGGGGAGGCGGCATCCTCGGGGCATGGACATCGCCCCGGACGACGCCATCGCGCCCGACACCAAGGACTGGACCTGGGTCCTCGAGCGCCCGTGCCCCCAGTGCGGGCTCGACGCCCGCGCCGTCGAGCCGGAGGACCTCGGAGCCGGTCTCCGCGACCTCCTCCCACGGTGGCAGAGCGTCCTGGGCCGCCCGGACGCCGGCGAGCGTCCCGACGCCGCGACGTGGTCCCCGCTGGAGTACGGCTGCCACGTGCGCGACGTCTGCCGACTCATGCGCACCCGCCTCGACGCCGTGCTCCGTGACGACGACCCGGTCTTCGCCGACTGGGACCAGGACGCGGCCGCCGCGGGGTACGCCGGGGCCGGGCCCGCCGCGGTGTGGAGAGAGCTCGCCGACGCCGGCACGGACCTCGCGGCTGCGTTGGATGCCCTGCGGCCCGAGCAGCGCGACCGGCCCGGCCGTCGGTCGGACGGTGCGACCTTCACCGCGACGACCCTCGGGCGCTACGCCCTGCACGAGGTCGCCCACCACACCTGGGACGTGCGCGGATGAGGATCGCCGTCGCTCAGCTCGAGGCCACGCGCGACCCGCAGGACAACCTCGCCGCCGTCGCCTCCCTCGTAGCCGGTGCGGCGGGTGAGGGTGCCGGACTCGTCGTGCTGCCCGAGTACGTCATGTCCTACGACCCGCACCCGACCGCCGAGGCGCTGACCGCCGTCGCCGAGCCGCTCGACGGCCCCTTCGTCACCGGGCTGGCCCGGCTCGCCGAGCGCCACGGCACCGCCGTCGTGGCCGGTCTGGTCGAGACCGGCGACCCCGGCGAGCTCCCCGCCAACACCCTCGTGTGCCTCGGCCCGGACGGGCGCCTGCTCGGTGCGTACCGCAAGGCCCACCTGTACGACGCCTTCGGGGACCGCGAGTCCAAGCGACTCCGGCGGGTCGTGCCTGAGGCCGTGGTGGTGCCCCTCGGTGGGCTGCACCTGGGCCTCATGACCTGCTACGACCTGCGGTTCCCCGAGATGGCCCGGTTCCTGCTCGACGCCGGGGCGGACGTCCTCCTCGTGCCGGCCGCCTGGGTGGCCGGGCCGGGCAAGGCCGACCACTGGGACACCCTGCTGCGGGCCCGCGCCATCGAGAGCACCGCCTACGTCATCGCCGCCGGCCTCACCGGCCCGGCGTGCACCGGCCGTTCCATGGTGGTCGGACCGGCCGGCGAGATCCTCGCCCGGCTGGGTGCGGAGACCGGGTACGTCGTCGCCGACGTCGACCCGGGGGAGGTGGCGCGGGTGCGCGAGCGCAACCCGAGCCTGGCCAACCGGCGCTTCGACGTCCGGGTGCGCCCAGACGTGCATGAGTGACGTGGTCAGACATGCATAGGTACGGAGCGGCCGTCCGGGAGGGCTGATGTCCGGGCGGTGCGACACCCCACCGCGGGGCACCGCAGCGCCGGTGCGCGAACGAGGGCGGCCCGGTCCGCAGACCGGGCCGCCCTCGTGCGTCAGTCGTGCGCCGAGGTCACTCCTGGGGACGGAGCGCGAAGCCCACGCCCTGCTCGGTGGCGCCGGCGTCGAGGGCGTGGCCCGACAGGAGGGGAGCGGTGTCCTCCGCGACGAACACGCGGGCGCCGTCGTCCTCGATCACGGCGTCGGCCGGCTGGGGGGCGGGGACCAGCGTCAGCTCGAGCTGGTCGTCGTTCTCGGTCGTGGCGATGCGCATGCCGCCCTCGGCGGGCAGCCCGGCCTGGGCGGTGAGGTCACGGACGGCGGCCTGGGCGGTGTCGGTCAGGGTGAGCATGTCTCTCCCTCTGTGTTGAATGCACGGACCCATCCACCCTCGGGGAACGTCCGACGGGGTGCAACCCCGGGCCCCCCGTGCTCGGGGCCACGTCACCACCGGCCGTGACTGTAGTCCCGCGGCCGGGTCCTGTGAATACCTCGTGTCGGGATTCTCACAATGTGGTCACGATCGCGTAACGATCCAGACAGGGGGCTTTCGTCGCCCCCCGACCGACCTATCGTTTCCCGCATCCCGCGCAAGCGGACGGACCTTCCGCGCGGTCAAGGCGGAGCTGGTACCGACCCGAGGGCGGAGAACGTTCCGCTCATCTATCAGGAGGAACATTGAAGACCAGGCGTATGGCTGGCGTGGCTGCGTCGATCCTTGCTGGATCGCTCGTGCTCGCCGCGTGCAGCGGCACTGATTCCGGCAACGGCGGGGAGACCGAGGGCGGCGGCGAGGAGACCACGGCCGCCGAGGGCGGTGCAGCGAGCGGGGAGATCGTCAGCGTCAACGGCGTGGAGCCCCAGAACCCCCTCGTCCCGGGCAACACGAACGAGACCGGTGGCGGCAAGATCGTCGATCTGCTCTACGCGGGTCTGTTCTACTACGACGCTTCGGGCGCCGTGCAGAACGAGGTGGCCGAGTCCATCGAGACCGAGGACAGCCAGACCTACACGATCACGCTCAAGGACGGCTGGACCTTCACGGACGGCTCGCCGGTGACCGCGAACAGCTTCGTGGACGCCTGGAACTACACCGCCCTGCTCAGCAACGCGCAGAACAACAGCTACTTCTTCGAGGGCATCGAGGGCTTCTCGTACGACGAGGACTCCGAGCTCACGGGCCTCGAGGTCGTCGACGACCTCACCTTCACCGTGACCCTCAAGCAGCCCGAGGCCGACTTCCCGCTGCGCCTGGGCTACACGGCGTACTACCCGCTCCCTGAGGTCGCCTTCGAGGACATGGAGGCGTTCGGCGAGAACCCGATCGGCAACGGCCCGTACATGATGGACGGCGAGGGTGCGTGGGAGCACAACGTCGGCGTCGACGTCGTGCCGAACCCCGACTACCAGGGTGGCCGCACGCCGGCGAACGGTGGGGTGGAGGTGCGCTTCTACGAGGGTCTCGACGCTGCGTACAACGACCTCCTCTCGGGCAACCTGGACGTCATCGACGCCATCCCCGACTCCGCCTACGGCACCTACGAGGAAGAGCTGGAGGGCCGCTCGGTCAACCAGCCGGCCGCCATCTTCCAGGCGTTCACCTTCCCCGAGTACCTGCCCGAGTGGGCCGGTGAGGCGGGCAAGCTGCGCCGCGCCGCCATCTCGCACGCGATCAACCGCGAGGAGATCACCGAGACGATCTTCCAGGGCACGCGTACCCCAGCGAGCGACTTCACGTCCCCGGTCATCGACGGGTGGTCGGACTCCATCCCCGGCTCCGAGGTGCTCGAGTACGACGAGGAGCTCGCCAAGGAGCTGTGGGCCGAGGCCGAGGCGATCGAGCCCTTCACCGGCTCGTTCACCATGGCGTACAACTCGGACGGCGGCCACCAGGCCTGGGCCGACGCGGTGACCAACAACGTGCGCAACGTGCTGGGCATCGAGGCCGAGGGTCAGCCCTACGCCACGTTCGCCGAGCTGCTCGACGACCGTGACGCCGGCACCATGACCGGACCGTTCCGCTCCGGCTGGCAGGCCGACTACCCCGGTCTGAACAACTTCCTCGCCCCGCTGTACTACACCGGCGCGGGCTCGAACGACGGGCAGTACTCCAACCCCGAGTTCGACGAGCTGATCAACCAGGGCAACGCCGCTGAGTCGGTCGAGGAGGCCAACGAGATCTTCCAGCGGGCCCAGGAGATCCTGTTCGAGGACCTCCCGCAGGTCCCGCTGTGGTACTCCAACGTCAACGGCGGTTGGGCCGAGGGCGTAGAGAACGTGGAGTTCTCCTGGAACAGCGTGCCGCTGATGTACCAGGTGACGAAGGGCTGAGTCCAGCCTTTCCGTGTCACTGACGATGGGGGCGGGGCCTACGGGTCCCGCCCCCGTCTATGTCCGCCGCCGGGTGAGGACGTATCGTCGTACCTCGCATGCGCGCGGCGACGCACCCGCCGCTGCCATCCGAACAACAGCCAACTAGGAGGCGACTCGATGCTCTGGTACATCGGGCGCAGGGTCCTGCAGGTCATACCTGTGTTCCTCGGGGCCACGCTGCTCATCTACTCCATGGTCTTCGCCATGCCGGGCGACCCCGTCGCCGCGCTCGGTGGCGACCGGGGCCTGCCGGAGGCGGTGCAGCAGCAGATCCGGGACAGGTACAACCTCGACGAGCCGTTCCTCGTCCAGTACCTCCTGTACCTCAAGGGCATCGTCACCCTCGACTTCGGCGTGACCTTCTCCGGCCGCGAGGTGATCGACGTCGTCGCCCAGGCGCTCCCGGTGACCTTCCGCCTGGCCATCATGGCGCTGGTCTTCGAGGCGATCCTCGGTGTGACGGTCGGCCTCGTCGCCGGTCTGCGCAAGGGGGGCATCTTCGACGCCACCGCCCTCGTCACGAGCCTCTTCGTCATCGCGGTCCCGACCTTCGTCATCGGCTTCGTCCTGCAGTTCGCCGTCGGCGTCGAGCTCGGGTGGCTACCCACGACGGTCGGCGGCAACGTCAGCTTCCGCAGCCTGCTCATGCCGGCGATCGTGCTGGGCGCGGTCTCCTTCGCCTACGTGCTGCGGCTGACCAGGACCTCGGTGGCCGAGAACATGTCGGCGGACTACGTGCGCACCGCCACGGCCAAGGGGCTCTCGCGCAACCGCGTCGTCACCGTCCACGTGCTGCGCAACTCGCTCATCCCGGTCGTGACCTACCTCGGGGCGGACCTCGGCCAGCTCATGGCCGGCGCGATCGTCACCGAGGGCATCTTCAACATCAACGGCGTGGGCGGCACCCTCTACCGGGCGATCCTGCAGGGGGAGTCGGCCACCGTCGTCTCCCTCACCACCGTCCTGGTGATGATCTACATCGTCGCGAACCTCCTCGTCGACCTGCTCTACGCCGCCCTGGACCCGAGGATCCGCTATGCCTGACATCGTCCACACCAACGCCCCGCGCGTCCCGGAGCCTGTCGCCGCCCGGCGACACCAGGAGCACTTCTTCGCCGAGCTCGACGAGACGGGCCTCGGCGCCGTCGACGCCGTCCAGGACACCGGTGCGCCCTCCAGCCAGTGGAGCGAGGCCTGGCAGAAGCTGCGGCGCCGGCCGACCTTCTGGGTCTCGGCGATCATCATCGTGGCCGTGCTGGCGGTGGCGGCTTTCCCGAGCCTCTTCACCTCGCTCGAGCCGCGGTTCTGCGAGCTGAGCAACAGCCTCGGGGACCCCACGGCCGGGCACCCGTTCGGGTACGACCGCCAGGGCTGCGACATCTACTCGCGCACCATCTACGGGGCGCGCGCGTCGGTCACCGTCGGCGTGCTGACCACGCTGGCGGTGCTGATCATCGGGACGATCGTGGGCTCGATCGCGGGCTTCTTCGGCGGCTGGTTCGACACGATCCTGTCCCGGGTCACCGACATCTTCTTCGCGATCCCGCTCGTGCTCGCCGCGATCGTCATCATGCAGATCTTCAGTCAGTACCGGAACTCGTTCATGGTGGTGGCGGTTCTGGCCTCGTTCGGGTGGACATCCATCGCCCGCATCACCCGTGGGTCGGTGATGAGCGTGAAGAACAACGACTTCGTCACCGCCGCCAAGTCGGTGGGCCTGGGCAAGTTCGGCATCCTGACCCGGCACATCCTGCCCAACGCCGCGGCACCGATCATCGTCTACGCCACCGTCGCGCTGGGTACGTTCATCGTGGCCGAGGCCACGCTGAGCTTCCTCGGCATCGGTCTGCCGCCGTCCATCGTCTCGTGGGGTGGTGACATCTCGCAGGCTCAGACCTCGCTCAGGTCCCGACCCTCGGTGCTGTTCTACCCGGCCGGGGCACTCGCGCTGACCGTGCTCGGCTTCATCATGATGGGTGACGCCGTGCGCGACGCCCTCGACCCGAAGGTGCGCAACCGATGACCACCCGAACGACCACGGAGGAGTCGCCGACGGCAGTGGACCCGAAGGTCCCGCTGCTCGAGATCCGCGACCTCGAGGTCGCGTTCCGCTCGAGCACCGGGATGGTGCCCGCGGTGCGCAAGGCCAACCTCACGGTCTACCCCGGCCAGGCCGTGGCGATCGTGGGGGAGTCCGGCTCAGGCAAGTCCACCACCGCGCACGCGATCATCGACCTGCTCCCAGGGACCGGGAAGATCACCGGCGGGTCCATCAAGTTCGCGGGCAAGGAGCTCACGTCCGCGTCCCGCAGCGAGATCGAGCACCTGCGCGGCCGCGAGATCGGCCTGGTCCCGCAGGACCCGATGACCAACCTCAACCCCGTGTGGAAGATCGGTTTCCAGGTCGAGGAGACACTGCGCGCCAACGGCGTCACCAAGAACCGTGCCGACACCAAGAGGCGGACTGCGGAGGTGCTCGCCGAGGCCGGCCTGCCCGACGCCGAGCGGCGCGCGAAGCAGTACCCGCACGAGTTCTCCGGCGGCATGCGCCAGCGAGCCCTCATCGGCATCGGCTTGGCGGGCGACCCCCGGCTGCTCATCGCCGACGAGCTGACCTCGGCGCTGGACGTCACGGTCCAGAAGAAGATCCTCGACCACCTCGAGACCCTGACCAGGGAACGCGGCGTCGCCGTCCTCTTCATCACGCACGATCTGGGGCTGGCGGCCGAGCGGGCCGAGCACCTCGTCGTCATGCACCGCGGGCGGGTGGTCGAGTCCGGCCCGTCACGGCAGCTCCTGGCCAACCCCCAGCACCCGTACACGCAGCGTCTCGTGGCCTCCGCGCCGTCGCTCGCCTCGCGCCGCATCCAGAGCGCGCACGAGCGCGGCGAGCAGTCCGAGGAGCTCCTCGCCCACGACGAGGGCCAGGTCGCGCGTGCCGCGAACATCGTCGAGGTCAAGAACCTCACCAAGGTGTTCCACCTGCGCGGTGCGCGGCCCGGCGCCGGCACGGACTTCAAGGCGGTCGACGACGTCTCCTTCGCCATCCCGCGCGGGAGCACGACGGCGCTGGTCGGCGAGTCCGGCTCGGGCAAGTCCACCGTGGCGAACATCATGCTCAACCTCCTCGAACCCACCGAGGGCTCGGTGATCTTCGAGGGCACGGAGGTCGGCTCGCTCGGCCGCAAGGAGCTGTTCGACTTCCGGCGACGGGTGCAGCCCGTCTTCCAGAACCCGTACGGCTCGCTGGACCCGATGTACTCGATCTTCCGGGTCATCGAGGAGCCCCTGCGGGTGCACGGTGTGGGCGACAAGAAGTCGCGGGCGGCCCGCGTCGCTGAGCTGCTCGACCTGGTGTCCCTGCCGACGTCGACGATGCGGCGCTACCCCAACGAGCTCTCCGGCGGCCAGCGCCAGCGTGTCGCCGTCGCGCGGGCGCTCGCGCTGAGCCCGAGCCTCGTGGTCTGCGACGAGGCCGTCTCCGCCCTGGACGTGCTCGTCCAGGCGCAGGTGCTCACCCTGCTCAACGACCTGCAGACCGAGCTGGGGCTGACCTACCTCTTCATCACCCACGACCTCGCCGTCGTGCGGCAGATCGCCGACGAGGTCGCGGTGATGGAGAAGGGCCGCATCGTGGAGATGGCGAGCACCGACGAGGTCTTCGACCACCCGAAGCAGGCGTACACGCAGGAGCTTCTCGCCGCGATCCCCGGGGCCAGCCTGGAGCTGTGACCGCGAGGCCGCCCGCCACGGCGGGCGGCCTCCGGCACGCACCCGGAAGCACCGGCCCGACCGGACGCTGCACCGGGGGCTCGTCGCCGGTGTCCGCACGCGCGCACGCTCGCCGGAGGGCTCGCACCGAGGAGGGTCCGCCGCGCGGCCCGCACCGAGGCGGGTCCGCAGGGCGCACCGCTGCCCCGGCCACACCGCCGTGCGCCGCCCGTCCAAACCATGTCAGGACACCGGTCGGCCGAAACATGATGGTCATGGACGAGCATGTAATCTGTCTCGATGTCACCAATGGCGTGGATCACACTCCGAGCCAGCGGAACCCCCCGTCGGTGAGGCCGGGCGCCCGTCCCACCGGGCGGCCACCCGCGTCCCTCCTGAGCACGAAAGCCACCCCATGCTCCTGTACCTCGCTCGCAGGTTCCTGAACTACCTGGTCCTGCTCTTCATCGCGATCTCGCTGGTGTACATGCTCGCGGCCACGCAGCTCGACCCGCGCAGCCTGTACGAGATGCGCAACCCCCCGATCGACCCGGCGGCGATCGAGAGCTCGCTGACGTCGTTCAACCTCAACGACAAGACCCCGGTGCTCGAGCGGTACTGGATCTGGCTCACCGGCGTCCTGGGCTCGTGGGACTGGGGCCGCAGCCCGTTCGGCGAGTTCGTCAATGACGAGATCGGTACCCGCGCCTGGGTGTCCCTCCGGCTGGTGACCATCGGGTCGCTGCTGGGCATCACCATCGGCGTGGCCCTCGGGGCCTGGACCGCGACGCGCCAGTACAGCGTGAGCGACCGGATGATCACCCTCGGCTCGCTCGTGGTCATCTCCACCCCGATCCTCGTCATCGCGGTCGTCCTGCAGATCCTCGCGGTGAAGTTCAACCAGAGCACCGGCACCCAGTTCTTCGAGTTCCTCGGCGAGACCGGCCGGCGCGGCGACAGCGCGCTGTCACCCCTGTGGGACCGGCTCCAGCACCTGCTGCTCCCCACCATCACCCTCACCGTGGGCGGGGTCGCCTCCTACAGCAGGATCCAGCGCAACCTCATGCTCGACACCCTCGGGGCCGACTACGTCCGGACCGCCCGCGCCAAGGGTCTGCGTCAGAACGTCGCCCTGCGCCGTCACGCCCTGCGGACGGCGCTGATCCCGACCGGGACCTACTTCGCCTTCACCATCGCCACCCTCGTGCTCGGTGCCACGTTCACCGAGCTCGTCTACGGCTGGCACGGGATGGGCATCTACTTCGTCCAGGCGCTCCAGGGCCAGGACGTCAACGGGTCGGTGGCCGTCGCGGCCTTCGGCGGCGTGTGCGTGCTCGTCGGGGCGATGCTCTCCGACGTCCTCGTCGCCGCCCTCGACCCCCGAGTGAGGGTGAGCTGAGATGACCACGACCAAGCAGGAGGACAACGACGCGCCGCGTGTCGAGCTCGACCGCGAGCCCACCTCGGAGCTCGCCGGGCCGCTCGTGACCCAGCTGCCGGAGGTCGCGGCGGGCGGGCTGCCCGTCGGCACCCGGCGCCTGTCGCGCCGCACGATCGTCGCGCGCCGGTTCCTGAGGAACAAGACCGCCGTCGTGGGGCTGGTGGGGTACGTCCTCCTCGCCGCGTTCGCCGTTTTCGGCCCGTCCCTCTCGCCGTGGACCTACACCCAGATCGACCAGACGGCGTTCCTCAAGCCGCCGAGCGAGGCGCACTGGTTGGGCACCACCCAGGCCGGGCGCGACGTCTTCGCCCTCACGGTCGAGGGGCTGCGCAAGTCGATGATGATCGGTCTGGGCGTCGCGGCCCTGCAGACGGCGATCGCCGCCACCGTCGGTGCCTTCGCCGCCTACTACGGGCGCCTGTTCGACAAGGTGGCGCTGTGGGTCATCGACCTGCTGCTCGTCGTGCCGTCGTTCTTCGTCATCGCGATCCTGTCGGTCCAGACCGGCGGCAGCCGCGGCTCGGTGCTCATGCTCATCGTGCTGCTGGCCGGGCTGGGCTGGATGCTCTCCGCGCGCGTGGTCCGCTCGATGACGCTGGGCATCAAGAACCTCGAGTACGTCACGGCGGCGAAGTACATGTCCGTACCGACGCCGCGGATCATCGTGCGGCACATCCTGCCCAACATCTCCTCCCTCCTCATCATCGACGCCACCCTGGCCGTCGCCTCGGCGGTGCTCGCGGAGACGTCGCTGTCCTTCTTCGGCTTCGGCGTGCAGGCACCCGAGACGTCGCTGGGCACGCTCATCGGGGAGGGCCAGCGCACCGCGGCGACGTACCCGTGGATCTTCCTGGCGCCCGCGACGGCGCTGACGACGATGCTCGTCTTCATCAACTTCATCGGCGACGGCCTGCGCGACGCCCTTGACCCCTCGTCCAAGTCCGGAGGACGCGCGTGAACATCCTCAGTCGAAGCCAGGCCGACCGGCCGGCACCCCTGACCGACAGCCTCCAACGGTCGGCGCGCATGCGTGGCGGGCCGGTGCTCGAGGTGGAGAACCTCGACGTGCGCTTCCCCTCCGAGGACGGCTCGGTCCACGCCGTGCGCGGGGTCTCCTTCGCCGTCCGCCCGGGGGAGGTCCTGGGCATCGTCGGCGAGTCCGGCTCGGGCAAGTCGGTCACGTCCATGGCGGTCATGGGACTGCTCACCCCGAGCGCGAGGGTCAGCGGCTCGGTGCGGCTGCAGGGGGAGGAGCTCCTCGGGCGCTCCGACGCCCACATGTCCGCCATCCGTGGCAAGAACATCGGCATGGTCTTCCAGGACCCGCTCTCGGCACTGACGCCCGTGTACACGATCGGCGACCAGATCGTCGAGGCCCTGCGGGCCCACGGCCGGACCGACGAGGGGGCCTCGCGCAAGCGGGCCGTGGAGCTGCTCGACCTCGTCGGCATCCCCAACGCCGCGGTGCGGGTCAAGGCCTTCCCCCACGAGTTCTCCGGTGGGATGCGCCAGCGGGCCATGATCGCCATGGCGATCGCCAACAACCCTGACCTCATCATCGCGGACGAGCCGACCACCGCCCTGGACGTCACGATCCAGGCGCAGATCCTCGAGGTGCTCAAGACCGCCCAGCGCGAGACCGGCGCCGCGGTCATGATGATCACGCACGACCTCGGCGTCGTCGCCGGCATGGCCGACCAGGTGGCGGTGATGTACGCCGGCCGGGTCGTCGAGCACGGGCCGGTCGACGACATCTACTACCGCTCCACCATGCCCTACACGATCGGCCTGCTCGGCTCGCTGCCCCGCCCCGACGCCGAGGAGAAGCAGGCGCTCGCCCCCGTCGAGGGCAACCCGCCCTCGCTCCTCGACCTCCCGCCGGGGTGCCCGTTCGCCGCCCGCTGCCCCATGGCGATCGACGTGTGCCGCACCGTCGAGCCGGCCCTGGCGCCCACCCGCGGCGAGGGCCACACCGCTGCCTGCCACCGCTCGGAGGAGATCGCCGAGCAGGACCTCACGTTCCTCGAGATGTACCCGGTGCCGCGCATCATCGAGCGGCCGCTGGCCCGGCTGCCACGCGCGGAGCGCGAGGAGGTCCTCGCGGTGACGGACCTGGAGAAGCACTTCCCGCTCATGAAGGGCTCGGTGTTCAAGCGCCGCGTCGGGACCGTCCATGCCGTCGACGGCGTCTCGTTCGAGATCCGCGCGGGGGAGACGCTCGCCCTCGTCGGCGAGTCGGGCTCCGGGAAGACGACGACGCTGCTGGAGATCCTCGACCTCAAGCCGCCCTCCAACGGCAAGGTGGTCGTCCTGGGCAAGGACGTCGAGTCCCTGGGCGGCCGGCGCGACCGCAAGGCCGTGCGCCGGGACCTCCAGGTGGTCTTCCAGGACCCCATGGCCTCCCTCGACCCGCGCATGCCGGTCTTCGACATCATCGCCGAGCCCATGGAGGCCAACGGGATCCCCAAGAGGCAGCTGGAGGACCGGGTCCGCGAGCTCATGGCGCTGGTGGGCCTGGAGCCCTCCCACGCCAACCGCTACCCGCAGCACTTCTCCGGCGGGCAGCGCCAGCGGATCGGCATCGCGCGCGCGCTCGCGCTCGAGCCGAAGCTCCTCGTGCTCGACGAGCCGGTCTCCGCGCTGGACGTGTCCATCCAGGCCGGCATCATCAACCTCCTCGACGAGCTGCGCGCCAAGCTCTCGCTCAGCTACCTCTTCGTCGCGCACGACCTGTCGGTGGTCCGCCACATCGCCGACCGGGTGGCCGTGATGTACCTGGGCAAGATCGTCGAGATCGGGGAGGTGGACAAGGTCTTCGAGACCCCCACGCACCCGTACACGCAGGCGCTGCTCTCGGCCATCCCGGTGCCCGACCCGGTCAAGGAGCGCCAGCGCGAGCGGATCCTCCTCGTGGGGGACCTGCCCTCCCCGGCGGACCCGCCGTCGGGCTGCCGGTTCCGCACCCGCTGCCCGAAGTTCCTCGTCCTGAGCGAGGACAAGCAGCGGCGCTGCGTGGAGGAGGAGCCGGCGCTCATGCCGATGGGCGGGGACCAGCGGTCCGCCTGTCACTACGCCCAGGCCGTCGAGGTCTTCTGACACAAGCGTGCCGCAGGCCGCGCGGGCGAGGGAGGGGCTGCGCACCGGACACGGTGCGCGGTCCGTCGCGTGTGCGGGCACGAGGGCACGGCGAGCCGCCCAGTGCCCGCGGGCACGGTGAGCTTGCTCCCGCCCGCGGGCACGGTGAGCAGGCTCGCGCCCGCGGGCAGGTGAGCAGGCTCGCGCCCGCGGGCAGGTGAGCAGGCTCGCGCCCGCGGGCAGGTGAGCAGGCTCGCGAGCGCGGGCATGGCGAGTACTCTCGCTCGCTGCCACGGTGAGCGAGGTGGATCGACGCGTCGCCGTGAGCGGGGACATCGTCGGGGACGTTTCGGCGGCGTAGCGCCGTCGGAAGTGACCCGATGCCCAGATCTTCCCCGGTGCGCTGTCGAGGGGGTCCCGCGCGCCCGGATCTTCCCCGGTGCGCTGTCGAGGGGTCCCGAGTGCCCAGATCTTCCCCGGTGCGCTGTCGAAGGGTCCGAGCGGCCGGATCTTCCCCGGTGCGCTGTCGAAGGGTCCGAGCGGCCGGATCTTCCCCGATGAACTCCCCGGACCTTCCGTCCGGTGCGACGGAGGGCCGCATCGGCCGTCGACCGCCGCGCGCCGCGTCGACCGCCGCGCGCCGCGTCGACCGCCACGCGCCGCGTCGACGGCCGCGTGGTGCGGCGCGGCGGGCTCAAACCCGGTGCCGCCCGGGAGCGCCGAACCGGTTTCGGAACGATCAGAACGCTTAAGTCTCCCGAGTGTTTCGTCCGGGTCTCAATTAGGTCACAAGTCCGTCTAGAGCCCTGTCAGGGTGCGGTACGTCACAGGCGGCATGGTTCAGTACGAGGATGAACGTGCGGCCGACCGATGTCGGGCGTGGGCGGCCCCGTCCGCGGGCGTTCTCTTGTCATTCTCATGGAGGTTCAACAGTGCGCACGAAGAAGGGTGCAGCGGTCCTGGCGACCGGTGCGGCGCTCGCCCTGGTCCTTGGGGCCTGCGGCGACAGCGGTGGCGACGAGCCCACCGACACCACGTCGGGGGCTGCCGAGGAGACCGAGGGCGGCGGCGCCGAGGGGGAGGCCGGAGTCCTCACCGAGGGGGAGGGCGACCTCTTCCAGGTCAAGGCCACCCCCCGCGACCAGCTCGAGCAGGGCGGCCAGCTACGCCGCGCGGTGGCCGAGCTACCCCCGCAGTGGAACCCCATGCACGTCAACGGCAACAACGCGGACTACACCGACATCCGCGACGCCATGAGCCCCGCCACCTGGGACTACAACGGCGAGGGCTCGCCGGTGCCGAACGAGAACTACCTGCTCGACTTCTCCGACGAGACGGTCGACGGCCAGCAGGTCATCACCCTGAACCTCAACCCCGACGCGGTGTGGAACAGCGGCGACCCGATCAACTGGGAGGACTACCAGGCCTCGCTGACCGCCTGCAACGGCGAGAACGCGGAGTTCCAGTGCGTCCAGACCGGTCCGTACGAGCAGATCGAGTCCGTCGAGCAGGGTGAGACCGAGTTCGACGTGGTCGTCACCTTCAAGGAGACCTACCCGGACTGGTCCTCCCTCGTGAGCACCGTCGTCCCGGCCGAGTCGGTCGCCGACGCCGCGACCTTCAACGAGGGCTGGCTGGAGTTCCCGGCCGACTGGTTCACCGGGCCCTACAAGGTCGACAACCTCGACGAGGCGCAGCAGGTCCTCACCCTCGTCCCGAACGAGAACTGGTGGGGCCCGGCCCCCATGCTCGACGAGATCCAGTTCCGGGTCGTCGCCCCCGACGCCACCGGCACCGCGTTCCAGAACAACGAGATCGACGTCTTCGACGTCGGCCCGGACCCGAACGCCTACGCGCTCGCCCAGACCGTGTCCGGCGCGGAGATCCGCGAGGCCAAGGGCCCGAACTGGCGCCACTTCACGATCAACTCCACCGCCGGGCTGCTGCAGGACCAGGTGATCCGCCAGGCGATCCAGCGCGGCATCGACCGTCAGGCGATCGCGGAGTCCGACCTCGCCGGGCTCCCTGGCGAGAAGAAGCCCCTGAACAACCACATCTTCATGGAGAACCAGGAAGGCTTCGTCGACAACGGCAGCGAGTACGGATACGACCCGGAGCGCGCGGAGGCCGACCTGGAGGAGGCCGGCTGGGTCCTCAACGAGGACACCGGCATCCGTGAGAAGGACGGCGAGCCCCTCGCGGTGAAGTTCTCCGTGCTGACCGGCGTCGGCGCCTCGGAGAACGAGGGCCAGCTGGCCCAGGCCCAGCTCAAGGAGATCGGCATCGACCTCGAGCTGGTCCAGCTCCCCGTCGACGAGTTCGGCCCCGCGCTGGAGGCCGGCGACTTCGAGATCATGGCCTTCTCGTGGATCGGTACGCCGTACCCGATGAACGGTCTCGCCCAGCTCTACGGCGACCCGTCCACCAACACGTCGAACTACGCCAAGCTCAACAACCCCGAGCTCAACGAGCTCATCAAGCAGATCGACGTCGAGACCGACCCCGCCACCCGCATCGACCTGGCCAACGAGGCCGACGTCATGATCTGGGAGTCGGGCCACACCCTCCCGCTGTACCAGCGCCCCGAGCTCGTGGCCACGGTCAGCAACCTCGCCAACTTCGGCGCCACCGGCTTCAGCACCACGCGTGCGGAGAACTGGGGCTTCGTGAGCGAGTGATCCACCCGTAGTGCGCGACGAAGGGCCGGTGGGAGACCACCGGCCCTTCGTCGTACGTGCGGGCGTGCGGGCGGTGACGGTGCGTGCGTGCGTGCGTGCGTTCGTCCGTGCGCGCGGGCGGTGACGGTGCGTGCGGCGGGCCCGCTGACGGCGGTGCTCGCGAAGGGCGCGTGGCAGGCGGAGTGCCGCCGTCGTCGGCGGAGGCGGCGGTCGCCGGCCGACGAGGCCGGTGCCCCGCTCAGCCCAGCGTGGCGACCGTGAGGGCGGCCAGCGCGAGGCTCGCGACGACCGCACCCATCGCGGGCACGTCCACCCTGACGCGGACCCCGCCGGCCCCCTGGCCCTGAACCGGTGGTCCGCCGGGGAGGTCGGATCCGCCCGCAGCCGGTCCCGCTGGACCGGCTGCGGGCGAGCCGGCGGCGGCGCGCCGGTCGAGGCCGAGCTCGATGACCGAGCCCACGGTCGAGGAGTCACCGACGAGCCGGGCGGTGCCGCTGACCCGCTCGTCGAGGAGCTGGTCGGGCACGGGGTCGTGACGACGGCGCCCCGGTGCGGCCGGTGCTGCCCAGGCGCCGAACCGCCCGGAAGTGGTGCGCACCTTCAGGCCCCAGCGCGTCTCGACCCCGACGACGTCGTCCCAGGGCACGACGACGGTGCGGAAGACGTTGGCGAGCTCGAGCCCGTCGGGACCCACCGTCACCCGTGGTCGCCAGAACACCACCCAGCCGACCACGGCCAGCGCCAGGGGCACGGCCCCGAAGCGCACCACCTCGGCCAGGCCGCCGTTGAGCGCGAAGGCGACGAGCAGCAACGCCGCGGCCACCCAGAAGAAGACGGCGTACCGCCCGGCGGCGGGCGCGCGGAAGACCAGCGTGGGACCCATCGGTCCATCATCGCCGACGCGGCCGTGAGTGGGCGCACACGCCAGGGGGTGCCGCCGGACGGGGGTACGGCGCTAAACTGGTCCGTTGGCGCCCGCCGCGGCGCCCAGCCCGCGCAGGCTGTGGCCGATCCGGTCGCCCCGCGGAGGTCTGTCCTCACCGATGAAATGAGCTACGCGTATGCCTGTGCGCTCTGATCTGCGCAACGTCGCGATCGTCGCCCACGTCGACCACGGCAAGACCACGCTGGTCGACGCCATGCTCTGGCAGTCCGGTGCCTTCGGCGAGCACCAGCACGTCGACGAGCGGGCCATGGACTCCGGCGACCTCGAGCGCGAGAAGGGCATCACGATCCTCGCGAAGAACACCGCCGTGCACTACCGCGGGCCCGCCGCGGCGGGCCTCGAGGACGGCGTCGTCATCAACGTCATCGACACCCCGGGGCACGCCGACTTCGGCGGTGAGGTCGAGCGCGGCCTGTCGATGGTCGACGGCGTCGTCCTGCTCGTGGACGCCTCCGAGGGCCCGCTGCCGCAGACCCGTTTCGTGCTGCGCAAGGCCCTGGCGGCCAAGCTGCCCGTCGTGCTCCTGGTGAACAAGGTCGACCGCCCGGACTCGCGGATCACCGAGGTCGTCCACGAGGCGCACGACCTGCTCCTCGGGCTGGCCTCCGACCTCGCCGACGAGGTCGACGACCTCGACCTCGACTCGATCCTCGACGTCCCCGTCGTCTACGCCTCGGCCAAGGCCGGCCGTGCCAGCCTGAACCAGCCTGCCGACGGCGAGCTGCCGGACAGCGAGAACCTCGAGCCCCTCTTCGCGACGATCCTCTCGACGATCCCGGCGCCGACCTACGAGGAGGGCGCACCCCTCCAGGCGCACGTCACGAACCTCGACGCCTCGCCCTTCCTGGGCCGGCTCGCGCTGCTGCGCATCCACAACGGCGAGCTCCGCAAGGGCCAGACCGTCGCGTGGGCGCGCCAGGACGGCACGATGAAGAACGTGCGCATCTCCGAGCTGCTGCGCACCGAGGCCCTGGAGCGGGTCCCGGCCGAGAGCGCGCGCGCCGGTGACATCGTCGCCGTCGCCGGGATCGAGGACATCACCATCGGTGAGTCCCTCGTCGACGCGGACGACCCCCGCCCGCTGCCGCTCATCACGGTGGACGACCCGGCCATCTCCATGACGATCGGGATCAACACCTCCCCGCTCGCCGGGCGGGTCAAGGGCGCCAAGGTCACCGCGCGCCAGGTCAAGGACCGCCTGGACCGCGAGCTCATCGGCAACGTGTCCCTGCGCGTCGTGCCCACCGAGCGTCCCGACGCCTGGGAGGTCCAGGGCCGCGGCGAGCTCGCGCTGGCCATCCTCGTCGAGCAGATGCGCCGCGAGGGCTTCGAGCTCACCGTGGGCAAGCCGCAGGTCGTCACCCGGATGGTCGACGGCCGCCGCCACGAGCCGATGGAGCGCATGACCGTCGACGTCCCGGAGGAGTACCTCGGCACGGTCACCCAGCTCATGGCGCAGCGCAAGGGCCGCATGGAGACGATGTCGAACCACGGCACCGGCTGGGTCCGGATGGAGTTCGTCGTGCCCGCGCGCGGCCTCATCGGCTTCCGGACACGGTTCCTCACCGACACCCGGGGCACGGGCATCGCCTCCTCCATCGCCGAGGGCTACGAGCCGTGGCAGGGGCCCATCGAGATGCGCAACACCGGTTCGCTGGTGGCCGACCGGGCCGGCTCGGTCACGCCCTTCGCGATGATCAACCTCCAGGAGCGCGGGTCGTTCTTCGTCGAGCCCACCTCCGAGGTGTACGAGGGCCAGATCGTCGGGGAGAACTCCCGCAACGAGGACATGGACGTCAACATCACCAAGGAGAAGAAGCTCACCAACATGCGCTCCTCCACGGCGGACAACTTCGAGAACCTCGTCCCGCCGCGCCGGCTCACCCTCGAGGAGTCGCTCGAGTTCGCCGCCGAGGACGAGTGCGTCGAGGTCACGCCCGAGTCGGTGCGCATCCGCAAGGTCGTCCTCGACGCCAACGAGCGGTACAAGGCCGCGCGTCGGCAGGCCTGACCCGGCGTCGAC
This sequence comes from Georgenia muralis, assembly GCF_003814705.1. NCBI lineage: Bacteria > Bacillati > Actinomycetota > Actinomycetes > Allobogoriellales > Allobogoriellaceae > Georgenia > Georgenia muralis. The sequence goes on along the minus strand of NZ_RKRA01000001.1, from coordinate 444,988 downwards.
GGTGAGCGACCACGCCCGCGCCGGCGGGCGCCAGGACCTCGGGCGCACGCCCGGGGCGCTGGTCGCCGCCGTCGTCCTGGGCGTGGTCGTCGCCGCCGCCGGCACGCTCGTGCACCGGTGGGACGCCGGCGGGTGGCCCGCCGGCCTGCTCCTCGCGCTCGTCACCGCCGCCCTGGCCGCGGTGACGGCCCGGGCGGGGGCGGGGGCCGTCGGTGTGGTCCTCCTCGGGCTGGCCGCGGTCGTGACGTCCCAGACGATGGCGTTCGTCAGCCCGGGCGGGGACGTCCTCGTCACCGACGAGGTGATCGGGTACGGGTGGCTCCTCGGGCTGCCGCTGAGCACCGTGGCGGCCGCGATGACCCCCCGGCGCTGGTACTCGGGGGAGCCGGCGGCGCTGGCGTCGAGAGGGTCGCGTGGCTGAGCCGGGCGAGGAGCTGGTCGACCGCTTCCGGGCGGTCGTGCTCCGGCGGCCCGTCGGAGTCACCGTCGTCTCCGTGCGGGCAGGTGGCCTCGACCTCGCGATGACCGCGACCGACGTCGCGTCCGTCTCGCTGCGTCCGCCGATGATCCTGTTCTGCGTCTACTCCGACGCCCGGCTGCGCGAGTCCCTGGAGACGACGGACACGTGGGCCGTCAGTCTCCTCGACGCCACCGCCGCCCCGGTCGCGGAACGGCTCGCCGAGCCCGGCCGGCCCTCGATCGGCCAGCTCACCGGGATCGGTCACCACCGCGGCGAGGCCTCGGGTGCGGCCCTGGTCGACGCCGCGCAGGGGTGGCTCGAGTGCCGCACCGCCTGGGTCCGCACCGCCGGCGACCACGACGTCGTCGTGGGCGAGGTCCTCGACGCACGGCTCGGCCCCACGGGCACGGGGGCGCTCGTGCACCACCACGGCAGGCTGCGCCCGGTGCCGTGAGACCACCTGTCCGGGTGTCGGACGGAACGGTCACAATGTGGTTTCGGCGGGCGCCGCGGCCGCGGTCCGGGCGGACCGGGCGCTTACGATGCCTGGGTCGCAGCACGCGGCAGCCGGGGGAGAAGGACACTCAGCAGTGGCACACGACGACAGGCGCGAGGGCGGCACCGCCCAGACCTCAGCCGACCGCGAGAGCGACGCCGCGGAGCACGGCCCCACGGGTCTGGGCGACCTCGACGCGGTGCTCGCACGGCGGTCGGTGCTCGCCGACGGGCACGCACCCGACGCCGACACCGAGCTGCTGACGCCCGAGGACCGCGTCGAGGACGTCGAGCCCGCGGACGCCGATGACCCGGCGCCGGCCGTCGGGGACGTCGAGGACGTCGAGCCCGCGAAGGCCGACGACGCCGACACCGAGACGATCGACGCCGCTGCGGCTCCGGCGGGCCCGGGCGTGACAGCCCCCTTCTTCGCGCCCCGCGGCGCCGACGCGCCCCCCGTGCACCCGCGTGACGGGGCGGACGACCACCATCAGGTCGAGGAGACCCGCATGCCGCCGTCGCCGCTGGACCGGTTCGACGCCGAGGAGCCACGGAAGGGCCGCGGCTGGCTGGTGGCGGGCGTCGTCGTCCTCGTCCTGGCTCTCGCGTACGGCGCGGCCGCGTGGTTCCTGGGCGACCGGGTGCCCAACGGCACCGTCGTGGCGGGTGTCCCGGTCGGGGGGATGACGCAGGCCGCCGCCACCGACCGGCTCGAGAGCGAGCTCGGCCCGTGGACCACCGGCGCGATCCCGGTCTCGGTGGGGGAGGGGCTCTCGAGCATCGACCCCGCCGGCGTGAGCCTCACCCTGGACGTGGACTCCACCCTCGATCCGGTCACCGGGTTCTCCCTCGACCCGCGCGTGCTGTGGGGCCGGTTGTTCGGCATGGGTGCCGTCGTCCCGGCGACGACGGTGGACGAGCCCGCCCTGGACGCCGCCCTGCAGTCGGTGGCCACCGAGCTCGAGGTGGCCCCGGTCGAGGGCTTCATCGCCTACGACGGCGCGTCGCCGGAGGTGACCGAGCCCGTCGCCGGCACCGCGGTGGACGTCGAGGCCGCCCGTGCGGTCGTCACCGAGGGGTGGCTCACGGCGGAGCGGCCCATCGAGCTGCCCACCCGCGAGGTCAAGCCCGCCGTCGACGCCGCGGCCGTGGAGGAGGCGCGGACCGAGCTCGCCGAGCCGCTCGTCTCCGGCCCCGTCGTCGTCACGGTGGGGGACGAGCTCGCCGAGCTCACCCCCGAGCAGCTCGCCGCCGCCGCGAGCTTCACCGCCAGCGGCGACCGCCTCGAGCTCCAGCTCGACGGTCCGACCCTGGCCGACACCGTCACCGAGGTCAACCCCGACATCGTCGCCGGCGGCGAGGACGCCCAGATCGTCCTGCGCGACGGCAGGCCCACGATCATCCCGTCGACGTCGGGCCGCGGGTTCGACGCGGAGGCGCTCGCCGCTGCCGTCCTGGAGGCGGGCACCTCCACCGAGCGCACCGCCGAGGTGGACCTCGTCGAGGCCGAGCCCGACTTCACCACCGCCGACGCCGAGGCGCTGGGCATCAAGGAGCTCGTCGTGGAGTTCTCCACCCCGATGCCGCCGGACCCCGTGCGCACCTCGAACCTCGTCGCGGGCTCGCGCAAGGTCACCGGCGTCATCATCGAGCCCGGCGAGGAGTTCTCCCTCCTCGAGCAGATCGCTCCGATCACCGAGGCGAACGGCTACGTCTCCTCCGGCGTCGTCGAGGACGGCTTCGCCACCACCGCGCTCGGCGGCGGGCTCTCCCAGCTCTCGACGAACATGTTCAACATCGGCTTCCTGGCCGGGATGGACGACGTCCGGCACACGCCCCACACGCGCTGGTTCGACCGGTACCCCGCCGGGCGGGAGGCCACCGTGTGGGAGTCGAGCACGGACATGGTCTGGCGCAACAGCACCGACCGCGGCGTCATGGTCGAGGCCTGGGTCGCCGACGGGCGCCTCCACTCGCGCCTCTGGGGCACGAAGTACTGGGACGTGGAGACCTCCACGTCGGAGAAGTACGACATCGTCAAGCCCACGACGGTCTACAACCCGGCCGAGGACTGCAAGCCCGAGACCGGCGGGCAGGTCGGCTTCACCGTCTCGGTGGACCGTCAGCGCTACCGTGACGGTGCGCTGTTCGACGACGAGAGCTGGACGTGGACCTACCGGCCCTGGAACCACGTCGTCTGCGGCGACCCGCCCGCCGAGGACCCCGAGGAGCCCTCGAGCTCGCCGACGCCCGAGGGCTGAGTCTCACCGGCCGGGCGGCGGCGGGACCCGCTTCCCGGTGATCATGGTGGCCGCCGCCACGCGGACGGCGCCGCGACGGGTCTGCACGACGACGGCGTCCGGCGCCACCTCGAGGAGGTCCCCGAGGGCGTCGTGCACCCCGTCGGGTGCCCGGTAGCGCACGACCACCCGCTCGCCCGGGCGCCACGCCATCCAGGGCAGCGGGGCAGGGGCCCGGCCGGCGTGGTCGGGCGGTTCGCGGGTCACGGGAGCAGCCTGCCCCCGGGTGCCGCCCCCGCGCCAGCGCGCGCGACGGTTCGTCAACCAGGCGGCCCTGCGCGATACTGGGGACGCGTGGCGCACCGGTGGTGCCCGCCGTCGTCAAGGAGAGGAAGCACCCGTGACCTACGTCATCGCCCAGCCCTGTGTGGACGTCAAGGACAGGGCGTGCGTGGACGAGTGTCCCGTCGACTGCATCTACGAGGGCAAGCGTTCCCTGTACATCCACCCGGACGAGTGCGTCGACTGCGGTGCGTGCGAGCCCGTGTGCCCCGTCGAGGCCATCTACTACGAGGACGACGTCCCGGCGGTGTGGTCGGACTACTACCGCGCCAACGTGGAGTTCTTCAACGACCTGGGCTCGCCGGGCGGCGCCGCGAAGATGGGTGTCATCGACAAGGACGACCCGATGATCGCGGCACTGCCACCGCAGGCCTGAGCGTGCCGCTCCACGGCGGCGCGCTGCCCGACTTCCCGTGGGACGCGCTCGGGCCGGCCAAGGTCCGCGCCGCCGCGCACCCCGGCGGCATCGTCGACCTCTCGGTCGGCACCCCGGTCGACCCCACCCCGGCGGTCGCCCGGGACGCCCTGCGGGCCGCTGCCGACGCCCCCGGCTACCCCACGACCGTGGGCACGCTCACGCTGCGGGAGGCCGTGGTGGGCTGGTTCGCGCGGCGCCGGGCGGTGCCCGGTCTACCGCTGTCCGCGGTCCTGCCGACCATCGGGTCCAAGGAGATGGTCGCCCTGCTGCCCGCGCTGCTGGGCCTGGGCCCCGGCGACGTCGTCCTGCACCCCCGGGCGGCGTACCCGACCTACGACGTCGGCGCGCGGCTCGCCGGGGCGACGCCGGCCCCTGTGGGGCCCGACCCGGCCGACTGGCCCGCGCGGGGCGTGCGGCTGGTCTGGCTGAACTCACCCGGCAACCCCGACGGCCACGTCCTGGGCGTGGAGCAGCTGCGGGCGGTCGTCACCTGGGCCCGTGAGCGCGGCGCCGTCGTCGCGTCGGACGAGTGCTACGCCGAGCTGCCGTGGGTGGCCCCGTGGACGGACCAGGGCGTGCCCTCGCTCCTCGACCCCCGGGTGAGCGGCGGGTCGCTCGAGAACCTCCTCGTGCTGTACTCGCTGTCCAAGCAGTCCAACCTCGCCGGGTACCGGGCCGCGCTGCTGGCCGGCGACCCGTCGCTGGTCGGGCAGCTCACCGAGATCCGCAAGCACGCCGGGATGATGATGCCCGCGCCGGTCCAGGCGGCGATGGCCGCCGCGCTGGCCGACGACACGCACGTCGAGACCCAGCGCGAGCGCTACCGCGCCCGGCGGGAGGTGCTCCTCGGCGCCGTCGCCCGGGCCGGGCTGGAGCCCGACCCCGACTCCGCGGCGGGCCTCTACCTGTGGCTGCGTCACGGCGCAGCGGGCTCCTGGGAGATCGTCGACGCGCTGGCGCACCGCGGGGTCCTCGTGGCGCCGGGCAGCTTCTACGGTCACGCCGGCGAAGGGTACGTGCGCCTGGCCCTCACCGCGTCGGACGAGCGCGTCGCCGCCGCGGCGGGGCGGCTGGCCGACGGGCCCCTGCTCGCCTGACCGGGCGGGCTCGTCCGCGTCGGCTGGCCGGGTCATGGTTCGGTGCAGACCCGACCGATGACATATCTTGGTGTCGACGATCACACGGCCGAGCCGTCACCGGGCCCGGCGCAGATGCAGAGGTGCCGTCACGGCACCGACCACTCCGAGGAGGACACATGGCGGATGCTGAGCTGAGCCCGGCGACGTTCGAGGTTGACGGGAAGCGGCTGGAGTTCGCCCGCGTCCAGGCGGTGGAGGGCAACGACGGGGTGAACATCTCCTCGCTGCTCAAGGAGACCGGGCTCGTCACCCTCGACCCCGGCTTCATGAACACGGCGTCGACGACGTCGGCCATCACCTACATCGACGGCGACGCCGGCGTCCTGCGCTACCGCGGCTACCCGATCGACCAGCTCGCGAAGGACTCGAACTTCCTCGAGGTGGCCTACCTGCTCATCTACGGCGAGCTGCCCGACACGGACACGCTCGAGGCGGTCACCCGCCGGATCAAGCGCCACACCATCCTCCACGAGGACTTCAAGGCGTTCTTCACCGCCTTCCCGGCGAACGGCCACCCCATGGCCATCCTGCAGGCCGGCATCGCCGCGCTGGCCACGTACTACCAGCACACCCTCGACCCGCACGACCCGTACCAGCGCGAGCTGTCCACGGTGCTGCTCATGGCCAAGGTGCCCACGATGATCGCCTCGATCGCCAAGCGCGCCACGGGTCTTCCCCTGCTCTACCCGGACGCCTCGAAGTCCTACATCGAGGACTTCATCCGGATGACGTTCGGACTGCCGTACCAGCGCCACGACGTCGACCCCGCCATCGTCAAGGCGCTCGACATGCTGCTCATCCTCCACGCCGACCACGAGCAGAACTGCTCCACCTCGACCGTGCGCCTCGTCGGCTCCTCGCACGCCAACATCTACGCCTCGATCGCCGCCGGCGTCGGCGCCCTCTCCGGGCCGCTGCACGGCGGGGCGAACGAGGCCGTCCTGGAGATGCTCGGCAAGATCCAGAACTCCGACTACTCGGTCGAGCAGTTCATGCAGAAGGTCAAGAACAAGGAGGACGGCGTCCGGCTCATGGGCTTCGGGCACCGGGTCTACAAGAACTACGACCCCCGCGCCGCGATCGTCAAGGACGCCGCCCACGACGTCCTCCAGCGGCTGGGCAAGAACGACCAGCTCCTCGAGGTCGCGATGGAGCTCGAGGACATCGCGCTGCACGACGAGTACTTCATCGAGCGCAAGCTCTACCCCAACGTCGACTTCTACACGGGCCTGATCTACAAGGCCATGGGTTTCCCGACGCAGATGTTCACCCCGCTCTTCGCCCTGGGCCGCCTGCCGGGGTGGATCTCGCAGTACCGCGAGATGATCAGCGACCCCACCACGAAGATCGGCCGGCCGCGGCAGGTCTACACCGGCGCGCCCGAGCGGGACTTCGTGCCGATCGACCAGCGCTGACCGCCTCCGTGGTGCCCGGCTGATCCCGCTCCGTGGTGCCCGCCGCGGCGGGCACCACGGGTGAGGTCACGCCAGGACCACGACCACGCCCGGTGCCGCGGCGCCCGCCGCCGCGGCGACCGCCTCGGGCAGGTCGGCCTCCGGGACCGGGGTCCACCCCTCGTCGCTCGCGCGCACCCAGGCCCGCCCGTCGACGACCACCGCCTCGGCTCCGGTGTCGGTCGCCGTCGCCACGGCCCACTGCGCGACGGCCCAGCCCAGGCGCTCGGGGGAGGGGTCGCGCCCGCCGGGCAGCGCCGTGGCGTCGACGGCGAGGACGCCGCCGGCCGTCACCGTGGCCGTGAGGTCCAGGTCGCGCTCCACGCGCTCGGCGACGCGGGCCAGGCGCTGCGGGACGGTCGCGTCCTGCCCGGCGGCGTCCGCCGAGGCGCCCGCGCCGGTCGAGCCGGCGTCCGTCGCGTCGTCCGCCGGCAGGTCGCAGGTGAGGGCCGCCGCCGAGTAGCCCGACAGGGCCGAGGCGAACCCGCGGCCGCGGTCCTCGTGCTGGGCGTAGGCGTCCGGGAACGCCGAACGCTGGACGTTCTGGGCCGCCTCGGTGATCTCCTGGCCCTCCCAGTCCTGGACCGTGACGAGCACGTCGTAGAACGCGTTCGTGGCGTAGACGGGGTCCATGATCTGCTCGACCGTGCCCCACCCCTGCGACGGCCGCTGCTGGAACAGCCCCACGGAGTCGCGGTCGCCGTAGTCGATGTTGCGCAGCTTGGACTCCTGCAGCGCGGTGGCGATGGCGATGGTGGCCGCCCGGGCGGGCAGCTCCCGGCGCAGGGCCACCCCGGAGAGCAGCGCCGCGTTGGCGGCCTGGTCGTCGTCGAGGGCGACGGCGGTGCCGTCGGCCAGCGTGACGGTGCAGCTCCCGGACGCGCCGGGGGAGGTCAGGACGTTGAGCCCGACCACGACCGCGCCCACCGCCAGCGCCACCGCCCCGAGGAGGGTCGCGGCGCCGCCGAGGCAGCCGCGCCGCCGGGCACCACCTCGCCGGGCGGCGGACGGGTGACCCCGCCCCGCGCCGGTCCGTCCGGCTCCTCGCGCGTCGGGCCGGGCCACCTCAGGCGTGCAGGGCGGCGTTGAGCTCGATGCCCGTGCCCTTGCGGGGGATCGCCTCGACGGCCCCGGAGACGGAGTTGCGCCGGAAGAGGAGGTTGTCGCGGCCCGAGAGCTCCCGCGCGGAGACCACGCGCGGCTCCTCGAGCTGGCCGTGCTCGGGGCGGGTGCCGGCCCCGCTCATCACCGAGACCTTCGTGCCGGCGGTGAGGTAGAGCCCCGCCTCGACGACGCAGTCCGCCCCGAGGGAGATGCCCAGACCGGCGTTGGCGCCGAGCAGCGAGCGGGCACCGATCGAGATGACCTGCTTGCCGCCGCCCGAGAGGGTGCCCATGATCGACGCGCCGCCGCCGATGTCGGCGCCGTCGGAGACGACGACGCCCTGGGAGATCCGGCCCTCGACCATCGAGCGGCCGAGGGTGCCGGCGTTGAAGTTGACGAAGCCCTCGTGCATGACGGTCGTGCCGGGGGCGAGGTGCGCGCCCAGGCGGACCCGGTCGGCGTCGGCGATGCGCACCCCGGCGGGCATGACGTAGTCCACCAGCCGCGGGAACTTGTCGACACCGTGGACGGTCACGTGCCCGCGGGCCGCCCGCAGGCGGGCCCGGGTGGTCTCGAAGCCCTCGACGGCGCACGGGCCGGCGGAGGTCCACACCACGTTGGGCAGGACGCCGAAGAGGCCGTCGAGGTTGATGGTGTTCGGGGCGACGAGCGTGTGCGAGAGCAGGTGCAGGCGCAGGTAGGCGTCGGCCACCGTGGCGGGGGCGGCGTCGAGGTCGATCTCGGTACGCACCACCTCCGTGCGCACGCCTCGGTCGGGGTCGGTGCCGGCGAGCCGCTCGAGGTCGGCCGGCGCGGTCGCGCCCGCCGGGGCGGCCCCCAGCGCGGGCTCGGGGTACCAGACGTCGAGGGTCTCACCGGGGTCGGTGACGGTGGCCAGGCCGAAGGCCCATGCGGTGCGGTCGGTCATGGCCCCAGCCTACGTGGGCGAGGGCCCCTCAGTGCCGCACGAGGCGCGGCCCGACGACGGCGACGGCGCCCGCCCGGCGCACGCGGTCCGCGAGCTCCCGGTCCGCCGTCGCCACGGCGACGACGGTCCCCGGGTCGCCCGTCAGGCCCGCCACCGCGGCGACCACGGCGTCGTCGCCGCCGCCCGGGGCGTCGACGACCCGCACCCCGTCGGCCGGGGGCACGCCCCGCGCCGCGCCCTCGGTGACGAGGACGACCTCGGGGTACCACCGTGCGCCCGGCAGGCCGAGGACCGTGGCGGGCAGGCCGGCCGCGGCGAGCCCCACCAGGTGGTCCCGCAGCCGGGCCGTCGCCCCGGCCCGGTCGGACCACCAGCCGTCGGGCCGGGAGCCGACCACGTTCGCGGCGTCGACGACCAGGACCAGGCGGCGCGCCATCGCGGTGAGCTCGGGCAGGGCCGCGCCGAACGCGGGCAGCAGCGGCAGAGCCGTGATCTCGGCCAGGTCCACCCAGGCGACCCCGAGGCTCTCGGCGTCGCTGACCCGTGGGGTGAACGGCTCGACGGCCTCCGCCAGGACGGTCGTGTAGGACCACTGCGGGTGCGCCAGGGTCCGGTCGGCCCGCACCCGCAGGGCGCCGGGGACCACGCCGGCCTCCTCGACGGCCTCGCGCACCGCGCCGTCGACGGCGAACTCGCCGTCGCCGAGGGCCCCGCCGGGCAGGCCCCACGTGCCGCCGTGGTGGGACCAGAGCGCGCGGTGCTGGAGCACCACGCGGACCCGGCCCGCCTCGCGCCGCCAGACGAGCAGGCCCGCGGCGCCGTTGAGGCCCCAGTGCTCGTCGCCGCACGAGCAGTCCACCCACCCGTCGCCGGACCGGCGGTGCACCCGGCCGTCGGGCGGCCGGTGTTCCTCCGGGCCCACAGGTCAGTCCGTGCTGTCGCCGTCGTCGAGGGGGTCGATCTGGCAGATGACCGCGCCGCTGGTGACGTTCTGCCCCACCGCGGCGCTCATCGAGTGCACCCGGCCGGCGCGGTGGGCGAGGAGCGGCTGCTCCATCTTCATCGCCTCCAGCACCACCACGAGGTCCCCGGCGGCGACGATCTCGCCGTCGGCGACGGCGACCTTGACGATCGTGCCCTGCATCGGTGAGGTCAGGCCCTTGCCGTTGGTGCCGACGCCCGCCGTGGCCCGGGCGGTGCGTCGCAGCGGCCGGCGGCCGGCACCCCGGGAGGCGGAGATGCCCAGCGCGGCGGGGATGACCACCTCCAGGCGCTTGCCGCCGACCTCGACGACGACCCGCTCGGTCGCGGGGGCCTCCTCCTCGGCCGCGGCGGGGGAGGGCTGCGTCCGGGTGGAGGGCAGGGCCCGCAGGCGCTCGGCGTAGTCGGTCTCGATCCAGGTGGTGTGCACCCGGAAGGACTCCGCCCCGTCCGCGGCCACGAAGTCGGGCTCGGCCAGCACGCCGCGGTGGAACGGCAGCACGGTCGGCAGCCCGACCACCTCGGCCTCGCGCAGCGCCCGGCGCGCCCGCTCGATGGCCTGGGTGCGGGTGGCGCCGGTGACGATGACCTTGGCGAGCATGGAGTCGAAGGCACCGGAGACGGCGTCGCCGGCCACCACCCCGGAGTCCACCCGCACGCCCGGGCCGCTCGGCCACGTCAGGGAGCTGATGGTGCCCGGCGCCGGCATGAAGCCGGAGGCCGGGTCCTCGCCGTTGATCCGCAGCTCGATGCTGTGGCCGCGGACGGCGACCTCGTCGTAGCCGAGCGGCTCACCGGCGGCGATCCGCAGCTGCTCGCGCACGAGGTCGATGCCCGAGACCTCCTCGGTGACCGGGTGCTCGACCTGGAGGCGGGTGTTGACCTCGAGGAAGGAGATGGTCCCGTCCGTGCCGACGAGGAACTCGCACGTGCCCGCGCCGACGTAGCCGGCCTCACGCAGGATCGCCCGGGAGGCCGACACGAGGTTGCTCTCCTGCTCGGCGGTGAGGAACGGTGCCGGCGCCTCCTCGACGAGCTTCTGGTGGCGGCGCTGGAGGGAGCAGTCACGGGTGGAGACCACGACCACGGTGCCGTGCGCGTCGGCGAGGCACTGGGTCTCCACGTGGCGGGGACGGTCGAGGAAGCGCTCGACGAAGCACTCGCCGCGCCCGAACGCCGCCGTCGCCTCGCGCACGGCGGAGTCGAAGAGCTCGGGGATCTGCTCCCGGCTCCGGGCCACCTTCAGCCCGCGTCCACCGCCGCCGTACGCCGCCTTGATGGCCACCGGGAGACCGTGCGCGTCGGCGAAGGCGAGGACCTCCTCCGGGCCGGAGACGGGGTCGGCGGTGCCGGGCACCAGCGGGGCGCCCACGCGCTGGGCGATGTGCCGGGCGGTGACCTTGTCGCCCAGGGCCTCGATCGCCGACGGCGGCGGACCGATCCACACCAGGCCGGCGGCCTCGACGGCGCGCGCGAAGTCGGCGTTCTCGGAGAGGAACCCGTACCCGGGGTGGATGGCGTCGGCGCCGCACCGGCGGGCGACGTCGAGGAGCTTGCCGGCGTCGAGGTAGGTCTCGGCGGCCCGCATCCCGCCCAGGGCGAAGGCCTCGTCGGCGAGCGTGACGTGCAGGGCGTCGCGGTCGCTGTCGGCGTAGACCGCCACGGTGGCGATGCCGGCGTCGGCGCAGGCCCGGGCGACGCGCACCGCGATCTCGCCGCGGTTGGCGATGAGCACCTTGGTGAGCCGGCGCTCGGCCGGCTGGCTCACGGTGCTCGTCATCTGCTCTCCTGATCGATCGTGCCCCTGGGGGCGGTGCGGCACGACGAGGCGTCCCGGTGACGCGGCTCCGTGCTCCCTGACCGGCTCACGTTAGCCGCGGGGGCCGCGCGCCTCACAACCGGACCCGCGTGCACGGCCAAGTCTGTCCATCCCCGCAAGCGAGCCGAAATGAACTTGTGGGATCCTCACAAACAACCGGGAGGTCCTGACGGCCCTGGCCGGTGACCTTCGTAGCACCCGGACAAAGACCGCCCCACGTGATGGCAGCGCTGGGCGTGAGCGGTCGGCAGCGGGCAGCATGGGGTGGTGCCCGACGTCCCGCCTCGCCCGCACCCGATCACGGGTCGACCGTTCACCTCCCCCGTGCCGCCGGGGACCGGCTGGCCCGGGGACCCCGCGCTCCCCGGCACGCCCGTCGCGCACGACGAGGCCCAGGTCGCCAACCTGGCCCGCGGCGCGGCGGACGTCGCCGCCCTCGACGCCCGGGTCTCGGTGTGCCGGGCGTGCCCGCGGCTGGTGGCCTGGCGGGAGGAGGTGGCCACGGCCGGGCGCCGGGCCGCGTTCGCCGACCAGCCGTACTGGGGTCGTCCGGGGCCAGGGTTCGGCGACCCGCGGCCGGAGGTGCTCGTCGTGGGCCTCGCTCCCGCGGCGAACGGCACCAACCGCACCGGGCGGATGTTCACCGGCGACCGCAGCGGTGACTGGATCTACGCCGCCCTGCACCGGGCGGGCTACGCGAGCCGCCCCACCAGCACCGCCGCGGGCGACGGCCTCGAGCTGACCGGCGTGCGCATCGTCGCCGCCGTGCGTTGCGCCCCGCCCGCGAACCGGCCCACCCCGCTCGAGCGCACCACCTGCGGGCACTGGCTCGACCGGGACCTCGAGCTGGCCGCACCGGGGCTGCGTTCGCTCCTGGCGCTCGGCGCCATCGGCTGGGACGCCACCCTCGCCGCGGCGCGGCGCCTCGGCTGGGAGGTGCCCAGGCCGCGGCCCCGGTTCGGCCACGACGCCCGGACCGAGCTGCGCACCCCCGATGGCCGGACCCTGCGCCTGCACGGCAGCTACCACGTCAGCCAGCAGAACACCTTCACCGGACGGCTCACCGAGGAGATGCTCGACGCCGTCATCGCCAGGCTGTGACGGGGCGCCGGTCAGGGTGCTGGGACCGACGGCGCGGTGTCGGGACCGACGGCGCGGGTGCCGGGACCGACGACGCGGCTACCGCGGCGCCCACAGGTCCGTCCACGCCAGGCCCAGCTCCGCCAGCAGGACGCGGACGAGGGGCAGGCTCACGCCGACGACCCCGTGGTAGTCGCCCTCGATCGCCGTGACGAACGCCCCGCCCAGGCCGTCCACGGTGAACGCCCCCGCCACCACGAGCGGCTCACCGGTGGCCACGTAGGCCTCGATCTCGTCGTCGGCGAGGTCCGCGAAGTGCACGACGGTCGAGGAGGTCCCTCCCGCCTCCCCGCCGCCGGGGCGGACGAGCCAGTGCCCGGTGTGGAGGACACCGGACCGGCCGCGCATCCGGCGCCAGCGGGCGACGGCGTCCGCGGCGTCGGCCGGCTTGCCGAGGACGTCGGGGCCCGACCCGTCGTCCAGCTCGAGCATGGAGTCGCACCCCAGGACGACGTCCGCCGAGGGTGCGTGCGCGGCGACGTCCTCGGCCTTGGCCCGGGCGAGCACGAGCACCTGCTCGGCGGCGGGCATCGTCCCGCCGGCGCCCAGGACGGCCGCGGTGAGCACCGCGGGCTCGTCGACGTCGGAGACGCGGACGTCGGGACGTACGCCCGCGGAGCGCAGGGTGGCGAGGCGTGCGGGGGACGCGGAGGCCAGGAGCAGGGTGGTCACCGCGCCCAGGGTAGAGACCCGTGCCCGGCCGCGCGCGGTCAGGTGCCCCCCCCACCTGGGATGTTGCCGTCCGGGGTGGTTCGCCGCGGCCCTCGCCCGTATCACAGGGGGCGGCAAGTCCGGTAGAGCCCGGTTCTTCGGACCCGTTACCCCTAGCGGTGACCGCCGTACCCCTCTAACCTCGACAACGGAGCAGGGGGGCTGATGAGCCAGAGGGCTCGGAGGACTTGCTCATGAGTTATGGCCTCGGCATCGACGTCGGGACGACCACGGTGACAGCGGTGTTGCGCCGCGAGACGGACGAGCCCCCGGAGATCCTGGAGCTGGGCAGGGGGAGTGCGGCGGTCCCCGCGGCCATCGGCCTGCGGGAGGACGGCACGACGGTGGTGGGCGAGGAAGCCCTCGAGCTGCGCGACACCGCGCCGGAGCGGGTCTGCGTCGCGCTGGTGGCGCGGGTGGGCGACCCCGTCCCGGTCCACCTCGGGGACATCGCCGTGCGCGCGGAGGACCTCCTGGCCGCCCTGGTCCGCCGCGTCGTCGAGCGCGTCGAGCAGCAGGAGGGTGCGCCCCCGGCTGCCGTGGTCCTGTGCCACCCGCCCACGTGGGGCGCCTACCGCACCGACCTCCTGCGCGAGGCCCTGGCCGGCGTCGGCCTGGCCGCCGCGTCCCTCGAGCCGACCTCGGTGGCGACGGCCCGGGCACTCGAGGTCCAGCGCCCCCTGCCCGACGGGGCGACCGTCGCCGTCCTCGACGTCGGCAGCGGCACGGATGCCGCCGTGGTGCGCCGCACGGGCCCCGGCTCCTTCGAGCCGGTCGGGCGTCCCGGCCGCGACGCGGCGACCGGGACCGCTGACCTCAGCGAGGCCGTCCTCTCCCGGGTGCTGGCCGGCGTCGGCACCGCCGTCGGTGCTCTCGACCACGACGACAGAACTGTCCGCTCCGGGCTGGCGCGGCTCCGGACGGACTGCGAGCGGGCGACCCGGGCGCTGAGCGCGGACCCCGAGACCGATGTCGTCGTGCCGGGGCCGGACGGGGAGCGCCACATCAGGCTCGTGCGCTCGGAGTTCGACGTGCTCGTGGCCGAGCCGGTGGCCCGGACGGTCCGGGTCCTCACCGACACCCTCGCCGCCGCGGGCCTCGCGGAGGTCGACGAGGTGGTCCTCGCCGGTGGCGCGGCCAGCGTCCCGGCTGTCGTCCAGGGGGTGTGCGAGGCCCTCGACCGGGCCGTCGTCGTCGTGGACGCGCCGGGGACGGCTGCGGCGCGCGGGGCCGCCCTCGGCGCGGCCGCCCTCTCCCGTCCGGAGACGGCCGCCCCGCCGGCCGAGCAGGACGAGCCCGTGGCGGCGACGCCGGCCGGGCTCGCGACGGTGTCCTCGCCGGCCGTCGCGGCGATGGACGTCGGCGCCCTGACCCGGGTGATGTTCCTCGGGCGGCGCGGCCTGCGGGCGATGGCTGTCGCCGCCGCGGTGACGACCATCGTCGTCGTCACGGCGGTCGCCGGGCAGACGCCGGTCGAGCCCGGCACGCCCGGGGGCGGCACCTTCTTCTCCTTCCTGCCCTTCCCCGGCAAGCCGGCGACCGCGGCCGCCGGGCAGACCGAGGCACCCGGCGGCGACCCCGGCCCGGCCGCGCCGGGCGCGACGACGCCGGGGGTCACGGCGGCCGGCGGCCGCTCGGGCACCGTGGGTGAGGCCGGTCCCGCCACCCCCCGCCTCCTCGCGGCCGCTGGTGTCGAGGAGCACGCGGGGGCCCCGCTCGCCGCGCCCGACCCCACCCCGAGCGCGCCCGCGACCGCCGGGTCGACCGGGGGCACCACCGCGCCCGGGGCGGCGCCGAGCAGCACCACGAACCCGACGACGCCCACCACGCCCGCGCCGAGCACGACGACGCCGGGTCTCACGGACCCGACCCCGGACCCGACGACGCCCGCGCCGGACCCGACGACGCCCGCGCCGGATCCCACGGATCCGGCCCCCGACCCGACGACGCCCGCGCCGGACCCGACGACGCCGGCCCCGGACCCGACGACGCCCGCCCCGGATCCCACGGAGCCGGCGCCGGATCCCACGGAGCCGGCCCCGGAGCCGACGACGCCCGCGCCGGACCCCACGGATCCCGCGACGGACCCGACCTCACCGGCGCCCGACCCCACCACGCCGGCCACCGAGCCGGCCCCCGACCCCAGCGACCCACCCGTCGAGCCCACCGCCGCCCCGACCGCAGGGTGACCACGATGGCGACCGCCCGTCCTCCGCTCCGCGTCCCGCCGCTCGCGCGGCACGGCCAGGCCGAGGACCTGCTCCGTCTCGCCGCGTCCCCCGGGCTGCTCGTCGCGAGCGTCACGGGCCCGGGGGGCTCGGGCAAGAGCGTCCTGCTCGACGCCCTCGCCGAGCGGCTCGACGCCACCGGCGTGACGACCGCCGAGACCGCCGGCACCGATCTCCCGCCCGGTGGCGCCGTCCTCGTCGACGACGCGCACCTCCTCTGCGCGGACGAGCTCGACGCGCTCGCCCGGCTCGCGCAGGCCGGCACGCACCACCTCGTCGTCGCGCACCGCCCCGGCCCGGGCGGCCCCCACCTCGCCCGGGTCCTGGCCGCGATGGGCACCCGGCGCCGCCGGGTCGTGCTCGGGCCGGTCGGTCCCGCCGACGTCGGCCGCTACGCCGAGGAGGTGCTCGGTCTCGCCCTCCCGGCGGAGGCCGTGGCCGAGCTGTACGGGGCGACGGCCGGCCTGCCGTGGCTCCTGCACCGGGTCGCGGAGACGTGGGAGCGCGGCCGGCTGCCCGTACCCGTCGTGCCGCCGGAGGTGGCCGCCCGGCTCGGTGTCGAGCTCGACCACCTCGAGCCCGCCACGCAGGAGCTCCTCCTGGCCCTGGCGGTCGGGTTCGACCTGTCGGGCCCGGTCCTGCCCCCGGCCGTCCTCGAGCACGGCTCAGCCGTCGTCGACGCCGCGCGGGACGAGGGCCTTCTCGCTCGCGGCGCGACCGGCGTGCCACTGGTCGGCGCGGCGGTGCTCGCCGGGACGGACCCGCACCTCCAGCACGCGCTGCGGCACCGGCTCGTGGAGACCCTCGTCGAGGCGGGGCTGCCCATCGGGTCCGCGCTCGCGCGCGACCTCGCCGATGCCGGCGTGCGTCACCCCGCCCTCGCCCAGGCGCTCCTCGGGGCCGGTGACGACCTCGTCGCCGACCGGCCGGAGGAGGCGGCCGGCCTCTACCGCGCTGCGGCCGCCGCCGGTGCGGGGGAGGACCTCACGGCGGCCCGCCGGGCCCGGGCCGCGGCGGCCTCGGGGGACACCGACGCCGCGTCCCGGCTCGTCGACGACCTCCTGTCCCGGCCCGAGCCGCCCGTGCTCGCCGTCGACGTCGCCGCCGCCGTCTGGGCGCGCCGCGGCATGCTGGTCCGCAGCGCCGAGGCCTACCGGTGGCTCGGCCCACGGGTGGGCAGCTCGGCGCCCGTCGCCGCCGTCACCCTGCTCGGCACGGGCGACCTCGACGGCGCCGAGAGCCTGCTCGCGGGCGTGGTGGGGTCGCCGACCACGGTGGGAGTGGCCACCCGGCTCATGGCCGAGGGGCTGCGCTGCTCCGTGGTGGGCAGCCCGACGAGGGCCCTGGCCCTCCTTCTCCGGGCCTCGGACACCCTCAGCTCGGCAGCGGCGCCGCCCCCGCTGCCGGAGCTGCCCGCGGTCCTCGCCGCCCTCGTCGCCCTGCAGAACGCCGAGGCCTCGCTCGCCGGCACCGTGCTCGACGACGCCCTCCGCGCGGGCCAGGGCGGTCCGGCGGTCCGCCCGCACCTGCTCCTCGTGCGGTCGTGGACCGCCATGCTCCGAGACCAGCCCGCCCCCGCCCGGGCGGCGCTGGAGGAGGCGCGGGAGCACCGTCTGGACGGGCGCGACCGGTGCCTGGCGCTGACTCTCGACGTCGGCCTGGCGCGCCGCGCCGACGACGCTCCCGCTCTGGTGCGGGCGTGGAGCGCCGCCCGGGAGCAGCTGCTGCGCTGCCCCTCGGACCTGTTCACCATCCAGGCGCTCGCCGAGCTGCACGTCTGTGCCGCCCGGCTGCGCGACACCGAGATCCTCGAGCCGCACCTGACCGACGCCTGGGCGCTGCTGGAGCGGCTGGGCCGCCCCGCGCACTGGGCGGTTCCCCTGCACTGGGGGGCGGTCCAGGCGGCGATCCTCGCCGACCGGCCCCAGGATCTGCGTCCGCACGCCGCCGCGATCGTCGCGGCCGCACCGACGAACCGGCTCGCCGCGGCCCTCGCCCCGGCCGGCCGGGCCTGGGTGCGGGTCCTGGCCCGATCCTTCGACGCGGCGGAGGTGGAGGAGGCTGCCGAGGGGCTCGCCCGGGCGGGGATGGTGTGGGAGGGGGCGCGGCTCGTCGGCCACGCCGCCGCGCGGGCCCACGACCGGCGCGAGCAGGGCCGTCTCCTGGCCCGCGCGAGGGCCATGCACCCGGTCGCGGCCCCTCGTCCGGACCCGTCGGCGCCGGAACCACAACGCGGCGCTCCCGCGGTGGCCGCGTCGGCCCGGACCGCCTCGCACGGCGTCGCGACGGGCGGGACAGGGGCCGGCCTCCACGGACCCGGCACGGGTCAGGGAGCGGGCACGGCCACGCTCAGTGCCCGCGAGCGAGAGGTCGCCGCGATGGTCCTGGCGGGGCGCACCTACCGCGACATCGGCGAGACCTTGTACATCTCCCCCCGCACGGCCGAGCACCACGTGGCACGGATCCGGCGCCGGCTCGGGGCGCAGAGCCGCTCCGACCTGCTCGTACGCCTGCGGGCCGAGCTCGGCGGCGGCGGATGAGGGGCCCGCCGGGCCCGCCCAGGGGCCGATCCCCTAAGGGGCGCGGCGGAGCGGGGGGCCGATCCCCGATGTGCCGCCCACGGGCCCCGACCTACGTTCGTGACGTCGCCGGCAACGAGGCCGGCACCCTTCGACCGACGAGGACAGATCATGGCAACTCTGGCAAGCACGCTCCTTGACTTCCTGCTCAGCCTCATGAGCGACCCGGCAAAGGTCGCGGCGTTCAACGACGATCCCGAGGGCACGCTGGCCGCGAACGGCCTGGGCTCGGTGTGCACCGACGACGTCGACGCCGTCATGCCGGTCGTCGTCGACTACGCCCCGGTGCGCATGGACTCGACCTTCGACCGTGAGTACAACACCGGCGGGAACACCTCCTGGGTGGGCAAGCCCGACCGCGACTACGGCGGTGGCAAGGACCGGGACGACGACCACAAGGACCGGGACGACCACGACCGCGGCGACGACCACAAGGACCGGGACGACCACGACCGCGGCGACGACCACAAGGACAGCGACGACCACGACCGCGACGACTGGCACAAGGACCGCGACGACGACCACAGCCACGCCGTCCAGCAGATCCACAGCATGGTGAACAACTACTCGTACACCTCCACGGTGGACGACCGCGACACCGTCGTGGACCAGTCGGTCAACCAGAACATCTGGGCCGACGGGGACGTCCTGCAGCTCTTCGACAACGACGCGGTGGTCTCCAGCGGCGACTACTCCACGGCCGCCGGCGACGACGCCGAGGTCGTGAACAACTCCGGTGCGTACGTCGGCGACGACGGCGACGCGAGCGTCATCGAGAACAGCGGCCAGTACGCCGACCGCGGTGGCGAGAACCAGGACAACGACGTCGAGAACAGCGGCAACCTCGCCGACCGCGGCGGCACCGTCGAGGACAACGACGTCGACGCGAGCGACAACTCCGGCCAGGTCGCGTTCAACGGCGGGGAGAACGAGTCGACCGACAACAGCGGCAACTCCGGCCAGCTCGCGGACCGTGGCGGCGAGATCGAGGACAACGACACCGACATCACGGTCGGCGACGTCACGATCGACGCCTCGGACAACTCCCTCAACGAGGCCGGCCCCGGCGACCTCATCTCCGACAGCGACGTCGGCAACACCGACGTCGAGATCGAGGACTCCTTCCAGGACAACTCCGACAACTCCACGACGACGGACATCGAGGTCGACATCGAGGACTCCTTCAACGAGGACAACTCGGTCGAGACCGACGTCGAGATCGAGGACTCCTTCCAGGACAACTCCGACAACTCTGTCGACAACTCGACGGAGACCGACGTCGAGGTCGAGATCGAGGAGTCCTTCAACGAGGACAACTCGGTCGACAACTCGGTGGAGGCCGACGTCGAGCTGGACGTGGCGATCGAGGACTCCTTCAACCCCGAGTTCGAGGACGAGTCCATCAACGACTCCGTCATCGTCGAGGACAACGAGGTCGACCTCGAACTCGTCTCCGAGACCGGACCGGGCGACGCCGCCGCCTGACCCACCGCGCCGCCCCGGCCCAGCGACCACACCCCCCCTGCCGCTGGGCCGGGTCCGGCGCGTCGGGCCCGCCCGGACCGACGAACGCGACCGCTGACCGACGCAAGGACGCAAGGAGGACACGTGGAGGACCTGGTCGGGCTCGTCGAGCAGACCATGCGGCTCGTCGGCGCCGGGGACCGGCTCGACCTGCGTCGCCGCCTCGAGCAGACCCGGGCCCGCCTGCTCGACCCGTCCGTCCGGGTCGTCGTCGTCGGGGAGCTCAAGCAGGGCAAGAGCCAGCTCGTCAACGCCCTCGTGGGCGCCCCGGTCTGCGCCGTCGACGACGACGTGGCCACCGCGGTGCCCACCCTGGTCCGGCACGGCGCGGAACCCGCCGCGGTGCTCGTGGCCGCCGGCCCGGCCGGCCCGGACGGGGAGGCGGTCCCCGAGCGGCGCGCGGTCCCGCTCGGGGAGGTCGCCGCGCACGTCTCGGAGCGCGGCAACCCCGGCAACGCCGAGAACCTCCTCGCGGCCGAGGTGGCGCTGCCCCGCAGCGTCCTCGAGGGCGGGCTCGTCCTCGTGGACTCGCCCGGCGTGGGCGGGCTGGACTCCGGGCACGGGGTCGCCACCCTCTCCGCCCTCACGACGGCCGACGCGGTGCTCTTCGTCACCGACGCCTCCCAGGAGCTCACCGAGCCCGAGGTCCGCTTCCTCAGGCAGGCCCTGCGGGTGTGCCCCAACGTCGCGTGCGTCCTGACCAAGACCGACCTGTACCCCCGGTGGCGGCACATCGCCGAGCTCGACCAGGCCCACCTGACGACCGTGCGCGGGGACATCCCGCTCATCCCCGTCTCCTCGGTGCTGCGGTTGACGGCCGCGCGGGAGGCCGACCCCGGGCTGAACAAGGAGTCCGGCTTCCCCGTGCTCGTGGGGCACCTGCGCCACCAGGTGCTGGGTCAGGCCGAGCGGCTGAGGCGGCGGTCGGTCGCGAACGACCTGCTCTTCACCGCCGAGCACCTCGAGATGGCGCTGCGGTCGGAGCTGGACGCGCTCAAGGACCCCGACGCGGCCCCTCAGATCATCGCCGGCCTCGAGGCCGCCAAGCAGCAGGCCGACGAGCAGCGCCGGCGGTCCTCGCGCTGGCAGACCACCCTCGCCGACGGGATGGGCGACCTCATCGCGGACATGGACTACGACCTCCGGGACCGCATGCGCACCGTCCAGCGCGAGGCCGAGACCGCCATCGACGCCGGTGACCCGGGCCAGGTGTGGCCCGAGTTCACCGAGTGGCTCGAGCAGCGGGTCGCCTCCGCCGTCTCCGACACCTTCGTGTGGACCAACGAGCGCTCGATCTGGCTGGCCGCGCAGGTGGCGGCGCACTTCGCCCAGGGTCAGGTGGCCCTGCCCACCCTGCAGGTCGCCGACACCTCCGACGTCCTGGACCCCGTGCCCGACGTCGGGGCGCTCGACGACGGCCACCTCGGCGTGGGGCAGAAGATCCTCGTCGGCATGCGCGGCTCCTATGGCGGCGTGCTGATGTTCGGTCTGCTCACCGGCATCGCCGGCATGGCGCTGATCAACCCCATCTCGGTCGGCGCGGGCGTGCTGCTGGGCGGCAAGGCCTACCGGGAGGACAAGGAGGCACGGCTGCGGCGGCGCCGCTCCGAGGCCAAGACCCTGGTGCGGCGTCAGATCGACGACGTCGTCTTCCAGGTGGGCAAGCAGCTGCGCGACCGGCTCCGGCTCGTCCAGCGACTCACCCGCGACCACTTCACCGAGATCGCCGAGGAGCAGCACCGTTCCCTCGCCGACTCCGTCGCCGCGGCGCAGCGCGCGACCACCACCCTGTCCGCCGGACGGGAGGCCCGCATGAGGCAGATCGAGGCCGAGCTGGAGAAGGTGACGCGGCTGCGCCGCAAGGCCGAGTCCCTTGACCGGGCGGCCCCCGCCGTCGCGGCGGGCGCCCGGTGAGCGCCGCGACCCTCGCCGCGGCGCGGGCCCTGGTGGCTGACGCGCTCGACGTCCTCGGCGACGATGCCGCGGACCGGGCCGCGCTCACCGGGCTGGCCCGGCGCCTGGACGAGCCGCTGCGCATCGCCGTCGCCGGTATGGTCAAGGCCGGCAAGTCCACGCTCATCAACGCCGTCGTCGGGGAGGAGATCGCCCCGACGGACGCGGGGGAGTGCACGCGCGTGGTCACCTGGTACCGGTACGGCGCGGCGCCGTCGGTCACCCTGGTGCCGGTGGGCGGGGGGCCGTCCCGGGCGCTGCCGGTGCGGCGCGAGGACGGGCGGCTGCGGCTCGACCTCGGGACGCCGCCGGAGGAGGTCGAGCGCCTGGTCGTCGAGTGGCCCGCCCGGGCGCTGCGCGACCTCGTGCTCATCGACACCCCGGGGACGTCCTCGCTCTCCACCGAGGTCTCTGCCCGGACCGCGACCGCCCTCACGCCCGAGGACGTGCCCGCCGAGGCCGACGCCGTCGTCTACCTCATGCGCCACCTGCGCGCGGCGGACACCGCGTTCCTCGAGGCGTTCCGGGACGCCGCGGGGGGCGGCGCCAACGCCGTCGCCGTGCTCTCCCGGGCCGACGAGATCGGCGCCGGCCGGCTCGACGCCCTCGTCTCGGCGCGTGACATCGCCTCCCGTGCCCGCGAGGACCCCGCGCTGCGCGAGCTCGCCGTCGCGGTGGTGCCGGTCGCGGGTCTGCTGGCACAGAGCGCCCGGACGCTGCGCCAGGCCGAGTTCGACGCGCTCAGCGCGCTCGCGGCCCTCGAGCGCGCCCACACCGAGCGGCTCCTCGTCTCGGTCGACCGGTTCGCCACCGCCGAGGCGCCGGTGGACGCGGCCGAGCGTGCCGCTCTGCTCGACCGTTTCGGGGTGTTCGGCATCCGCCTGGCGCTGGTGCTCCTGCGCGGCGGGGTGGCCCAGCCGACCCGGCTGGCGGGCGAGCTCGCCCGCCGCTCGGGGCTCGGCGAGCTGGTCCGGGTCGTGGAGGACCACTTCCAGGCCCGGGCGGAGGACCTCAAGGCCCGCACCGCCGTCGTCGCGCTCGAGCGGATGCTGCGGGCCCGGCCGCGGGCGGGCACCGACGGTCTCGAGCGGGCCCTGGAGCGCTTCCGCGCGGGAGCGCACGAGCTGGAGGAGCTGCGGCTCCTCGCCCGCGCGCGGACCGGCGGGCTCGGCCTGCCCGCGGGCGTCGAGGCCGACGCCGTGCGGGTCCTCGGCGGGCGGGGCGCCACGGCCGCCGAGCGGCTGGGGATGGAGCCCGCGGCCCCCGTCGGGGCGATGCGCGCCGCCGCCCTGGACGAGCTGCGACGGTGGCGCTCCCTCGCCGCCAGTCCCTTCAGCGACCGGGCGACCGCCCAGGTGTGCGAGAACGTGGCGCGCAGCTGCGAGGGGGTGCTCGCCGAGCTCGCCGAGGAGGCGGCGACCGCGTCGTGGCTGGCCCTAGGGACGGGTCCGGGCCAGGAGGGTGACGGGGAGCGCCAGGCCGGCTGAGGCGAGCTGCCCCAGCACGAGGACCCGCGTCGTCATCCCGGCCGGGCCCGGCTCGGCGAGGAAGCCCTCCGCGAGCAGCGCCAACGGCACGTGCGCGGCGAGGACGACCGCCTGGAGGACCCGGGTGCCGCGCCGCCGGCGGACCAGCCGGCGCAGCAGGAGCGCTTCGACCGCGGTGACCAGCACCAGCGCGCCGATCGTCGCCCACAGCACCGTCGTGGCCAGGCTCTCGACCTCGGCGGCCGGCCGGGCGGGGTCGAGGTCGGCGAGCATGGTCACCACCCGAGACCGGTTCTCCTCACGGGCGACGACGGCGAAGCCGGCGGCGATGAGGCCCGCGGCGATGCTCACCAGCCACAGCAGCCGGCCCGCGCGGATCGCCCCGGGCAGTGGCGGGTCGACGGGCGCGGTCGGTGCCGGGGTGGAGTCGGACATCGCCGGGCGCGCGGGCGGGGTCGCGTCGGGCTGCGCCATGGCGCGACTCTAGCGGTGCGTGCGCGCCCGGCACCGGCGGTTCGGGGGCCGGACCGGGTGCGGCCGGCCGGCCGGCCGCAAACCTCAGCCCAGCAGCACCTCAGCCGAGCAGCGCCCCGCGCAGCACGTCCAGGCCCACCGAGCCGACGTCGAGGGCGCGCCGGTGGAACGCCCGCAGGTCGAAGGTCTCGGGCTGGGCCGCCCGGGAGGCCTCGCGGATCTCTTCCCACAGGCGCTGGCCGATCTTGTAGCTCGGCGCCTGGCCGGGCCAGCCGAGGTAGCGGTCGAGCTCGAAGGCGAGGAACGGCTCGGGCATGTTGGCGTTGGCGGTGAGGAACGGCCACGCCCTCGCCGCGTCCCACGTCCCGCCGCCCCACTCGGCCGGGGCCTCCTTGCCCAGGTGCACGCCGATGTCGAGGACCACCCGGGCGGCCCGCAGCCGCTGACCGTCGAGCATCCCCATCCGGTCGCCCGGGTCGTCGAGGAAGCCCAGGTCGGCCATGAGGCGCTCGGCGTACAGGGCCCAGCCCTCGCCGTGGCCGCTGACCCACGACCCCTGGCGCCGCCAGGTGTTGAGGGTGTCGGCCCGGAAGACGGTCTGGCCGATCTGGAGGTGGTGGCCCGGGACGCCCTCGTGGTAGACGGTCGTGCGCTCGCGCCACGTGGCGAACTCCGTCACCCCGGCCGGCACCGCCCACCACATGCGCCCCGGGCGCGAGAAGTCCGAGCTCGGCCCGGTGTAGTAGATGCCACCGGACTGGGTGGGCGCGATGAGGCACTCGAGGCGCCGCACGGGGGCGGGGATGTCGAAGTGGGTGTCCGCCAGCGCCGCGACGGCCTCGTCGGAGGTCTGCTGCATCCACGCCCGCAGGGCGTCGGTGCCGTGGAGCATCCGGGCGGGCTCCGCGTCCAGGCGCGCCATGGCCTCGGTGACGCCGGTGCCCCGGCCGTAGAGCTGCTCGGCCACCGCCTCCTGCTCCGCGACGATGCGGGCCAGCTCGGTCAGTCCCCACTCGTAGGTCTCGTCGAGGTCGACGGCGGCGCCGAGGAAGTACCGCGACCACAGGGCGTAGCGCTCGCGGCCCACCGCGTCGGCCTCCGGCGCGTCGGGGGCGAGCTCCTCGCCGAGGAACCGGGCGAGGTCGGCGTAGGCCTGACGGGCGTCGGCCGTGCCCGCGGCCAGCGCCTCGCGCAGGGCCCGGGAGGGCACCTCGCCGTTCGTGGTGGCGCCCCGGACCAGCCGCGTGAAGAACGAGGTGTCGGCGTCGGCGAGCTCGTCGGCCTGGCGCAGGCACGCGGTCACCTGCCGCAGCGCTGCGACGTGGCCGGCGCCCTGTGCCGTGCGCAGGGACTCCTGGTAGCCCTCGAGCGCCTCGGGCAGGCGGCTGAGGCGGGCGGCGACGTTCTCCCAGTCCTCGGCGGTGTCGGTGGGCATGAGGTCGAAGACGTCCCGCAGCGCCTGCACCGGTGAGGCGATGACGTTGAGGGAGCGCAGGTCCTCGCCCGCCTCGGCCAGCTCGACCTCCAGGCCCAGACGTTCGCGCATCGCGGCGACGGTCACCCGGTCGACGTCGTCCGCCGGCTCGACCTCGTCGAGCGCGGCGAGGGTGTGCCGCGCCAGGGCGGTGACCTCCGCCAGGCCGGCGGGGGAGACGTCCGGCAGGCGGTCGTCGTGGCCGGGGACGCCCAGCTCGGTGGCGAAGAGCGGGTCGAGCTCGATGCTGCGGCGGACGTGCTCCTCGGCGACGGCGTCGACGGGCGTGGGGGTGCGGGTGGTCTCGGTCACACCGGGAGCGTAGTACCGGCCGGCGGCGACCCGGGCTCGGCGTCGTCCCGGGTGACCCGGCGCGTGACCCCCAGCTCGGCCGCGACCTCGGCCGGTGACTCCGGCCGGCGGGGCGTCTCCCCGGGCCCGCGCGAGCGGTAGGACTCGTAGCCGTACCGGTTCGCGTCACGGCGGCCGACCTTGTTCAGCACGACCCCCAGGACATGCGCCCCGACCTGGTCGAGGGCGTCAAGAGCCTCCCGCAGCTGGGCCTTGTGGACCTTGTCCGCCCCCGCCACGACCAGCGTGCCGCCGGCCAGCTTGCCCAGCACCGCCGCGTCGGTGACCGGCAGCAGCGGTGGGCTGTCGACGACGACGATGTCGTAGGCGGCCATGAGGTCCACCAGCAGGGTGGCCATGGCGCGTGAGCCGAGCAGCTCGCTGGGGTTGGGCGGGACGTCCCCGGCCGGCAGGACGTCCAGGCCCGTGCGGCGCCACCGTTGGACGACGTCGGCGGACTCGGCCCGGCCGATGAGCACCGTCGTCAGGCCCGCGGCGCCCTCGATGCCGAGGTACTCCGCCACCGACGGGCGGCGCAGGTCGGCGTCGACGAGGAGGACCCGGGCGCCGGTGTCGGCCAGCGCCAGGGACAGCGCGATCGACGTCGTCGACTTGCCCTCGCCGGGCAGGGAGGAGGTCACGACGATGGACCGGAGCTTGTGGTCCAGCCCCACGTAGCGCAGGTTGGTGCGCAGCCGGCGCACGTCCTCGGCCCGGGAGCCGTGCGGGTCGTCGACCATGAAGGTGGGCGACGAGCGGCTGCCGGTCTCGTACTGCACCGTGGCCATCACCGGCACCCCGGTCAGGGCCGTGACGTCCTTCGCCCCGCGGACCTTGGTGTCGAGCAGCTCCCGGGCCACGGCCGTGACGGTGCCCAGCAGCACCCCGAAGACCAGCCCGAGGGCCACGTTGAGGACGGTGTTGGGTGCCGAGGGCTCGGTGGGCACGCGCGCCTCGGTGACGATGGTGGCCTGGACGGGCTGGGTCCCGTCGGAGCGCTCGGGCGAGAGGTCCTCGGCGACGGCGGAGAGCTCGTCGGCGACGG
The DNA here is from genome assembly GCF_003814705.1 of Georgenia muralis. NCBI lineage: Bacteria > Bacillati > Actinomycetota > Actinomycetes > Allobogoriellales > Allobogoriellaceae > Georgenia > Georgenia muralis. The sequence goes on along the minus strand of NZ_RKRA01000001.1, from coordinate 418,642 downwards.
CGTCGGCCAGGTCCGCGGCCAGCTGCGGGTCCTCGTCCGTGGCCGAGATGTCGAGGATCACCGAGTTCGGCAGGATGGTCGCCGTGAGGGCCTCGGCGAGCTCGTGGGCCTGGACGTCGAGGCCGAGGTCCTCGATCACGGGGTCGAGGACCATCGGGGAGGCCGCCACGGCGGCGTAGGAGACCATCTGCCGCTCGGCGAACGTCGAGCCCTGGTTGAGGTCGGAGATGGACTCGCCGCCCTCGGCCGCGAAGAACATCCGCGTCGTGGCCGTGTACTGCGGGACCGCGGCCAGGGTGAGCGCGACGGCGGCGCCCAGCGTGAGCAGAGCGATGAGGACGATGGTGGACCAGCGCTTGCGCAGGACGCCGAGGTAGTCGGTGAGGTCCATCGGGCCGTCCTTCGTGTCCCTGGTGGTGGGGTGGTCAGTGTGACACAGGTCACCCGTCGCGGCTGTCCGCCCGGATGAGCGCGAGGTCGGACGGCGAGTAGAGCCTCGCGACGATCCGGTCGTTCTGGCCGCCGGCAACGTTCTCCCTCGTCAGCGTCGAACGCTGAGAGCGGAGCACCGGAGGGAAGTCGAGGCGGCGACCGACGACCTGGCGTACCCGCATGCCCCGCCGGAGCGCGGCGTGGTGCAGCCACAGGTCGTCGGCGGACGGGGCCACGTCGAGGAAGCCCGTACCGAGGGTTCTGAGGTCGACGAGCAGCTCGGGCGGGTAGAGGACTCCGCCCACCCCCGTCATGAGGTGCGCGAGGCTGGCCTCGGTGCTGGTGCACGCCTGCCACTGCGCGTACGGGCGGGGAACGTCGCCCGAGAAGCCCATCACGTTCGCGCGGAAGCAGGAGACCTCGTCCGGTCGGGAGCCGTAGGCGGTCAGCAGGCGCTCCAGCCAGTACCTGGGGTACAGCGCGTCGTCGTCGGCCGTGACGAGCGGCGCCGTGTGCCGTTCCTGCGCCGCGACGTAGGGGTAGTACTTCTTGTGGGGGCCGAGGTCCGCTGTCGGGAGGATCTCGAGCCCACGGGCCCGGAGCCGGCGCAGCGGCGCCGGCAGACCGCTCGCGAGCTCGTCCTCCGTGAGCCAGAGCTGGAGGCGGCGTGGACGTACCGTGCCACGGCCGATGGACTCCAGCGCGAGGTGGACGGCGGCGGTGCGCCGGCCGTACGAGGTCATCGAGACCACGACGTCAGCGGTGCCGGTGACCGGGGCTCTGGTCAGCCGGTTGCGGATCTCCAGGCGGGCCTGGCGGAGCGTCGTCGTGAGGCGCCTCGACGTCCGGGCGGCGAGCCCCTCCCACCCCGGGCCACGTGCCCGCGCAGACCGTCGTGGTCGCGGCCCGTCACTGCCTCGCACGCGAGCTCCTCTCAACGGCGTCGCACCGTCCGTAGTGCCCGTACCGCGGCCCGGCCGTCCGACCGGCGCACACCGTAGAAGGCGCTCATCGGCACCCCCGCCACGCGGCGGAGCCACCAGATGTTGAGGTTGGACGACAGGAGACTACCCACGAGGGTGGCCGCGGCGGCTCCGATCGCGCCGTGGGCGGGGACGAGGAGGAGGACGAGGACGACGTTGACCACCGCCGCGACGGCGAGCGAGGCGCTCCGCAGGCCCGGGTGCCCCCGGGCGGAGAGCCCGGCGCCGGCGACCGAGCCCGGCACGCCGAGCACCACGGCGACGACGAGCAGCCCGGCGGCCGGCACCGACGCCGCGAAGCCGGCGCCGAAGACCACCGGCACCCAGGCGGGCATGGTCACCCCCACGACGAGCCCGACGGCGGCGCTCGCGGCCGCGCTGAGCCGGGCCGAGGCGGTGAGCCGGGCGTCGTCCCGGGCGGCGGCGTCGGCCGAGAACGTCACGTCGCGCACCGCCGCCGAGAGCACGAGCGGGACCTCGCTGATGTTGACGGCGACGACGTACAGGCCCAGCGCCGCGGCACCGGCGAGCGGGGTCATGAGGACCTGGTCGACGCGGGCGAGCAGCACCCCCGAGAGCGACCCCACCCACAGCCGCAGGCCGTAGCCGAGCAGCGGGGGCGCGACGGCGCCCGTACCGAGCCGTCCCCGCAGGGGCAGGTACGCCAGGCCCGCGACGACGGGAGCGGCAGCCGTGGCCACCGTCGCGGTCAGGGGCGTGAGTGCGCCGGCGGCGGCGAGGGCCGCCACCGCGCCCAGGCGCACCGCGGCACCGGTGACCCGTTCCCGGGCGACGAGCCCCCACGCCTGCAGACCGGCCGCGGTGGCACGGAGCACCCCTACGGCCAGCGCCGGCACGATCGCGGCGGCCCCGAGCATCACGAGGGACGCGAGGTCCGGGTCCCCACCGGCGAGCACCCCGGCGAGGAGGACGACGACGACGGCGGCGACCGCCCCCGCCCCGGCGAGGATGGCGAGGGCCCGCCGCGTCGTCCGGGCGGCGACCGCCCGGCTGCGGGCGATCGCGTAGGTGGCGGACTCCGGTACCCCGAGCGTGGCGAGCGTGACGGCGAGGAGGAACGGTGCGGTCGCGGCAGCCAGCTCGCCGCGGCCCGTCACGCCCAGGGACTGCGCGAGGATCGGGGCGGCCGCCAGCGCTGCCACCGCCGGGGCCAGGTTCCCGACGACCGTGGTCATCACCGCCCGGACGAGGGGCGACGACGGGGGGCTCCCGCCGTGCGCCGGTCCGCCGGAGGCCGGAGTCATGGCTGGCACGGTACCGCCCGTCACCTGGCCCCGGACGGCGTTGGGCACCCCCCGGATGGGGGGTCTCGAACCCCGCGTCTGGGGGTTCCGGCCCTCATCGGCCGCTCCCTACGCTCGCCGGAAGGGGACAAGGCGATTGGGGGCCCCGTGGCGATCGTGGAGCACCGCCCGATCACGGCGATCGGCTGGCCGTCACCCGCGCCGGCAGCGCGCCGGTCCGCGGCGGCGCCGGCGTCGACGCCGGCTCGAGACCGGCAGGTCGTGGCGTTCGCAGGTCGCGCGGAGGCCGCCGTCAAACGGGCGACGGACGTCGTGGTCTCGGCGTTCGCCCTCCTGCTCCTCACGCCCGTCCTCCTGGCCGTCGCGCTGGCCGTCGCCGTCGGGGACGGCGGCCCGGTGCTGTTCCGGCAGGTCCGGGTCGGACGGGACGGGCGCACCTTCACCATGCACAAGTTCCGCTCGATGACGGTCGATGCCGAGTCCCGTCGCGCCGCTCTGGCCGCGTTCAGCGACGGCAACGGCGTCCTGTTCAAGATGCACGACGACCCGCGCGTCACGCCCGTCGGCCGGTTCCTCCGGCGGTACTGCCTCGACGAGCTCCCTCAGCTGTGGGATGCGCTGCGAGGCGACATGAGCGTGGTGGGCCCGCGCCCGGCCCTGCCCGAGGAGGTCGCCCGGTACGACCTGACGGCCCGCCGCCGGCTCCTCGTGAAGCCCGGGATCACAGGGCCGTGGCAGATCAGCGGCCGGTCGGACCTGTCCTGGGCCGATTCCGTCCGTCTCGACCTGGACTACGTCGAGCACCGCTCGCTGCGGCGCGACGTCGCCATCCTCCTGCGGACCGCGGGCGCCGTGCTGCGCGCCGACGGCGCGTACTGACACCAGGAAGCGAGGCCACCATGAGCGAAGGATCGGGCCGGTTGCGCATCGCCTTCCTCGGGACCCGTGGCGTCCCGGCCCGCTACGGCGGCTTCGAGACGGCGGTGGAGGAGGTCGGCAGCCGCCTCGCGGCCCGCGGCCACGACGTCAGGGTGTACTGCCGGACCGGCGGGGAGGCGGGGCGGCCGGAGCACCTCGGGATGCGGCTCGTGCACCTCCCGGCGCTGCGACGCAAGAGCCTGGAGACCCTCTCCCACACCGCCCTGTCGGTGGGGCACCTGCTCGCCGCCGGCCGTCCCGACGTCGCCATGGTGTTCAACGCGGCCAACTCTCCTTTCCTGCCCGCCCTGCGGGCGCTGCGCGTGCCGGTGGCGCTGCACGTCGACGGGCTCGAGTGGCGGCGGGCCAAGTGGGCCGGGGCGGGACGGGCCTACTACCTCCTGGCGGAGTGCCTGGGGGTCCGCTGGGCGGACGCCCTCATCGCCGACGCCGAGGGCATCGCGGAGTACTACCGGGCCGAGTTCGCCGCCGAGAGCAACCAGATCGCCTACGGCGCACCGATCGTGGCGCCAGGTGCCGGCCGGTTGGTGGAGGTCGGTCTGCTGCCGGGCCGCTACCACCTCGCGGTTGCCCGGTTCGAGCCCGAGAACCACCTCCACCTCGTCGTCGAGGGATACGTCCGCAGCGGTGCGCGGCTGCCGCTGGTCGTCGTCGGCACCGCGCCGTACTCCGACCAGTACACCGCCACCGTCCACGCCCTCGCCGACGACCGGGTGCGCTTCCTCGGCGGGGTGTGGGACCAGGAGCTCCTCGACCAGCTCTACGCGAACTGCGCGACCTACCTGCACGGCCACAGCGTCGGCGGGACGAACCCGTCGCTGCTGCGGGCGATCGGGGCCGGCGCGCCGTGCCTCGCCTACGACGTCCCGTTCAACCGCGACGTGCTGGCCGAGGCGGCCGAGTACTTCGTCACCGCCCCGGACGTCGCCCGTGCCCTCGAGGCTGCCGAGACCGACCCCTACGCCACGGCCCGCCGCGGCATCCGCTCCCTCGAGCGCGCCCGTCGCTACGACTGGGAGGAGGTCGCGGACGCCTACGAGACGCTCGCGACCCGCCTGGCCGTCGACGGGCCCGTGCGGGTCCGCCCGAGCGGTCACCGGGCCGGTGTCGCGGCCACGTGGGGGGTGCCCAGCCCGCAGCCGGTGCCGGCCGTGCAGGTCGCGCCGGTCCCCGCGGCGCGGGTCGCCGCAACTGCGCCGGAGCTCGTCCCCGCCGTGCTCGAGCCGGGCGTGCTCGCTCCGGCGCCGCGGCTGCGGGCCCCCTTCCCTCGCGCGTCCTGAGGTGCTGGGATGCCCCCGTGAGGGAGTACCTGCTGCCGGGGGTGCTCACCGCGGCCGCGGTCGCCGCGGCCCTGTGGCTGCCCCGGCTGGCGCTGAGCGTCCGCGCCGCGTTCGCCGTGTTCTTCCTCGCCGTGCTCGCCAACGGTGTCGCCCTCGACGTGGGCCCCGCGACGGTGCGGGTCGAGCTGCTCGCCCTCGCGTTGCTCGTTCTCGCGGCCGTCCTCGACGGGCGAGGGACGACGCCACCGCCGGTGCGTGCGGGGGCGGTGGCGATGGCGGGCCTCGCGGCGTGGTGGGCGGCGTCGTTCCTCTCCTCCGTCCTCGTGGCGCCGGAGCCGGTGCGCTCGCTGTTCATGCTGCTCAACCTCACCGCCGGGGTGGCGGCGTACTTCCTCGTGCTCCGGCTCGCGCCGCACCACGCCGCCCTCGTCCGCACCGGGACGTGGATCCTCGGTGCCGTCAGTGCGGTCTCGCTCGTCCTCCTCGTCGCCCTGCCGCCCGAGACCACCCCCCTGGTCGCCTCGTCCCAGGGGGGCGGCCTGCCCCGGGTGCGGGGGCTCGCCCTGGAGCCGAACCTCATGGGGGGCCTCTGTGCCGGCTGGCTCGCCGTCATGGTGCACCGGCGCCGTCAGCTCTCGACGCGGCACCTGCTCCTCGCCCTGCCCGTCGTCATCGCCCTGGTGCTCACCAACACCCGGGCGGCCTGGGTGGCCCTGGCCGTCGTGCTGGCCTTCTGGGCGCTCACCCGGCACGGACGGTTGCTCAGGTCGCCGCCGGCCCTCATGGTCTACGCCCTGGGGGCCGGGCTCCTCCTCGCCCGCTGGGGCGAGCTGCGCGCGGAGCCGGGCTCGCTGGTGTGGAAGATCGAGAACCTCCTCAACTTCGAGATCGGGACCGGCTCGTACCGCGTGGACACCTGGCGCCTCGCCCTGGCCGACCTCGACGCCGCCGACGCGTGGCTCTTCGGCCTCGGGGTGAACTCCTACGCGCAGCGGCACCCGGTGGACATCACCGGGGTGACCGAGGGGTACGTGGGCAACCTCTGGATCGCGTGGCTCTACGACTCCGGCGTCGTCGGGGTGCTCGGGTTCGCGGTGCTCCTGCTCGCCCTCTGGGCGCGCAGCGCTGACCGGCTCGGCGCGCTGCCCGTCTTCGTCGCCGTCGTGCTCACCTCGACGTCGACGAACGGGTTCTGGATGACCTTCCCGTGGGTCTTCCTCGCGCTGGCGGGCACGCCGGCGCGACCGGCCGTCCCGGTGGGCGGGACCGGACGGGTCCGGCCGGGGGAGCTCCCACGTCGCGATCCGGCCGCTGCCGACCGCGTGACCGTCACCGCTGGAGCCGCGCCCCCCGAGGCTCCCGGAGTCGGTCCCGAGGCTGGCGGGGTCGGTGGAGCACGCGGAGAGGGCGGGCACCCGTGACCACCGGGCTCGGGGTGGTGATCCCCGCCTACCAGGCCGAGCGCACCCTGGCCCGGGCGGTGGCCAGCGCCCGGGCCTGCGGGGCCGAGGAGGTCGTCGTCGTCGACGACGGCTCCACCGACTCCACCGCGGCGCTCGCCCGGAGCCTCGGCTGCACCACCCTCGTCCAGTCCAACGCCGGGGCCGCCGCCGCCCGCCGGGCGGGCGTGCGGGCCTGCACCGCGGCGGTGATCGTGCTCCTCGACGCCGACGACGAGCTCGTGCCGTCGGGGGTCGCCCGCTCCCTCGCGCTGCTGCCCTCCCGCGGTGCGGACTGCGCGGGGGTGGGCGGGGTGACCCTGGCCGTCGCGCCGGGCGGCGGCGAGCGGACCATGCGGGCCCGGCGCCGGCGCGTGCGGCTCGACGACCTGCTGCGGGACGGCTTCGCCCCCGGTGCCCCCGCGGCGATCGTGTGGCGCGCCCCCGTCCTGCGCGCCGCCGTCGCCGACGCACCGCCGGGGCTGTGGCCGGCCTACGCGGAGGACTACGAGCTGACCGTCCGGGCCGTCGGGTCCGGTCACCTGGAGTTCCACGACGAGGTCAGCGCGAGGTACACGCTCGCCGGCGGCAAGTCCACGCACGACCCGATGCGCAGCATCGCGGCGTCCGAGGCCATCCGCCTGCACTACGCCGGCGTGCACGCCGTGCCGGTGCACCCGCGGCCGCCCCGCGCGCTGCGCGCCCGGGTGCTCCTGCGCGAGGCCATGAACCTGCGGGCGGGGGGCCCCCGCACCCACCCACGTTACGGGGCTCTCATCCTGCGTGCCGCGGCGGCGGACCCGGGGCTCGTGGCCGCGATGACCGCACGGAAGGTCCGCGACGGCCTGTCCCGGCGCCGGCGTCGAGCAGCGCGGTGAGCGCCTCCCCGTAGCGCCGCAGGGAGAAGTGCTCGAGCGCGTACGCCCTGGCCCGCCGGCCCTGCTCCCGGGCCCTCGCCGGGTCGGCCGCGACGGCGCGGAGGCCCTCGGCGAGGGCGTCGGCGGACCCCGGCTCGACGAGCAGCCCGGTCCGGGGCGCGTCGGCCAGCACCTCGGCGAGGCCCTGCACGCGGGCGGCCACGACCGGGCGTGCGGCGAGCATCGCCTCGACGGCGGAGTTGCCGAACGTCTCGGCCCGCGAGGGGACGAGGACGACGTCGGCGGCCTCGAGGGCGGCGCGGGTGGGGTGGACGTAACCGTGGAGACGGACCGCGCCGGCCAGGTCTGGCCGGGCCACCCTGCGGCGGAGCTGGTCCTCGAACCACTCGTAGCCGGGGAAGACGCTGCCGTAGAGGTCGAGGGTGACGGGCAGCCCGGTCGCACGCAGCCGGGCCACCGCCTCCACGGCGAGGTCCACGCCCTTCTTGGGCGAGAGCCGGCCGACCACGACCACCGCGAGCGGGTCCGTCGGTCGTCGTTCCCGGGGCTCGCGCGGTGTCCCGTCGTCGGGCACCCCGTTGTGGACGACCGCGACACGTCGCACCCGCGGCCGGGTCGCCGTCACCGACGCCCGGGTCGCGCCGCTGTTGGCCACGACCGAGCGGGGGAGGATCAGGGGGAGGTTCAGGGCCGTGCGCACGACCCACGGCTGGTCGTCCTCGGCCTCGTGGACGTGGCACAGAGCCGGTACCCCGGCGAGCCGGCCGGCGAGGAGCCACGGCGGGATGGTCAGGGTGTTGACGTAGAGCAGGTCCGCGTCCAGGCGGCGCAGCGTGCGGACCATCCGGACCACCGCCGGCACGGCGGCCAGGCCCCAGCGGAGCATCCCGGCGGGGGTGAGGACGGACTTGCGCAGTACCGGGAAGGTCATGACGGCGGTGGACGCACCCCGCGCCCGGAGGATTCCGTGCAACGGACCGTCCTCGGGCAGGAGCACGTGCGCCCGCCAGCCGGCCGCGACGGCGGCCCCGACGGTCTCGAGGAGCTGGCGGTCCGAGCCGTACAGGTCGGGCGACGGGTGGACGAGCAGCAGCCGGCGGGCACCCTGCGGTCCGGCCATGAGTCACCTCCCGCCCCGGACCTGGATCCATGCGGGCGGGGGCCCGGGCTGACGCCCGGACCCCCGCCCCTGTCGGTCGGACTAGCCGCCCGGCACCACCTCGGTCGCCGCCGAGGCGGCGTTCTCGTTGGTGCCGAGGTCGTCGGTGTAGCTGACGACCAGGCGTAGGGCGGAGCCCTGGTCCTCGGCGGTCACCTGGTAGGTCGGGACCGGGTCGAGACCCGTGCCGGTCGCGCCGGCGATGTCCGTCCAGGTGTCCCCGGCGCCGCGCTGGAAGCGCCACGCGCCGGTCGTGCCGGCGACGAGGCCGGTCGTGCCGTCCGCGTCCTCCGGAGCCGTGGCCATCCGGACGAAGTCACCCAGGATGGGCGCCGCCGGGATGATCGTCGGCGCCACCGGAGCGTCGTTGACGTTCTGGACGAAGACCGGCGACGGGTCGGACAGCACGATCTGGGTGGCCCCGGCGGTGTCGGTGTACGACGCCACCACCCGGACCTGCCAGTCCACCTCGGCGTCACCGAGCGTGAAGCTGCCGGTGTTGTTCGCCTGGGTGGTGATCCACTGGTCGGTGATCCCGTCCTGGGCGACGTCCTGGGCGATCTGGAGCTCGTACAGCACCGGACCCACCACGCTGGCGGGGTCGACGAGCTGGAGGTCGGCGGTGAGCGCCTCGTCCTCGACGAAGGTCGAGGTCACGGTGATCGAGCCGTTCTCCTGGGTGCAGTCCGTCGGGTCGCCCAGGCCTGCGGGCAGGCACAGGGTGACGTCGTTGAACCGCAGCCGCTCGACGTTGCGGACGACGTCGGCGCGGGCAGCGCCCACGACCGTGTTCGTCACGCGCCAGACGTTGTCCTCGAGCTGCTCGATGGTGTAGTCGAGCTCGCTGCCCGAGAACTCCACCGTGTCGATGGCGTCCGCCTGGTTGGTGGTGTCGTTCTGCAGACGCCGCTCGGTGTACAGGTCCGCGGGGTTGATCGTCCCGTTGACCATCCGCACGGCGTAGGCGTTGATGCTGGCCTGCCGCTCGACGACGTCGCCGCCGCCCGGCCGGTGCACCACGTTGACGTCCACCCAGGCGTCGCCGTCGACGAAGTTGCGGCCGAGGCGAGGCTCGATCAGGTCGCTGCCCTGACCGCCCAGGAGGATGTTGTTGTTGAAGTCCGTGTCCAGCTCGGTCTGCCCGACCAGGAACGGCTGGGCGTAGACCGGGATCTCGCCGCCGCCAAGGAGGTCCCGCAGGCCGGCGACGCGGTCGAGGTGCTCCTGGGTGAGACGGTTGCCGTAGCCGAGGCCGTCGGTGGCGCCGTCGAGCGGCTCCGCCGCCTGGGCGCCGCGGATGACGTCGTTGCCGTTCCAGCCGGAGACGGCCTCGACGTTGAGGTAGCGGTCGCGGATCGCGGTGAGGTTCTGCGGGATGCCGAACACCAGCGCGAGGTCGGTGTTGAGCGGGACGCCGGTGCCCTTGTTGGTCACCCAGTCGAACCCGAGCATGCCGCCGAACCGCTCGGTGCCCAGGCCGGCGACCATGATGTCGTCCCCGCCCTCGGCGTCGTGGTCGTTGTTGCCGGGACCACCGATGATGACGTCGTGCCCGCCGTGGCTGAGGTTCGGGTCGTTCATCATCGTGTTGGAGTTGTCCCCGACCAGCAGGTCGTGGCCCAGGCCGCCCTCGATCCAGTCGTCGTTCTCGTGGCCGATGAGGTTGTCCGGACCGGTGGAGCCGAGCAGGAAGTCGTCACCGAGGCCGGCGAAGGAGGTCGCCTTGTCCTGGCCGCCGATGATGAAGTCCTTGCCGGACCCGCCGAAGAGGATGTCGCCGAGACCGGGGCCGCCGCTGATGACGTCGTTGCCGGCCTCGCCTTGGATGCGGTCGTCGCCGTTGAGGTCGGTGAGGATGTCGTCGCCGTCGCCGCCCATGATGGCGTCGACACCGTCGTCGCCCTCGATGCGGTCGTTACCGGCCAGACCCCAGATGGAGTCGTCGCCGATGCCGCCGCGGACGTTGTCGGCCTGGTCGGTGCCCTGGATGAAGATGTGCTCCCCGCCGGTGAAGCGCCACTGGCCGTTGAGCAGGGTCAGGCCAGCCGCCTGGAGGTCCGCCGCCGGGTCCGTGAGGTCGAAGGAGATCTGCGGGTCGGCGAAGACGTCGTGCGGGAGGGCGGTGGCCTCGGTGTTGCGCAGCATGATCTGCGACAGCGAGTTGGCCTCGAGGGTGTGGAACAGGGTGTTCCCGAGGTTGCGGTTGAGGTAGTAGAAGCGGTCGCCGTTCTGCAGGCTCTCCAGCTGCTGCTCGAAGACGAAGTTGAACGTCGTGCCGAGCATGCCGCCGAAGACGAACGGCTTCTCCGCGAGGCCGCCCATCCAGAAGTCGACGTCGTTGAGGCCGGTCTCTGCCGCCGGGGCGGTCATGAAGGCCGGGTCGGCCACGAGCGCCTCGGCGGCGGTCCGCCGTCCCTCGATCGTGGTGACACCGTCGAGGGTCGGGTGGATGCCGTAGGCCGCCACGAAGTTGAGGATGGACTCCGGGTTCTTCATGCTCAGCCGGAAGTCCTCCCAGCTGCTGTAGGGCTCGAGCTCCGGCGCCTGGGTGGCGTCGAAGAAGGTCGTCCGCGCCGCCTGCAGCGGTGGGACGCCGGTGTCACGGGCGCGCAGCATGTTGATCGAAGGCAGGTCGAGCGGCAGGCCGAGCAGCTCGTTGCGGAGGGTGTCGACGACGAACTCGTCGATGCCGCTGGCCGTCTGCTGGGCCATGCCCTGGATGACGGAGCCCGCGGCCTCGTCCGGGGTGAGGGTCTCACCGTTGGGCCCGGTACGGAATGCCACCGGGTTGAGGAACGCGTCCAGCAACGGGATCTCCTCGACCACGCCGTCGAACTCGCGGTCGACCGTCTGGGTGAGCATCGAGTGCCCGAAGCGGTAGACGACGTGGGCGAACTCGGCCGAGATGGCCGGGTTGAGGTCCGGCACGTAGGAGTTCTCGTTCTGGACCGTCGGGTCGATGTTGGGCTGGATGCGGCGGGCGAACTCCTCGAACACCAGGTGCTGGTACTGCATCTCGGTGAAGAAGCGCGCTGCCTGGAACAGGCGCTCGCCGTAGTCCCAGAAGCCGTCCGCCTGGAAGCCGGCCAGCAGCTCGGGGGGGGCCTCGGTGGTGAGGAAGTCGTTGATCTGCTCGCTCATGCGGTTGTGCTCGGCGTGGAAGACGTGGTGGACGGCCGTCAGGGCGATGTTCTCGTTGCCGCGTCCGTCGCCGGTGACGAAGTGCGCGTCGAGCGCCGCGTTGTCGTACCCGGCCGGCGGGTCCTGCGGCACCGCGCCGTGCGCGATGTCGTCGAGGAAGGCTTGGTTCGCCCGGAGTGCGCCCGTGGTGGAGATCGGTGCGGCCGGGTTGCCCTCGACGAAGCCGTCCTCGAACGCCAGCTGCGGGAACCCGTTGGGGCCCGGGACGAAGCGGCCGTAAGGGTCGGTCATGAGGAGGGGGACGTTGAGGACGTCGTCGTCGACCAGGTCGATGCCGAACACCGTGCGCGCCTGCTCCTTGGTGTCCGCCCAGGTCGCCAGGCCGCCGTCGGCCCCGTTGAGGAGCCGGCCGGTGAACTCGGGGACGCCGCCGACGAGGTCGTAGTCCCGCAGGAAGACCTGGTGCGACGGGTTCGAGGTGTAGGTCTGGTTCTGGTCGATGAACGGCGTCGTGCGGTTGGTGTGCTCGCGGCCGCCGTCGGTGGAGTCGATCGTCGCGCGGTCCAGGACGAAGAAGTTCGTCGGGGAACCGGGGACGTACAGCGGGTCGTCCGGCTGTAGCGGCACCATGACAGCACCGTTGCCGCCCTTCGAGACGAGGTCGAGCCCGTGGTCGAAGAACTGGCCGAAGATCGTGAACAGCGACGTGGCCGAGGCCGAGAGGCCCTCGTCCGTGGCGATGTCCGGGATGAAGATGTCCGTCCCGGCGATGAGCCCGGCGACCTGCTGCTCCACGGCTGCTGAAACGGTGGGGAGGCCACCGAGGATGGTCACCCGCTGGGGGCTGAGCCGCTGGAGCTCTTCGGCGACCACGGCGGGCAGGGCGCCGGTGCCCGGCACGAGAAGGAGGGGACCACCGGCGAGGCCCGCGACCGGGCCGCCGGCCAGCGCGTCGGGGTAGTTGGCGCCGCTGGCGAGGAAGACCTCCGTCGTCGCCGTGGGGTAGTTGGCCGCGGAGATGGCGACGGACGTGGCGTAGCGGTCGGCGCCCGAGACACGGGTCACCGTGGGGGCGTAGGAGCCCAGGGCGGCCATGGTGGCGTCGGAGACGGAGGTGCTCGAGCCCAGGACGACGATCTCCTGGGGTGCGAGGCGGGTGAGCTCAGCGGCCGTCTCGGCGGGGACGGAGCCGGTGTTGGTCAGCAGGATCGGGTGACCGTCCCGGGCTGCGGGCGCCGAGGCGGACAACGCGTCGGGGAAGTTGAACCCGGTCGTGACGTAGGCGCGGGTCACGTTCGGGGCGAACGTGGCGGCGCTGATGGCAGCGGCCGTGGCGAACCGGTTGGGACCGGAGAGACGGGTGACGGTGCCGGCGGTGTAGCTGGTCAGGATGTCGGCCACGGCGTCGTTGACCGTCGGGGTCCCGCCGAGAATGACGATGTTCTGGGGCTGCAGGCGCAGGAGCTCGGCGGCCGTCGCCGCCGGGACGCCGGTGCCCGAGACCAGGAGCAGCGGACCACCCTCGGCTGCGGCAGCTGGGCCGCCCGCAAGGGCGTCGGGGAAGTTCTGGCCGGTGGCGATGAACGCGACCGGGACGCCCGGTCCGAACCGTGAGGCGCTGATCGCGGCTGCGGTGGCGAACCGGTCGGGGCCGGCGAGGCGGCTGATCGTCGCTCCGTTGATGACGCCGGCGCCCTCGACGCGGGCAGCGACGTCGACGGCGGCCGGGTTGGCCGTGGTCTGGTCGACGATGAGGTTGGAGATGGTGCGGACCTCGGAGTCGAAGACGATGCCCTGGGTCTGCTCGTACGTGGTCGGTGAGCCTGCGCCCGGGAAGCCCGCGGGCACGGGGTCGGCGGTGCGGTACTGGGCCTCGAGCAGGCGGGGGAACGTCCGCGCGCCGGCGCCGTAGCCATCCTGGCCGGGCAACAGGTTGTTCCATCGGCCGTCCACGGTGCGCAGGCCGAAGGGGAGTGTGGGAGCGCCGACGCACGGGTCGCCGTCGGCGTCGACGTGGGTCTGGGTGGCGGCGTCAAAGCGGTTGCCCGGCCGGCACAGCGGCGAGGAGTCGGGGTCTTCGGTGACCACGTCCTCCGCGTGCGCCTCGGAGATCTGGATCTGCTTGAGGACGAACTCGAGGTCGCCGGTCGTGACGTTGAAGTCCTGACCGGGCGGCGGGGCCGCACCGGCCGGACCGGTGACGACGAAGACTCCGGACAGCATGACGGCACTCGCTGAGACGAGTGCCCCCAGCCTGGTCGCTCTGGTGCGGCGGTCCTGACGGTGCCGCGGTACTTCGGCCATCGTTGGCTCCTTACCAAGGTGGTCGGAAAGCTTCTGGTCCTGCGAGGTGGCGGCGGGCCGAGGCCTGCGCCGAGTGCTGCTGCTCTGTGCGGTCCGTCTGCGGGTCCCACCCGCGGCGTGGCCCGGAGTCCTCGTCCGTCCCGAGCGACGACCGGGGCAGGGCCCGGCTGGTGCGAGGGGTCCGGGGGGCGGGCGAGCGCCGGACGGCGGGCCGGCACGAGCAGCGGCCGCGACGGGTGCGCCGCGGGCGGCGGGGGCGGCCGGTCCTGGCGAGGGAGGCGGGTGCGCAGCGGCGCGTCAGGGGCAGCGACCGTGCCTCGGTCGACGTCGTCCCCATGTCCCGGCCTCCAGCCTCAGCTGTGGGCCCCCCCAAAGCGCCGTCGGCCGCACGTGCGCCGATCGGTGTTCCCCACTGGTGAGCCTCCCGCGCCCGACAGGGGCCCTCAATCCCCAAACTTGAGGCCGGGGGACCCCCCACGTTGGGGGTTGCGAGCGGCCGGCGCCGCGGGGACGGCTTCGCCGCACCAGCCATGACGAGGGTCGCCGACGGGATGAGGGCTGCCGCGGACCGGGCCGCGGGTGCTGGGTCGCCGGTGCTGGGCGGCACGGCGTGGCTCGCACCGGTAGTGGTGCGCCAGGGCTGGGGGCGGCGCGGCGTCACCTGGCCGGCGGCAGGGCGAGGGCCGGGTGAGGGGGCGTGTCGCGTCGGGGGTCGTCGGTGTGCGGGAGCGACGCGCGGCGCCGGCGTGCGACGTCTGGCGCCGTCAGGAATGCAGCGCCCAGCGGCGCGCCCTCAGGGGTGCAGCGACCAGCGCCACGAGCCCGGCCCGGGGACGGGGCCGGCCCCGAGCGGTCGGGTGCGGTCGGTCCAGCGCGTGCGGACCTGCTCGGCCCCCTCGTCGGGCAGGCCGCCGAGCTCGACGGCTGCCGCCCGGGCCGCGACGAGGCCCGCGACGAGCGCCGCCAGCTCGACCTCGTCGGGCGCGCCGTGCACGACGCGCACCGCCGCGGTGGCCGGCAGCCCACCGTCGCCGGCCGACCCGGCGCCGGCCAGGGCGACCGCGACGGTGTCGTCGTCGCCGGAGAAGTCCTCGGGCGTGGCGGCCGAGATCTCCGTGGTGGTCACAGCGGGATGTTCCCGTGCTTCTTGGCGGGCAGGCTCGCCCGCTTGGTGCGCAGCGCCCGGAGCGCACGCACGACCTGCACGCGGGTCTCGGACGGGGCGATGACGGCGTCGACGTAGCCGCGCCGGGCGGCGTCCCACGGGTTGACGAGGGCCTCCTCGTAGTCCGCGACGAGCCGGGCCCGCTCGGCCTCGACGTCGCCGCCGGCGTCGGCGACCTTCTTCAGCGCCGAGCGCTGGAGGATGTTCACCGCCCCGCCGGAGCCCATGACGGCGATCTGGGCGGTGGGCCAGGCGAGGTTGATGTCGGCGCCGAGCTGCTTGGAGCCCATGACGATGTACGCGCCGCCGTAGGCCTTGCGGGTGATGAGGGTGACAAGCGGGACGGTCGCCTCGGCGTAGGCGTAGATGAGCTTGGCGCCGCGCCGGATGATCCCGTTCCACTCCTGGTCGGTGCCGGGCAGGAAGCCGGGGACGTCGACGAACGTCAGGACCGGGAGGTTGAACGCGTCGCAGGTGCGCACGAACCGGGCCGCCTTCTCGGAGGCGTTGATGTCCAGCGTCCCGGCCATCTGCAGGGGCTGGTTCGCCACGATCCCGACGGGCCGGCCCTCGACGTGGCCGAAGGCGGTGATGATGTTCTGGGCGTAGCCCGGCTGGACCTCGAGCAGCTCGCCGTCGTCGACGACGTGCTCGACGACCGTGCGCATGTCGTAGGGCTGGTTGTCCGAGTCCGGGACCAGGGTGTCGAGCTCGGCGTCGGCGTCGGTGACCTCGAGCGCGGAATCGGCCTCGGCGGCCGGCACGGGCCACGAGGGGGCGTCGGAGAGGTTGTTCGAGGGGAGGTAGGACAGCAGTGCGCGCACGTAGTCGATGGCGTCGTCCTCGTCGGCGGCCTGGTAGTGGGCCACGCCCGAGCGCTGCGCGTGGGTGGCCGCCCCGCCCAGCTCCTCGAAGCCGACCTCCTCGCCGGTGACCGCCTTGATGACGTCGGGGCCGGTGATGAACATGTTCGAGGTGCCCTCGGCCATGACGATGAAGTCGGTGAGCGCGGGGGAGTAGACCGCCCCGCCGGCGCTCGGGCCGAGGATGAGCGAGATCTGCGGGATCACCCCGGAGGCCGCGACGTTGCGCCGGAAGATCTCGGCGAACTGCGTCAGGGCCGCGACGCCCTCCTGGATGCGGGCGCCACCGCCGTCGGAGATCCCCACCACCGGCACCCCGGTGCGCAGGGCGAGGTCCATGACCTTGGTGATCTTCTGGCCGTGCACCTCGCCGAGGGAGCCACCGAAGACGGTGAAGTCCTGGGAGTAGACGCACACCTGCCGCCCGTCGACGGTGCCGTACCCGGTGACGACGCCGTCGCCGGGGACCTGACGGCGCTCGAGGCCGAACGCCGTCGAGCGGTGGGTGGCGAAGGCGTCGAGCTCGGTGAACGAGCCCGGGTCGAGGAGGGCCTCGAGGCGCTCGCGGGCGGACTTCTTGCCCCGACCGTGCTGCTTCTGCCGGGCGGCGTCCGCCGGGGCGGTGATGCCGGCCTCGACCCGGTCCGCGAGGTCCGCGAGCTTCGCGGCGGTGGTGGTCGAGGTCTTCTCGGTCGTATCGGTCACGTCCCCGAGAGTAGTTGTCGGACCCCCACCCCTCCTTGGGCAGGATGTGCGTGTTCAGGCCCGGGTGGTTGTGCGGGTCCCACAAATCGGCCCGCGGTGGTTCCATGGGGGCCATGGACGACGGCGCCGCCCCCTTCTCCCGGACCGTGCGCGTCGCGCGCACCGGCTCGACCAGCACCGACCTGCGCGAGGCCGCCGCCCGCGAGCCCGGACGGTGGCCGCACCTGTCGGTGCTCGTGGCCGACGCCCAGGACGCGGGCCGGGGCCGCGCGGGGCGGTCCTGGGACACGCCCCCCGGCCAGGCGCTGACCGCCTCGGTCCTCGTGCGTCCGCGCGTGCCCGCCCAGGACCTCGCCTGGGTCACGCTCCTCACCGGCCTGGCGGTCCTCCGGGCGGTGGAGGACGTCCTGACGGGCGCTGGCGGCGGCGCTGCGGCACGGCGCCGGGTGGCGCTCAAGTGGCCCAACGACGTCGTGATGGTCGACGCAGGCGAGGAGGACCTGCCGGGCTGGGGCCGGGACCGCAAGGTGGCCGGCATCCTGACTGAGGTCGTGCCCGGGCAGCCACCCGCCGTCGTCCTGGGGATCGGCGTCAACGTCGCGGAGGAGCGGTCGGGGCTGCCCGTCGGCTGGGCGACGTCGCTGCGGCTCGAGGGCGCCGCGGCGACGCCGCAGCACGTCCTCGCCGCGGTGGGCCGGCACCTCGTCGCCCTCCTCGACCGCTGGGAGACGGCCGGCGGGGACACCGGCGCCCTCACCGGCGAGGTCGCCGAGCGCTGCGCCACGCTCGGGCAGGAGGTCGCCGTCGACCTGCCGGGCGGGGAACGGCTCGAGGGCACCGCGACCTCGCTCGGCGCCGACGGGGCGCTCCTCGTCCGCACCGAGGATGGCCGGGAGGTGGCCGTGCGCGCCGGGGACGTCAGCCACGTCCGACGTCGCTGACCCGCGGGCCGACGTCCCGCCCGGGTCGCGGGCTAGGCTGCGACGGTGACGACCGAGCCAGGGACGAGCGGCGCGCCCGACGCCGTCCCGGACCGGACGGACGACATCGGCGAGGCGCGCTCGAACAGCGCGCCGTCCTCCACGGTGGCCGAGCACCTCGACCAGCTCCTCGGCGGCCCCGCCCGGTACACGATCATCGAGCTGGCGCAGCGGGCCGGGGTGTCGGTCGATCTCGCCCGGACCTTCTGGAAGGCGATGGCGTTCCCCAACGTGCAGGACGACGTCGTCCTCTTCGGTGACGGCGACGTCGCCGCCCTGCAGGAGATGGCCTCGCTCGTCGACGACGGCCGCCTGGACATGACGGCCGTCATCTCGCTCCTGCGGGCGCAGTCGCACATGACCGACCGGCTCGTGCTCTGGCAGACCGAGGCCCTCATCGAGCACGCCGCGCGCACCCTCGACCTCGACGACGTCTCGGCGCGGCTCGTCGTGCTCGACAAGCTGCCCGGCATCGTCGACGTCCTCCAGACCCAGCTCAACTACGCCTGGCGCCGCCAGCTCGGTGCCCTCATGGTGCGCACCGAGGCCGAGGTGGCGGAGATGCGCCAGCCGGACACCGACCCCTTCCACCTGCCGCTCCAGCGCGCCCTGGGGTTCGTGGACATGGTCGCCTACACCCGCCGGTCGACCGAGCTGGGCTCCCGCGCGCTCGCCGACCTCGTCCAGACCTTCGAGTACACCTCCCGCGACGTCATCACCACGCACGGCGCCCGCGTGGTCAAGACCATCGGTGACGCCATCCTCTACGTCGCCGACGACCTGCCGACGGCGGCGGAGGTGACCGTCGACCTCGTCGAGGCCCTGCACGCGAAGGAGAACATGCTGCCCGTGCGGGCGGCCGTGGTGTGGGGCGGGGTGCTCTCGCGCAACGGCGACGTCTTCGGCCCCACGGTCAACCTCGCCTCGCGCCTGGTCGACGTCGCCCCGCCCGGCGCGATCCTCATGGACCCGGACACGGCCCGGGCGATGTCGCTCACCCCTGTCGCGCGCCGGTACACCATGGTCCCCCGCGACGTCGCCGACCTGCAGGGGCTGGGCCAGGTCATGCCCTACGAGCTGCGTCGGGTCCCCGGCTGACCTTTGCACGCGCAGCCGAGCTGCACGGGGATCTCGGCCGACCCGCGCCGAGATCTCAGCCGGCCCGCGCCAGACCTCAGCCGGCCCCGGGGCCCGCCACAGGGCGAGCTGCACACCCCTGACCTGCGACGACGCCACCTGGTGAGCAAGGCTTGACCCTTTGTTGACGTTCTGTCCTACGATGACGGCGTGACTAACGTGCTGCTGGTAGAGGACGACCCGGCGATCGCCGAGCCGCTGGCCCGGGCGCTCGGGCGGGAGGGGTACGACGTCCGTCCCCACGGCACCGGCCAGGCCGCGATCGACGACCTGCCCAACGGCGTCGACCTCGTCGTCCTCGACCTCGGCCTGCCGGACATGGACGGCCTCGACGTCGCCCGCCACATCCGCAACCAGGGCCTGACCCTGCCGATCCTCGTCCTCACCGCCCGGGCCGACGAGGTCGACCTCGTCGTGGGCCTGGACGCCGGTGCCGACGACTACGTGACCAAGCCCTTCCGCCTGGCCGAGCTCCTCGCACGCGTGCGGGCGCTGCTGCGCCGCGCCGGCGGGGACGTCACCGAGGAGGACGAGCTCGTCGCCCAGGACGTGCGGGTCGACGTCGCCGCCCACCGCGCCTTCCGCGGTACGCGCGAGATGCACCTCACGGCCAAGGAGTTCGAGCTGCTGCGCGTCCTCGTGCGCGACGCCGGCTCGGTCGTGGGCCGCGAGACCCTCATGCGCGAGGTGTGGGGGACCGACCCGACCGGCTCGACGAAGACCCTGGACATGCACGTGTCCTGGCTGCGCCGCAAGCTCGGTGACGACGCCAACGACCCGAAGTACATCACCACCGTGCGCGGGATGGGCTTCCGGTTCGAGACGTCCGGGAGCTAGCCTCCCGTGCGCCGCCGCGCGACCCAGATGATCCTCGTCGCGGTCACCGCGGCGGTCCTCATCCTCGGTGTCCCGATGGCCGTCTTCGGGGCGATCCTCGTGTGGGAGTCCGAGAGCTCCACCCTCGACCTGCGCGCGTCCTCCCTGGGCCGCTCCATCGAGCGGCGCCTGGTCAACGACCAGGAGCTCAGCGACTCGATGCTCGAGCCGTGGGTCGACGGCACCGTCAACCTCGAGGCCGGGATCCTCGTCCAGGGGCCCGACGGCGAGCAGTACCGCGCCGGACCGGTGTTCACCGACCGCGTGGTCCGGTCCCTGCAGATCACCCCCTCGGGCGCCACCGTGCGGATGGACGTCGACGCGTGGCAGGTGCGCTGGCGCTCGATCAGCGTGATCCTGCTCGTCGCCTCGGGCGTCGTGGCGGCGTTCGTCGTCGGCCTCGCCGTGGCGCGGCGGCAGGCCCGCAAGCTCTCCGCGCCGCTGATCTACCTCGCCGCCTCGGCGGAGCAGGTCGGCTCGGGCCTGGTCCGACCCCGGATGAAGCCCACCGGCATCGAGGAGATCGACCTCGTCGCCGCCGAGCTCGCCCGCACCTCGGACCGGCTCGCCGGGCGCCTGGCCGCGGAACGGCAGTTCGCCGCCGACGCCTCCCACCAGCTGCGCACCCCCCTGACGGCGCTGTCGATGCGCCTGGAGGAGATCGAGGCCCTCAGCGAGCAGGACGAGGTGCGTGAGGAGGCCCACCTGGCGCTGGAGCAGACCGAGCGCCTCACCGGCGTCGTCGAGGACCTGCTGCGCACCTCCCGGTCCGCCGGCGGCGGCACCACCGAGGCGGTCCACCTCGGGGACGTCTTCGAGCAGCAGCGTGAGGAGTGGGCCCGCACGTATCGGAAGGCCAAGCGCGAGCTCGTCTTCGACGACGCGGCCGGCCTGGCCGTCCTGGCCACCCCCGGCTCCCTCGCCCAGGTCCTGGCCACGCTGCTGGAGAACGCGCTGCGCTACGGGGCGGGCGCCACCCGCGTCGTCTCGCGGCGCACCGCGACCGGCAAGGGCGTCTTCGTCGACGTCTCCGACGAGGGCCCCGGCGTGGACGACGAGCTGGCCCCCGACATCTTCACCAAGCACGTCTCCGGCGGGTCCGGCACGGGCCTCGGCCTGGCTCTGGCCCGGGACCTCGTCGCGGCCGACGGCGGCCGGCTCGAGCTGAGCCAGCGGCGCCCGCCGGTCTTCACGATCTTCCTCAACGCCGTCCCGGCCGCGCTCGACCCCGACGTCGTCCTGCCCCAGGGCGCGCTCGTCAGCGTGGGGCGGCGCCGCCGTCGGCGGTGAAGACGAGGTAGCGGTAGCACACGTATCGGAACGCGGTCCCCAGGACGAGACCCACACCGTTGGCCGCGATGTTGTCGGCCAGCGGGGAGGTGAACCCCAGCACGTAGTGGCTCATGGCGAGCACGCCGACGGCGATCGCCATCCCGCCGAGGTTGACCAGGGCGAACATCGTCAGCTCCCGTCGCCGCGAGGGCTGGCGAGAGCCGGCGAAGGTCCAGTACCGGTTGCCCAGCCATGCCACGACCACCGCGACCGTGACCGAGACGACCTTCGCGGTCAGCGGCTTGTCGCCGAGGAGCTCGCCCGGACCGAACCGCAGGAGGTTGAACAGCCCGACGTCGACGACGTACGCGGAGCCGCCGACGGCGAGGAAGCGCACCAGCTCGACGAACCACGCGCTCAGGCTCTGGCCGCGCAGGAGCCGCCCGAGCAGGCCGGTGCGGGGGTGTCCCGGCTCGGCGCGGTCGGTGCGGGGGTGTCCCGGCTCGGCGCGGTCGGTGCCCGCCGCGGTCGCGGGGGTGTCCTGCCCGCGGAACGTCGTCACCACGTCAGGGTAACCGCGGATAGGCTCGCCCATCGTGGGAGCACCGATTGTGGCAGTCGTGGGCGGGGGCCAGCTGGCCCGGATGATGCAGCAGCAGGCGATCGCCCTCGGCGTGCACCTGCGCGTCCTCGTGGAGTCGCCCACGGTGGCCACCGCGCAGGTCGTGCCCGACGCGCCGGTGGGCGCGGCCGCCGACGCGGCGGCCGTCCGCTCGCTCGTGGCGGGTGCGGACGTCCTCACCTTCGAGCACGAGCACGTCCCGAACGACCTGCTGCGCGAGCTCGAGGCCGAGGGGGTGCCGGTGCGGCCCGGCCCGGAGGCCCTCGTGCACGCCCAGGACAAGATCGTCATGCGGCGCCGGCTCACCGAGCTCGGCGCGCCCTGCCCGGCGTGGGCCGCCGTGCGCACAGCCGCGGAGCTCGACGCGTTCGGGGCGGCCACCGGGTGGCCGGTGGTGGTCAAGACCGCCCGCGGCGGGTACGACGGCAAGGGGGTCCGCGTCGTCCGCGCCGCCGACGAGGCCGCGGACTGGCTCGGTTCTCTGGCCGCCGGCGAGGCCCTGCTCGCCGAGGAGAAGGTGCCCTTCACCAAGGAGCTCGCGGTCCTCGTCGCCCGGCGCCCGGGCGGCGGGCCGGACGGCACGGGCGAGGTGCGCACCTGGCCGGTGGTCCAGACCGTGCAGGAGCACGGGGTCTGCGCCGAGGTGCTCGCGCCCGCACCGGACCTCTCCCAGGAGACCCTCGACCGGGCGAGGACCATCGGCGAGCGCATCGCGACCGGTCTCGGTGTGGTCGGGGTGCTCGCCGTGGAGATGTTCGAGGTCCACGCCGACGACGGCTCCTCACGGCTCGTGGTCAACGAGCTGGCCATGCGCCCGCACAACTCCGGCCACTGGACCATCGAGGGCTCGGTCACCAGCCAGTTCGAGCAGCACCTGCGGGCGGTGCTCGACCTGCCCCTGGGGGACACCTCGGTCCGGGCGCCGGCCGCGGTCATGGTCAACCTGCTCGGCTCGCACCTGGCCGACCCGCGCGAGGCCTACGCCGAGGTCATGGCGCGCCACCCCGAGGCCAAGGTCCACCTGTACGGCAAGGAGGTGCGCCCGGGCCGCAAGCTCGGCCACGTCACCGTCACCGGTGCGGACCTCCAGGACGCGCGGCGCACCGCCGACGCGGCCGTGGCGCTCCTGCGCGGCGACGCCGCCCTCATGGAGGAGACCGGCGCGGACGACCCGGACACCGTCGACCGCTGACGCCTCGCGGGTCCGTCCCGAGGCTGACGCCGCGGGGATCCGCGACGAGGTCGTGGCCTCGCGTCGAGTACGTGGCGTCGCGTCGAGTACGTGGCCGCGCGTCGAGGTCGTACCCCCGCAGCCGCTCACTCGCCCCGCTTCCTGCGGAGTCGCCCCGCTTCCTGGGAGTCGCTGATCAGCCGGCGAGCCCGCTGATCAGCCGGCGAGGCCGCCGGATCAGCCGGCCAGCCGCGCCGCCCACCGCTGCCACGGCGGGGCGGTGCGCCAGTTGACGGCGAGCGTGCGGAACTGGCGACGGAACCGCCGCCGGAGCTGAGCCCCGCCGCGCACCGACCGGCCGGACACGCCGACGACCAGCCGCCGGTCCAGCACGACCCGGCGGCCCGGACCGAGGACGAAGGCGAGGTCCATGTCGTCGTGGAGCTCGGCGTCGTCGCGGTGGACCTGCGAACGCACCGCCAGCCACGCCTCGCGACGGAACGCCATGTTCGAGCCCCACAGGGCGTGGTGGCCCAGCGCGGCGTGCCCGAGGAGGTAGTACGCCCCGAGGTAGGCGGCCGCCGTCAGGCGGGCCGTGCCCCGCGGCAGGTCGTGGAAGACCCCGACGCCGGTGACGGCGTCGGCACCCCCGGCCAGCGCGGCACCCACCCGCGCCACCCAGTCCGGCGGCGGGACGGAGTCGGCGTCGAGCCGGGCGATCACGTCGCCCCGGGCGGCGTCGTACCCGGCCGACGCCGCCTGCGGGATCCCCCGCTCCGGTTCGTGGACCACCCGCGCACCGCGGGACCGGGCGACGTCGGCGGTGTCGTCGCTGGAGCCGTTGTCGACGACCACCACCTCCAGGGGCGGGGACGTCTGGGCGGCGAGGGCGTCGAGGCACACCGCGAGGGCGACGGCGTCGTCCCGGGCGGGGATGACGACGCTGACGCCGACCTCGGCCCAGCGCCGCGCGCCGACCGAGCCGCCCGTCCCAGGGCCGCTCACGGGGCGGGCCGTCCCGGCGACGCCAAGGGATCGCGCCGCCACGCCGCCGGGCGGCGTGCGAGCAGCAGACCGGCGACCGAGGACCCGGCGGCCCCGGCCACGAGGTCACCCAGGGTGTCCTCGTAACCGACCAGGATGCCGTCGTCGAGGAAGGAGTTGCCGAACCACTCGGCCAGCTCCCACACCACGCCGAGGGTCACGCCCAGGGTTACGGTCACCAGGACCGCCCCCGCACGGAGCCGGCGCGGCGCCGGCCCACCGGGCACCGGCAGGAGCCCACCGGCGACGACGAGGCGGAACGCGAACAGGGCGAGCAGACCGTTGGCGGCGGCGTGCGCGGCGATGTCCAGCCACCACCACCGCTCGTACAGACCCAGCAGGGCGGCCCACGCGGCCGCGACGACGACCGTCCCCGAGACGGCCTGGAGCCATCCGGGAACGCCCAGGACCCGCGGGACGGTCAGCCCCAGCAGGACGAGGGCGAACAGGGCGACGGCGACCGGGCCCCTCGGGGCCGCGAGGACGAGACTGACGACACCGGCGACTTCGACCGCGTCGGTGGCCACGCGGGCGGGGCGCGCGCCGGGGACGGCGAGGACGTGCGCGGCCCGGGTCCAGAAGCCGGGCCGGCCGTCCGCGCGCACGCCCGCGGCGGGCCGGGTCGGGTGGGTGGTCTGCACGTCACCAGTGTGCGTGACGGCGCCCGGCCCGGCGAGACGTCGCCGTGGGAGACTGTGGCCGGCACCGGCCGTGGCGGCCGGGCGGGCGGGAGGCAGCGATGGGCGCGGTGGTCGGGATCGTCATGGGGTCGGACTCGGACTGGCCGGTGATGAAGGAGGCCGCCGACGTCCTCGCGGAGTTCGGGGTCGAGACGGAGGTGGACGTCGTCTCCGCGCACCGCATGGCGCTGGAGATGATCGAGTACGGGCGCTCCGCCGCCGAGCGTGGCCTGCGGGTGATCGTCGCCGGCGCCGGCGGCGCCGCGCACCTGCCCGGGATGCTCGCCTCGGTGACACCCCTGCCCGTGATCGGGGTGCCGGTGCCGCTGCGCCACCTCGACGGGATGGACTCCCTGCTCTCGATCGTGCAGATGCCCGCCGGGGTGCCGGTGGCGACGGTGTCGATCGGCGGGGCCCGCAACGCCGGCCTCCTGGCCGCCCGGATCCTCGGCGCCGGGGAGGGCGAGGGTGCCGCCGGCGTGCGCGAGCAGATGGTGACCTTCCAGGACGGCCTCCGTCAGGTGGCCCAGGAGAAGGGGGCCCGGCTGCGGGCCCAGCGCGGCGGCCGGGTGGGCTTCGGCGCCTGAGGTCAGGCGTCCAGGTCGGTCGCGAGCAGTGCCGTGAGGTCCTCGAGCGCCCGCTCCGCGCCGTCGCCCTCGGCGCTGAGGACCACCTCGTCGCCGTGCCCGGCGCCGAGCGTCATGACCTCGAGCATGCTGTCCGCCGCGACCGGCTCGGACCCGGGCCGGCCGATCGTCACCTCCAGCCCCGTCGCGGCGGCCGCCTTGACGAAGACGGCGGCGGGGCGGGCGTGCAGGCCCACCCTCGAGGCGATGACGGCGCTGCGCTGGGGCATGGTGCTCCTCGGGCTGGGACGGGACGGCGGGGGCGCCGCCGCGTGGGCTGGGGCGGGACGGGCGCGGCGCGGGCTGGCCGACTGGCTGGGCGTGGCTCGGGACCGACGAGGTGTCAGGCCCACTCGAAGAGCGCGGCGCCGGTCTCGAGGGCGGTGCCGGGCTCCGCGAGCGCGCTCAGCGCACCCGGGGCGGCGTCGAGCGCGACGACGGGGCTGACCGGGGAGCGGCCGCCCTCGGCGATGTCGCCGGGCCGCCAGGTGACGAGCACCTGGCCGGCGGTGACGGTCTCGCCCTCGGCGGCGTGGAGGGTGAAGCCCTCGCCCTTGAGCTGGACGGTGTCGAGACCGAGGTGGACCAGCACAGCACGGCCGGAGGCGTGCTGGACGACGAACGCGTGCGGGTGGAGCTTGACGAGGGTGCCCTCGAACGGGGCGACGACGTCGACGTCCCCGTCGCGCGGAGGGTCTACCGCCACGCCGGGTCCCACGATCGACTCCGCGAAGACCGGGTCGGGCACCTCCGACATGGCCAGCGCCGTGCCCGGCACCGGGGAGCCGACGACGACGCCGCTCACCGGCGCGTCCGCTTCGTCGCTGCTGCCTCGTGCACGTCGCTCTCCTTCGTTCGGGGCTGCCGGCAGCCTCGTTGCCGACGGCAGTGGTCCAGACAAGTGCATCCCATCGCGGCCCTGCCACGGGTGTCAAGCCGACGGGCCCCGGTCATCGCTGGGCCGCCACGTCAGCTCCTCGAGGTCGCTGGCCAGGGTGTCCGCCTCCGGTCCGACGACCACCTGGACCACCCGTCCGCGCAGCAGGACGCCGTGGCACCCGGCCGCGCGCAGGGCGCGCTCGTCGACCCGCGCGGGGTCGTCCACCTCTGCCCGCAGCCGGGTGATGCAGGGCTCGATCTCGCGGATGTTCTCCACGCCGCCGAGGGCCGCGACGATGGCTCCGACGTCCTTCATGACGCTCCCGGGGTGACGGTTCGACGGGCCGGCGCCTCGCGGCGCGGGGGCGCCAGGGCCGGGCTGGGCGGGCTCACCGGCGCCCAGAGGGCGTAGCGGTCGCCGCGGTAGAGCGAGCGGCTGTACCCGATGGCGACGTCGGAGCTGAAGGTGCGCCGGGTGATGCGCAGGCCCGCCCCGCCGTCGGGCAGGCCGAGGAGGTCGGCGTCGGGGCTGCGCACGACCATGGCCTCGATGGTGTCCTCGCCCCAGGAGGGCGGGAAGCCGCGCTCGAGGAAGGCCGCGTAGAGGCTGCTGGGTGGGGCGGGCTCGAGCAGGCCCGGGAGGAGCGCCGCCGGCGCCCAGTTCTCCTCCAGCGACATCGGCACGCCGTCGGCCAGGCGCACCCGGTAGAGGTAGTACACGGCGTCGCCGGCGGGGATCTCCAGCGCGGTGGCCACCTCCGCCGGGGCGGGGCGGCTGTCGGCCCGCAGGACCCGCGAGCCGGGGGACATGTGCCGGCGGCGCATCTCGTCGTCGAAGGCCGTCAGGCGCAGCTGCATGTCGACCCTGGGCCGGGACACGAACGTCCCGCGGCCCTGCACCCGCTGCAGCACCCCGGCCACGACGAGCGCGTCGACGGCCTGGCGTACCGTCATCCGTGAGACACCGAACTGCTCGCACAGCTCACGCTCGGACGGGATGCGCGAACCGGGCTCGAGGTGCTCGACGAGTCCCTCGAGGTAGTCGCGCACCGTCGTGTGCTTCACGGCGTCCCCTCTCCCGCTTCCGGCCCGACGATTGTGCACCACGCCGCTGTGATGCTTGACACCCCGAGAGGTAAGGGCTTCAGTGTGCACCACTGGTCCAGACCACCGTGTCCGGTCTGTACCGATCCTGCCGGGCACAGCGACGTGTGCGGCGCTGCACGGACGACGGCGGCGAGACCGCCCGAGAGGAACCGAGATGACCACAGCAGCGGCTGGTGCCCCGGCGCGCGAGAAACGACACATCCCCGGCTTCGCCCAGGCCCAGCGCGTGGGCCGCTCGCTCATGCTGCCGATCGCCGCCCTGCCGGCGGCCGGCCTCCTGCTGCGCTTCGGCCAGGCCGACATGCTCGGCGCCGAGGGCGTGTCGTCCTGGGACGGCTTCGGCTGGATGCAGCCGGTCGCCGACGTCCTCGCCGCCGCCGGCGGGGCCCTGTTCAACAACCTCCCCCTCATCTTCGCCATCGGTGTGGCCATCGGCTACGCCCGCAAGTCCGACGGGTCGACGGCGCTCGCGGGTCTCATCGGCTACCTCACCTTCGACGCCGTGCTCGGCTCGCTCGCGCCGTACTTCGGCGCCGGGGCCGAGGGCGAGGAGACGATCAACTACGGGGTGCTCGGCGGCATCACCATCGGCATCATCGCCGCGCTGCTGTGGCAGCGCTTCTACCGCACGAAGCTCCCCCCGTACCTGGCCTTCTTCGGCGGGCGGCGTCTCGTGCCGATCATCACCGCCTGGGTCGCGGTCGTCGTGGGCGTGCTGTTCGCCCTCATCTACCCCGCGTTCGACGCCGTCATCGGCGCGTTCAGCGAGTGGGTGACCGGCGAGAGCAACACGGTCATCGGCGGGTTCGTCTTCGGCACGCTGAACCGGCTGCTCATCCCGTTCGGGCTGCACCACCTGCTCAACAGCCTCCCGTGGTTCCAGTTCGGCGAGTTCACCAACCCGACCACCGGTGAGGTGGCGCAGGGCGACCTGTTCCGGTTCTTCGCCGGCGACCCCACCGCGGGCACCTTCATGACCGGCTTCTTCCCGATCATGATGTTCGCCCTGCCCGCCGCGGCGCTGGCCATCTGGCGCACCTCCCGGCCGGAGCGGCGCAAGGTCACCGGCGGCATCATGCTGTCCGTCGCACTGACCTCGTTCCTCACCGGCATCACCGAGCCGCTCGAGTACGCCTTCGCCTACGTCGCGTTCCCGCTGTACGTGGTCCACGCCGTGCTCACCGGCACCTCGCTGGCCCTGGTCAACGCTCTGGGCATCAAGGACGGCTTCACCTTCTCCGCCGGTGGGATCGACTACCTGCTCAACTTCGGCATCGCGACGAACCCCCTGTGGATCATCCCGATCGGCCTGGGCTACGCGGTGATCTACTTCCTGCTGTTCACCTGGGCGATCAAGCGGTTCAACCTGCGCACCCCCGGGCGCGAGGAGGACGGCGCCGAGGGCACCGGCGCCCCGTCGGTCTTCGACGAGGCGCAGGAGGCGGCGGCGGTCTCGACCGGCGCCCGCGCAGCGCAGGAGCGCGCCGCCGACGATCCCGACCGCGTGCCGACCACGACCCCGTCGGCGTACCACGACCCCGCCCGGGCGGTTGGCAAGGCCTACGAGGAGCGGCGGGGCGAGCGGGCAGCGGCCGACGCCGCGACCGACCCGGGCAAGGCCGCGCCGGAGATCGACCGGGACGTCCGCGACACCGGCACGGCGTACCCGGAGAACCGGGAGCGCTGAGCGCGGCGCGGTCGGGACAACCGCCGCGCAGGAACACCGGAAGGGCCGGGACGCCGAGCGTCCCGGCCCTTCGTCCTGCCCCGCCGCCGGGAGTCCCAGCCCTTCGTGCGGCCCCGATACGCTGCGGGTCATGAGCACCCTCGTCATCGGCGGCGCCGGCTACATCGGCGCCCACGTCGTCCGTCTCCTCCTCGAGCGCGGGGAGGACGTCGTCGTCGTCGACGACCTCTCCACCGGCGCGGCCGACCGGGTGGGCGCGGCCACCCTCGTCGAGCTCGACGTCGCCGGGGACGGCGCGCAGACCTCGCTGGAGCGGGTCATGAGCGAGCGGGCCGTCACCTCGGTCATCCACTTCGCCGCCCGGAAGCAGGTCGGGGAGTCCGTGGCCCGGCCGGCCTGGTACTACCAGCAGAACGTCGGGGGGCTGGCCAACGTGCTCGCCGCGATGGAGAACGCCGGGGTGCGGAACATGATCTTCTCCTCCTCCGCGGCGGTCTACGGGATGCCCCCGGTGGAGCTGGTGGGCGAGGACGTCGAGTGCCGCCCCATCAACCCCTACGGCGAGACCAAGCTCGTGGGGGAGTGGCTGCTGGCCGACTGCGGACGGGCCTGGGGGCTGCGCTGGACCGCGCTGCGCTACTTCAACGTCGCCGGCGCCGGCTGGCCCGACCTCGGCGACCCGGCCGTGCTCAACCTCGTGCCCATGGTGCTCGACCGGCTCGAGCGCGGGGACCGACCGAAGATCTTCGGCGACGACTACCCCACGCCGGACGGGACCTGCATCCGCGACTACATCCACGTCCTCGACCTCGCCCAGGCGCACCTCGCCGCCATGGACCACCTCACCTCCGACGCCGAGCCCACCGAGCACGTGTTCAACGTCGGCACCGGCACCGGGGCCTCGGTCAAGGAGGTGGTCGACGAGATCGGGCGCGCGTCCGGGCTCGACGTCACCGCCGAGGTCGAGGCGCGTCGCGCCGGCGACCCACCCCAGCTCGTGGCGGCCGCGGACCGCATCGGAGAGGTGCTGTCGTGGAAGGCCGAGCACGGCCTGACGGACATCATCCGGTCCGCGTGGGAGGCCTGGCAGGCGGGGCCGCGCCGCATCGGCTGAGCCCCGAGCCCCGAGCCCCGAGCCGCCCGACGTCGGCCGGGCCCGCTCGCGGCACCGGTTGTCCGCCATGCGGTACGGCGGCACCGCGGCACGCCGCGCCCGCGACCCCGGGCCCACGCTGGTCCGGTCGGGCGTCACCGGGCCGCCCGCGAGGGAGAGGACCCACCATGAGCGTCACCGACGAGCTCCTGACCGGCGCCGCGGAGTACGCCACCCGCTTCGACAGCGGTGATCTGCCGCTGCCGCCCGCCCGCCGGGTCGCCGTCGTCGCCTGCATGGACGCCAGGCTCGACCCCCAGGCGCTCCTGGGCCTGAGCGTGGGCGACGCGCACGTGATCCGCAACGCGGGCGGCGCCGTCACCGAGGACGTCGTGCGTTCGCTGGCGATCAGCCAGCGGCTGCTCGGGACGCGCGAGATCGTGCTCGTCCACCACACCGACTGCGGGATGCTCACCTTCACCGACGACGAGTTCCGCCAGGCGGTCGAGGCCGACACCGGCATCCGGCCCCCGTGGGCCGCGGAGGCGTTCGCCGAGCTCGAGGCCGACGTCCGCCAGTCCGTCGCGCGCGTCGTGGCAAGCCCGTTCATCCCCCACCGCGACGCCGTGCGCGGGTTCGTCTACGACGTCACCACCGGCGCGCTGTCGGAGGTCGGCTGACCGGTGGCGGGGGTGGCGGGGGTGGCGCGGGAGGCGCGGGAGGGCCGGCGGCGTTATCCAACTGTGACCTTCGGGGTGCGGGGCGGCCGCGGCTGACCTACCGTCGAGATGATGACCGACACCCTCCGCCCCGCGGCCCCGCGCGTCCCTGGCCCCACAGGCACGACGCGGGAGGCGGCGTCGCGCGGTCCCGCGGACCGTCCGCCCACGCCCGCGGACCGCCCGCGCCTGTACGCGCTGGACGGCCTGCGCCTGCTCGCGGCCGTCGGCGTCATGCTCTACCACTTCACGGCACGGTGGTCGCAGGTGTGGGGGGACGACCCCGGCGCCGTCTTCCCCGAGACCGGGCCCGTCCTCATCTACGCCGCGCTCGGGCCGGAGCAGTTCTTCGTCATCTCCGGCTTCGTCATCCTCATGACGGCGTGGGGCCGCGACGTCCCGCACGTCGTCGCGTCCCGGGTGGCGCGACTGTTCCCCTCCTACTGGCTCGCGGTGATCGCCACCTCGACCCTCCTGCTGTTCCTGTGGCCGGCGGGCAAGGACATCAGCGTCGGCGAGGCGCTGGTCAACCTCACGATGCTCCAGGAGCTCTTCGGCGTCCGGCACGTCGACGGCGTGTACTGGACCCTGTACGCCGAGCTGCGGTTCTACCTCCTCATCGGCCTGCTCGTCGCGTGGGGCATCACCCGCCGTCGCCTGCTGTGGGTCGCCGCGCTGTGGCCGGCGCTCGGGCTGGTGGCGGTCGAGGCCGGGATCACGCCGCTGGCGGCCCTGGCGATCGACGGGTACGCCCCCTTCTTCGCCGGCGGCATGATGCTCTACCTCATCTTCCGCGAGGGCCACGCCCGCGCGCCGTGGCTCATCCTCGCGGGCAACGTCGTCCTCGGCGTCGACCACGCCGTCACCTGGCAGATGACCTCCCTCACCGCCAACACCATCTTCACCCCGGACCCGTGGGTGCTCGGCGCGCTGACGGTCGGCTGCTTCGCCACCGTGGCCGCCATCGCGCTCACCCCGCTCAAGAGGTTCGGCGGGGCGTGGCTGGTCCCCGCCGGCGCCCTGACCTACCCGCTCTACCTCATCCACGAGTACTGGGGCTGGTGGTTCATCGACCTCACCGCCGCCCACCTCGGGCGCTGGGCGGTCCTGGCCGGCGCCGTCACCCTGAGCGTGCTCCTCGCCATCGGCATCCACCAGGTCGAGAAGCGCGTGGGCCCGCTCCTGCGCCGCCGGCTCGAGGCCGCGCTGCGGCGCGCGCCCGAGGCGGGGCGTCCGGCGGCACGGCACGCGCAGTCGGCCTGAGGCGAACAGGCAGCAGGGCTGCCGATCGTCGGGCCGAGCTCACGGCAGCCGGTCTCTCGGCGCCCCTCGCTGACGGGTCAGACGATGCCGAGACGGGGAGCCTCGATCGCCGGGCAGGTGTCCATCACCACGTCGAGGCCGGCCTCGCGCGCCCGCCTCGCGGCGTCCTCGTCGACGACGCCCAGCTGGAGCCAGACGGCCCTCGCCCCGGCCGCCACCGCCTGGTCGACGACCGCGCCGGCGAGGTCGGAGCGGACGAAGACGTCCACGACGTCGACACCGCCGGGGATCTCCGCCAGGGTCGCGTAGCCCCGGGCGCCGTGGACGGTCTCCGCCCGGGGGTGGACCGGGACGATCTCCATGCCGAGGTCCTGGAGATAGCCGGCGATGCCGTAGGCGGTGCGCGCGGAGTTCTGGGACAGCCCCACCACCGCCCAGCGGGCCGGGGTGGTGAGCAGGCGGCGCACGACGTCGGGGTCGTTGACGTGGGTCATGGGTCCAGGCAACCACCCCCGCGCCGGGCCCGCGCGTGGACGGGGCAGACGTAGGTCCCTTGGGAAGCGGGGAGATGCCCCATACAACTGGGGTTGTGAGGTCCGCTTCGACCGCTTCTCGAGGGAGGTGAGACCACCGGCCTGCCGGGCAAGGACGCCGCCGGCCGCGCCGTGGGGTGCGGTCCCCCGACGCCCAACTACGGGCAGCCCCGAGAGGACCCGGGGCAGATGAAGGGTGTAAACCATGAGTGTGCACATGCGGACGGGCCGAGGGACGACGTCCCTGGTCACCGCGATCGCGCTGGTAGTGGTCGGAGGCAGCGCCGCCCTGGCGGCGCCGCCCGAGGAGGAAGAGGAGGAGGGCACGAAGAACCTCTCCGTGCCCGTGATCCTTGCCGACGACGGCGAGAAGGCAGGGTTGTTCAACGCCGTCACCGTGCCGGGCTTGCCCACGGGCGACGCCGACTACACCAACGCCGTCCCCGGCGACGAGGTGCCGGACGGGGACTACTACACCGGGGTCGGCTCGGACACCTATCCCAGCACCGTCGACCCGGAGTTCGACGCCGACATGTGGGGTGCCGACCGGACCGTCGTCACGGACGTACCGGTCGTGACCGACGTCAAGTGGGGCGACAACCTGCTCAGCCACACCTTCCCCGGCACCGGAACGCAGCCGATCCGGGTCGAGGTCAACCTCTTCGCGCACGACCCCACCGCGTTCGAGCCGATGCTCGGCTACGACGCCATCTCCCTCGAGGGCGAGATGCGCGACGAGCTCTTCGGCACCGACGGCCTCGCGGCCGAGCTCGCGCCGATGGTCTTCGCGCCCGGAGCGACCCTGACCATCCTCAAGGCCGAGGAGGAGACGGGCACCTACAGCGAGGTCGCCGTCTCGGAACGCCTCATGCCGTCCGAGGTCAACGCCTCCGGAAGGCTCATCTACGGCTTCAACTGGGGGTCCCCGAGCGGGGTCGCGAACCCGGGCGTGGGTTGGTACCGGCTCATCTTCACCGTGCCCGACGACTCCGTGGTGCAGCTCCAGGACGCGCTCCTCGGCGACGACGAGGAGGGGGAGGAAGGGCCGACCAACGTGCCGTACATCCGGGACTACAAGACCGCGACCATCGACGTCGCGCTCGGCGCGCCCGGCTTCCCCGAGCCCGTCCAGCAGACCGGCTTCTTCCTCGCCGACGACTTCGGCAGCAGCGCGACGACGCTCTTCGAGTACGGCGTCCCGGAGGACGAGGTCTTCATGGGCGACTGGGACGGCGACGGCACCGCCACGCCGGGCTACCGCCGCGGGACCACCTTCTCCCTGCGCAACTCCAACACCACCGGTGTTCCCGAGATCGTCTTCGGCTACGGCCGTTCGACGGACGAGATCGTCGTGGGTGACTGGGACGGCGACGGCACGGACACCATCGGGTTGCGCCGGGTCAGCACCTGGTACCTCAAGAACACCCTGACCGGTGGCGCGGCGGACGTGACCCTGACCTACGGGCGCTCCACCGACACGGTGCTGGCCGGCGACTGGGACGGCGACGGCGACGACACCCCCGGTGTGCGCCGGCTGTCGACGTTCTACCTGTCGAACACGCTCACGGGCGGCTCGGCGAGCGTGGTCTTCACCTACGGCCGGGCCACCGACGAGCCGTTCGCGGCCGACGGGGACGGCGACGGCGACACCACCGTCGGCGTCCGGCGCGCGAACGTCTGGTACCTGAGGGACAGCCTCGCCGGCGGCGCGGCCGACCTCACCGTGGCCTACGGGCGCTCCACCGACACCGGCCTGGTCGGCGACTGGGACGGCGACGGCATCGAGACCCTCGGGATCCACCGGGCGTTGTGAGCCACCACCGGGTGCCGGCCGACGCGGCCGGACCCGCCATCAGATTCGAGCACGACCCCGCGGCGCCCGCACCGAGAGGTGCGGGCGCCGCAACGTGTCGTGCGGGTACCGGGTCCGTCGGGCATCCAGAGATGTGCGGTGGACCCGGCCGCGCGGAGGCGGTCAGCCGGCCTGGAGGTCCTCGGCGGTGAGCTCGCCGTCACGCAGGCGTGCGAAGAAGTCCGGGGCGTCTTCGGCCAGGAGCACCGTCGAGCCGAGGTTGCCGGCGCGGTGGTCGAGGTCGGCGATCGGCGGCGTGCCGACGAGACCGTCCGGCCCGGTGGCGGCGCGGAAGGCCCAGGCCATCCGGCCGAGGTCGACGATGCCCGTCCCGGGGTCGGTGAGGAGGGCGCCGGTGCCGGCCTCGACGAGGCGGACCTGCGCGGCCGGGTTGAACGCGGTGGCGGGCTCGGCCACCTCCTTGACCACGGAGCTGACCACCTGGCGCTGGCGCTCGGTCCGGCCGATGTCGCCGTTGGGGTCGGCGTAGCGCATGCGCGCGAACGCCAGCGCGGTGACGCCGTCGGCCTGCGCGCAGCCGGCGGTCCAGGTCAGGCCGGAGAGCTCGTCCTCGACGTCGTAGTCCAGACAGAGCTCGACCCCGCCCACGGCGTCGACGACGCTGCTGACCCCGCCCATCCCGATCTCGACGTAGTGGTCCACGCCCAGCCCGGTCAGCGCCTCCACGGTCTCGACCAGGAGCGGCGGGCCGCCGAGGGAGAAGGCGGCGTTGAGCTTGTTCTCGCCCACGCCGGGGATGGCCACCAGGGTGTCGCGCGGGAGGGAGACCAGGGCGGTGGGGCCGGACTCAGGCACGTGCATGACCATGATGGTGTCGGACCGCTGGCCCTCGGTGGCGTCGGCGACCGCACCGTCGGCGCGGGAGTCGGAGCCGGCGAGCAGGTACGTCGTGCCGGGCGTGTCCGCCGCGCCCGAGAGCGCCTCGACGTGCTGGATGCGGGAGTCGGCCCACACGGCCAGGCCGACGGGCCACGCCACCAGCACGACCAGGAGGAGCAGCAGCACCGCCAGCGGGCTGCGGCGTCGTCGGCCCCGGCGAGGGGGGCGGCGCGAGTCGTCCGGCCGGAGCTCGGCCCGGTGCGGGGACGCCGCGGCGGGAGCCGGGGCGTAGGAGGGGGCGGCGGCCCGCGACGGGGCGTAGGCCGGCGGACTGTCCGGTCCCTGTGCAGCGCCCCGGACCGAGGTGCGCCGGACGGGTGCGGCGGGACGGGCGGTGCGGCGAGGGTGGGCGGGCCGCTGCGCCTCGCCACCGACGGCCGCGGCGCCGGCGGGCTGGGCCCCCGCACCCACGGGGCGGGCCCCGGAGGTGTCCGGGCGGCGGCCCGGGGCGGCGGGGCGGAAGCTCGGCGGGCGCGGGTCACCCGTGCTCTCGCTCACCGGTGCTCCCCTCGTCCTGTGCGCCGCGTCCGGCCCGCGCGGCACGGGGGACAGCGTAAGCCCTGCACCTGGGCGGGCCGGCGCGCTACTTCGTGCACACCGGGATCGTCGGCGTCGGCTCCGCCGTCGGCGCGGACGTCGGGGCGACCGACGACGTGGGCTCCTGGCCCGGCGCGGTGGTGGCCCCCGGCGTGGCGGTGGCCGTCGCCGTCGGCTCCTCCGTGGGCGTCTCGCCGGTGCCGGTCAGCGTCGCCTGGATCGGCTCGTCCGCCGCGATCGCGTCCCACAGCTCCTCCGCCTCGACCGTCGGGCGCACCCGCGGCCCGGCCCACTCGAACGGCATCGTCGCAAAGGCGATCCCGCCGGCCTCGAGGCCCCGCAGGGAGCTGGCCAGTCCCGCCATGGTGGTCAGCCCGCCGATGTAACGCCCGGTGGTCAGCGTGGACGTGGCGGCGTCGAGGAACTGGTACAGGGCCGGCAGGTCGGTGAGGAGGTTCTTGCCGAGGGCCTCCCGGGCGATCGCCGCGACGAGCTCCTGCTGCCGCCCGATGCGCGAGATGTCCGAGCCGTCGTCCAGGGACTTGCGGGCCCGGGCATACCCGAGGGCGGTCGTCCCGTCCAGGATCTGGCAGCCCTGCGCGAGCCTGAGCCCCGCCTCGGCGTCGTCGATGTCCTCGTCGATGTACATCGGCACCCCGCCGAGGGCGTCCACCATGCGGGTGAAACCGGCGAAGTCGACCACGACGAAGTCGTCGATGAAGATGCCGGTGAGCTTCTCCACCGTGCGGATCGTGCACGCCGCGGCGGCGCCGACGTCCCCGGTCTGCCCACCGGTCTGGAACGCGGAGTTGAACATGACGTCGCTCTGCTCGGACGTCGTCGTGCCGTCGGGGAGGGTGCAGCTGGGGATGTCGACGAGGGTGTCGCGCGGGATGGAGACGACGTCCACCCGGGAGCGGTCCGCCGAGACGTGCGCGATCATCGTCGTGTCCGAGCGCATCCCGGCCACGACGCCGGCCGCGCCGGCGCCGTCGACGTCGCTGTCGCCCTCGCGCACGTCCGAGCCCATGACGAGCAGGTTGATGTCCTCCCCGGCGCGCTGGTCCACCGGCGCGGCCTCCGCCGTCGCAGAGGGCCGGTCCTCCCCGAGCAGGTCGGTGATGTCGTGCTGGGCGATGTTGCCCTGTATGTCGCTGTAGGCCATGGCCGCGCCGGACCCGGCGAAGAGGGCCACCCCCAGGGCGCCGGCGCCGAGGCGTCGCAGGCGCCGGTGCGGGTCGAGCGACACCGCGTGCCGGGGCGCCACCGGCGCGCCACCGTCCGCGCCGCCGTCCGCGCCGGCGGACGGGCGCTGCGGGGGGCGCATGGCGTGGCGGGGCACAGCATCACATCCTACGGCGACACCGCCCCGCCTGCTGATGACCCTGCTCACGCCGGCGCCCACCCGGTGCGGGATCCGGCCCGCGCCGGGAGGCGCTCTGGGATAGCGTTCCGCACGACGCCCGGACCCTCAGGAGGGGACCATGCCCACGCGAATCGACGGCAGCGCCGACGTGTCCCCCGACGCGGTGGTGGGGGAGGGGTCCGTGGTCTGGCACCTCGCCCAGATCCGCGAAGGTGCGCACCTGGGCGAGGGCTGCGTGGTCGGCCGGGGTGCGTACATCGGGCCGGGGGTGCGGCTGGGGCGGCGCTGCAAGCTGCAGAACTACGCCCTCGTCTACGAGCCGGCCGTGCTGGGCGACGGCGTGTTCATCGGTCCCGCCGTCGTGCTGACGAACGACACCTTCCCGCGGGCGGTCAACCCGGACGGGTCCCTGAAGTCCGCGCAGGACTGGGAGCTGGTCGGGGTCACCATCGAGGAGGGCGCAGCCGTCGGCGCGCGCGCCGTGTGCGTCGCGCCGGTCACCATCGGGGCGTGGTCGACCGTCGCCGCGGGAGCGGTCGTCACCCGGGACGTGCCGGCGCACGCCCTCGTGGCCGGGGTCCCCGCCCGCCGGGTCGGCTGGGTCGGCCGCGCCGGGCGGCCGCTCGTGGCCGAGGCGGGCAGGTGGCGCTGCCCCGCCACGGGCGCGCTCTACGAGGAGGCCGGTGACACGATCCGCGAGATTGCTCCCTCATGAGCCGTGGCACGGCCCGGGGACGTCGCGCGGGCGCGACGCGGCACGCGCTCCCACGGCGACTACCGTAGGGGGAATGACCTCACCAGCCGCCGTCCGCGTGGTGGCCGTGGCCTTCAACCCGGGCGGCGAGCTGGCGGACTTCGCCGAGTCCCTCGCGACCGCCTCGAGCGGGCCGGCACCACTGGTGATCGTCGACAACGGCAGCGACCCGACCGTCGTCGATGACGTCGCGCGCCGCCACGGGGCCGAGGTGCTCCGACCGGGCCACAACCTCGGCTACGGCGCCGCCGCCAACCTCGGCGCCGCCGGTGGCGACTCGCCGTGGGTCGTGGTGGCCAACCCGGACGTCGTCTGGCAGCCGGGCTCGCTCGACGCCCTGCTGGCCGCCGCGGAGCGGCACCCCGGCGCCGGCTCGCTGGGGCCGAGGATCCTCAACACCGACGGCACGGTCTACCCCTCCGCCCGCGCCGTGCCCTCGCTGCGCCAGGGCGCGGGGCACGCGGTCTTCGCACGGGTGTGGCCCCACAACCCCTGGACCAGGCAGTACCACCAGCGCCAGGAGGAGGTGCTGCTCACCGAGCACCCGGTGGGCTGGCTGTCGGGAGCATGCCTGCTGCTGCGGCGCTCTGCCCTCGACCAGGTCGGGGGCTTCGACCCCAGCTACTTCATGTTCTTCGAGGACGTCGACCTCGGCGAGCGGCTGGGCCGCTCCGGGTGGGAGAACGTCTACGTCCCCGACGCCGTCGTGGTGCACGACCAGGGCGCGAGCTGGCGGGAGAAGCCCGCGAGGATGATCCTCGCGCACCACCGCAGCGCCGAGCTGTACCTGCACCGGCGCTACGCGGCCTGGTACCTCGCGCCCCTGCGCCGGGCGATCTCGCTCGGGCTGCGGGCCCGCGCGGCGCTGGAGACCCGGCGGTAGCCGGCCTCCGTGCCTCCGGACTACTGGCCCTGGGCGGCGTACCTCGCCTCGACGGCGGCCTTCTGCGGGCGCCACCAGTCCTCGTTGGCCCGGTACCAGGCGATCGTGTCGGCCAGGCCGGAGCGGAAGTCCTTGAACTGCGGCTCCCAGCCGAGCTCCTCGCGCAGCCGTGTGTTGTCGATCGCGTAGCGCAGGTCGTGGCCGGGCCGGTCGGCGACGTGCTCGTAGTCCTGGGGGTCGTGGCCCATGAGCTCGAGGATGAGCTCGACGACCTCCTTGTTGTTCTTCTCGCCGTCGGCGCCGATGAGGTAGGTCTCCCCGATGCGGCCGCGCTCGATGATGCGCCACACCGCGGTGTTGTGGTCGCGCACGTGGATCCAGTCGCGCACGTTCTGGCCCGCCCCGTAGAGCTTGGGCCGGACGCCGTCGACGAGGTTGGTGATCTGCCGGGGGATGAACTTCTCGATGTGCTGGTACGGCCCGTAGTTGTTCGAGCAGTTCGAGATGGTGGCCTCGACGCCGAACGAGCGCACCCAGGCGCGCACGAGGAGGTCCGAGCCCGCCTTGGTCGAGGAGTAGGGCGAGGAGGGGTTGTAGGGGGTGGCCTCGGTGAACTTCGCCGGGTCGTCGAGCTCGAGATCGCCGTACACCTCGTCGGTGGAGATGTGGTGGTAGCGGGTCCCGTGCCGGCGCACCGCCTCGAGGAGGGTGAACGTGCCCACGAGGTTGGTGCGGACGAACGGGGACGGGTCGTCGAGGGAGTTGTCGTTGTGGGACTCCGCCGCGAAGTGCACGACGACGTCGGCGTCGGCGACCAGGGGGTCGACGGTGTCGGCGTCGGCGATGTCACCCTCGACGAGGTCGACGCTCGCACCGAGCCCGGCCAGCGAGGCCCGGTTGCCCGCGTAGGTGAGCTTGTCGAGCACCGTCACGTGGGCGTCGGGGTGGTCGGCGACCGTCTGGTGGACGAAGTTCGCGCCGATGAAGCCGGCGCCACCGGTGATGAGAACTCGCACGAAGGGCCTCCTCGGCCGTGGTTCGGGTGCTGACTGCGCTCCAGTATGACCGTTCCGGGTCGGGTCAGGGGCGCCCGATGCCGGCGTAGGTCCAGCCGGCGGCGCGCCAGGCGGCGGGGTCCAGGGCGTTGCGCCCGTCGATGAGGTAGGGCCGGGCGACGACCTCGCGCAGGGCGGCGGGGTCGAGCTCGCGGAACTGCTTCCACTCGGTCAGGAGCAGGACGAGGTCGGCGCCCGCGGCGGCGGTGTGGGCGTCGTCGGCGACGGTGACGTAGGGCCGCTCCTCGCGCAGGCGGGGGCCGGCGGCGGGGTCGGTGATGACGACGTCGGCGCCCTGGCTCTCGATGCGGGCGGCGATGTCGAGCGCGGGGGAGTTGCGCATGTCGTCGCTGTCGGGCTTGAACGCCGCGCCCAGGACGGCGACCTTCTTGCCCTCGAACGTCCCGCCGAGGGCGTGGCGGGCGAGGTTGACGACGTGGTCGCGGCGCCGGTCGTTGATGGAATCGACCTCGCGCAGGAAGGTCAGCGCCTGGTCCACGCCGAGCTCGCCGGCGCGGTGCATGAACGCCCGGATGTCCTTGGGCAGGCAGCCGCCGCCGAACCCGATGCCGGCGCGGAGGAACTTCTTCCCGATCCGGTCGTCGTGACCGATGGCCTCGGCCAGGGCGGTGACGTCGGCGCCGGTGGCCTCGCACAGCTCGGCCATGGCGTTGATGAAGGAGATCTTCGTGGCGAGGAAGGAGTTCGCGGCGACCTTGACCAGCTCGGCGGTGGCGTAGTCGGTGAGCAGCCGCGGGATGTCCTGGGCGAGCAGGTCGGCGTAGACGGCGTCCAGGGTCGCCCGGCCCCGCTCGGCGAGGTCGGCGTCGCCGGGCAGGCCGTAGACGATGCGGTCGGGGGAGATCGTGTCCTGGACCGCGAAGCCCTCGCGGAGGAACTCGGGGTTCCACACCAGGGTCGCGCCGGTGGGGGCGAGCTGCTCGGCGAGGCGCGCCGCGGTGCCCACCGGCACGGTGGACTTGCCGACGACGAGCGTGGGGCCGTCCGGGTGCTCGCCCAGGTGCGGCGCGAGAGTGGTCACGGCGGCGTCGACGTAGGTCAGGTCCGCCGCGTAGGAGCCGTCGAGCTGCGGGGTGCCGACCCCGATGAAGTGCACCTGCGCCCCGGCGAGGTCGGCGAAGTCGGTGGAGAAGGTCAGCCGACCCGCCTCGACGTTGCGGGAGAGGATCTCCTCGAAGCCGGGCTCGTGGAACGGCGCCCGCCCGCTCGCGAGCAGCGCTACCTTCTGCGCGTCGACGTCGACGCCGACGACCTCGTGCCCCAGCTCGGCCATGCACGCCGCGTGCACCGCGCCGAGATAACCGCATCCAATAACCGAAATCTTCATGCCTGCACGGTACCGTCGTGAGTACGGCACGGGTCTTACCAAGGTCCGTGTTGACTTCCCCGTAGGTCGTTCTGAGGCGCTTTCCCATGGCTGATCGTCGTTCCCCTGCCCTGTTCCTCGTTGCCCTCCTTGCCGGGGGCTTCCTCACCGCCCTCCCGGCCGGGGCCGTGGTGGGGGCGCAAGCCCCCGCGGCGGCCGGCCCGGACACCGCGGGCCCGGGCCTGCCCGCTGCGGGTGCGGTGCCCGCCGAGGGCGACACGCCCGAGCCGAT
The DNA here is from genome assembly GCF_003814705.1 of Georgenia muralis. NCBI lineage: Bacteria > Bacillati > Actinomycetota > Actinomycetes > Allobogoriellales > Allobogoriellaceae > Georgenia > Georgenia muralis. Next base: position 377,434 of record NZ_RKRA01000001.1, on the reverse strand, counting down.
CACGGTGATCTCGCTCACAGACGCTGCGGGCGAGCTCACCCCGGTCGCGGTCGAGGGCGTCGAGCAGCTCGACGCGGGTGTCGCGACCGACGGCGAGGCCTCGGTCGGCACCGTCGGGCTGCGCGTGCCCGGCGGCGGTCCGCGCGGTGTGGCAGCCGCACTGCCGGTCGTCCTCCCGGCCGACACCGCCGTCGACCCCGCCGACATCGCGGTGCTCACCCCTCCCATGGACACCGAGGAGTTCCTCGTGGCCGGCGTCACCTGGGAGGCCGGGTCCGCGCTGCCGTCGGGTGCGAGAGTCTTCCTCCGGGTCCTCGAGGACGGCGTGTGGTCCGACTGGCTCGAGACCCAGGTCGAGGAGGGGGCCGTCCAGACCGGCAGCAGCGCCGAGGGCCGCGCGGGCACGGACCCTTTCATCACCGGCGGCGCCGACGCCATCCAGGTACAGGTCTCCGGCGACGCGGCCGCCCTCCCGGCAGGCCTCGAGCTCAGCCTCATGCCGGCGAACCCGGCGCCGCCCATCGAGGTGATCACCCAGGCGCCCGCCGAGCCCGAGGTACTCCCGTCCGAGGAGCCGACGGCGACGACGGAGCCCGCGGCGTTCCGCTCGCTCGGGTCCACGGTGGTCACGACGGCGTCCTCGCCTGCACGCGCAGTGTCTGACGGCGCCGCCTCCGTGACGGCGACGGGGGACGCCCTCGTCACACCCGCCGCCCTCGCCGTCGACCCGGTGGCCACGAGCACCGCTGTGGTGGCCGCCGGGGTGGCGCCGACGGCGGTGGCTCGCCCCGCGATCGTGAGCCGGGCCGGGTGGGACGCGAACGAGTCGCTCATGACCTGGCAGCCGAAGTACTCCGAGCTCAAGGCCGCCGTCGTGCACCACACCGCGGGCACGAACACGTACACGTCGGGGCAGTCCGCCTCGATCGTTCGGGGCATCTACTACTACCACGCCGTCACCCGCGACTGGGGCGACATCGGGTACAACTTCCTCGTCGACAAGTACGGACAGGTCTTCGAGGGTCGGCGGGGATCGCTCGGCGCCGCCGATGGGCAGGTCCCGCAGGGGGCGCACGCAGCACCGTTCAACACCAGCACCCTGGGCATCGCGGCGATGGGCGACTACACCAAGGTCGACGCGCCGCAGATCGTCATGGACACGATGCGAGACGTCATCGCCTGGAAGTTCAGCAGGTCGAGCATCGACATGTCGACCCCCAGCGGCCTCATCTCGCCGGGGACGTACGCGTTGCCGGCCGGGAAGAAGCTCCCGCGCGTCTTCGGTCACCGGGACGTCTCGAGCACGACGTGCCCGGGCGACAACATCTACGGTCGCATCGCGGACATGGCTGGCGAGGTCGCCGCGCGGATGCCGCAGATGTTCTACCTCAACAATGCGTTCGACACCACGGCCGACACCGTTTTCGGCTATGGCGAGAACGACGCCGAGGTCCTGGTGGGCGACTGGGACGGCGAGGGGACGGATACCGTCGCCACCCGCCAGGGAACGGTCTTCCGGATCAACAACCGCAATGCGTTCAGCGACCCTGACGTCACGCTCGTCTACGGTGAGAGGGGCGACGAGGTTCTCGCCGGGGACTGGGACGGTGACGGCAAGGACACCTTCGCGGTGCGGCGGGAGAACATCTACTACATCCGCAACACGACGAGCAGCGGCCCCGCGCACCTCGTGATCGCATACGGCCGGCCCGACGACGAGGTGGTCGTCGGGGACTGGGACGGTGACGGACGCGACAGCCTCGCCGTCCGACGCGGCCACACGTACCTGGTGAAGAACAGCATGAGCACCGGGACGGCGGACTACTCGGTTATGTACGGGCGGCCCGACGACGAGGTCCTCGCGGGCGACTGGGACGGTGACGGACGCGACACCTTCGCCGTCCGGCGAGGTGCGCAGTACTTCATCAAGAACACGATCGCGATCGGTGACGCCGATGTCGTCGTCATCTACGGGCGGGGCGACGACGCAGTGCTGAGCGGGGACTGGGACCGAGACGGGAGGGACTCGCTCGGCGTTCGCCGGCCGTAGAGCGTTGCTCTCCACGCTCCTCCGGGCGCCGTGCGGTCCGTCTCACACCAGGCCGTTCGGGGGCTGAGGGTACGTTGCCCGTAGGCTTGCGGCGCCCCATGGGCGTGAAACCGCCCGCACCACCAGGCACCTGCTGAGAGGGAGAACGTTGAGCATCGTCTCCGACCTGCGCGGCTCACGAGAGCTGCTGCTCAACCTCACCCGTCGCGAGATCAAAGGGAAGTACAAACGGACGGCCCTCGGCCAACTGTGGTCCTTGGCCAACCCGTTGGCCGCGATGGCGATCTACACCGTTGTCTTCGCCTTCATCATCCGGATCCAGCCCGCGCCCGGTGACCCCAGCGGTCTGGACATCTTTGCCATCTGGCTCCTTTGCGCCCTGCTCCCGTGGACGTTCTTCACCTCGGTGGTCAACGGCGGCATGGGTGCTCTGGTCGGCAACGAGAACCTCATCAAGAAGGTCCACTTCCCGCGGATCTCCCTCCTGGTGTCGAACGCGCTGTCCTGGATGTTTAGCTGGTCCATCGAGATGGGCGTCCTTCTGGTGGCGCTCCTGGTGGTCGGCGCGAACCCGCTGCCCTGGCTCCCGCTGGTTCTTGTCTTCATGGTGCTGCTCTCGCTGTTCGCGACCGGCGTCTCGATGATGCTCGCGATCGCCAACGTGTACTTCCGTGACACCCAGCACTTCGTCGGCATCTTGTTTCAGGTCTGGTTCTACCTCACGCCGATCGTCTACCCGGTCTCGCTCGTCGCCGAGCAGTCCGCGAAGGTAGGACCGATCGTCGGTGGGCTGGAGGTGCTCGACCTCTACCTCCTGAACCCGATCGGCGAGTTTGCCGAGGTGTTCCGCAATCTGCTCTACGACAACCGCTGGCCGGACCCCTCGGCCGCCCTGACCACCGTCGTGTGGAGCCTGGGCGCATTTTTCCTCGGCTACTGGGTGTTCAAGCGTCACGAGAAGGGATTGGCCGAGGCTCTATGAACGCAGCCGTCGAAGTCAGCGACGTGTCCAAGAAGTTCCGGATCTACCATGAGCGCAACCAGACGCTCAAGAGCGCCATCATGCGGGGGCGTCGCTCGGTGCACGAGGACTTCTGGGCGCTCAAGGACGTCTCCTTCGACATCCCGGAAGCGTCGACGTTCGCCCTGGTCGGCGACAACGGCTCAGGGAAGTCGACGCTCCTGAAGTGCATGGCCCAGATCCTCTACCCGTCGTCCGGCTCGATCACCGCCAACGGACGTATTGCGGCGCTGCTCGAGGTCGGGTCGGGGTTCCATCCCGAGCTCTCGGGTCGCGACAACGTCTACCTCAACGCCTCCATCCTGGGCATGAGCCGGCCGGAGATCGACCGCAAGTTCGATGAGATCGTCGACTTCTCCGGCGTCGAGGAGTTCATCGACCAGCCGGTGAAGAACTACTCGTCGGGGATGTACGTGCGACTCGGGTTCTCCGTGGCCATCAACGTCGATCCCGAGATCCTCCTGGTCGACGAGGTGCTCGCCGTCGGCGACGCCGCCTTCCAGACGAAGTGCGGGGAGAAGTTCGCGGAGTTCCGGCGCGAGGGGCGAACCGTGGTGGTCGTCTCCCACTCGATGCCACAGCTGCGCAACATGTCCGACCAGGCTGCCTGGCTCGAGCACGGACAACTCAAGGAGGTTGGGTCCGCCAACGTCGTGCTGGAGAAGTACCTCGACTCGACCAGGTCCGACATCAGGGTAAGTGAGGACGGTCGGGTCCGGTGGGGCTCCGGAGAGGCGATGGTCGAACGGGTCGAGGTACTCGACGGCAACGGCGCACCGTTCCCCGACGTTGTGCCGACCGGGTCCACGGTCGTGCTCCGTCTCCACTACGACGCGCGGCAGCGGATCGACGACCCGGTCTTCGGGTTCGCGATGGAGGCCCAGGACGGGACCTACATGTGGGGGAACAACACCCGTGACCTCGGTTTCCCGATCGACCGCATCGAGGGCCGTGGGGTGATCGACCTGACCATTCCCGCCATCCCGCTCGCGATCGGCGGCTTCGTCGTCCACGGCTCGGTGGTCGACTCGACGACGGAGCACGTCTTCGACTACGTCAGGGACGCGGCGCGGATCTACATCGGTCGCGGCGTGCCCTTCGAGTCGGGCGGGTACATCACGATGGGTGGGACCTGGAGCTTCCCGACCGCCGGGTCGGTGCGCGCGTGACCCGGGTCCTCGTGGTCACGCTCGACACGCTGGCCGAACGGATGGCCGGCCCGGCCATCCGGGCATGGGAAATCTCCGCCGCGCTCGCCGCCGAGCACCCCGTCCGGCTCGTCACCTTCGGGGCGTGCTCCCGGCCAGGCGAGGGGTTCGCGACCCGGCACGTCAGCGTAGAGGACTTCCGCGCCGAGGTCGACGGTGCGGACGTCGTCATCATCCAGGGTTTCGTCGCGCAGACGTTTCCCTGGCTGCAGACCTGCCCGCAGCACATCGTCGTCGACCTCTACGACCCGTTCCACCTGGAGTCGCTCGAGGTGGAGCGCTACCGACCGACACCCGAGCGGCACGCCTCGCTCGCCAACGCGCTCCGCGAACTGCACGCCCAGGCGGCCCGCGGCGACCTCTTCCTGTGCGCCTCCGAGAAGCAGCGTGACCTCTGGCTCGGCCACCTCGCAGCGGCCGGCCGGATCAACCCCGAGACCTACGACGCAGACCCGTCCCTGGAGAACCTGGTCACCGTCGTCCCATTCGGCACCGCCCCGACGCCCCCCGTCCGCCAGGCCCGGGCCATCAAGGAGGTCACCCCCGGGATCGGCGCCGCCGACAAGGTCGTCTTGTGGGGCGGAGGCATCTACAACTGGTTCGACCCGGTCACGGTCGTTCGTGCGATCGACGACGTCCGCCGCCGCGTGCCCGAGGTGCGGCTGTACTTCCTCGGGATGAAGCATCCCAACCCCGATGTCCCCGAGATGGCGATGGCCACCCGCACCCGGGAGGTGTCGGACTCGTTGGGCCTGACGGGCACGCACGTCTTCTTCAACGAGGACTGGGTGGAGTACTCGCGCCGCGCCGATTACCTCCTCGATGCCGACATCGGGGTCAGCACCCACTTCCAGCACATCGAGACGGCGTTCAGCTTCCGTACCCGCATCCTCGACTACCTGTGGGCGCGCCTGCCCATCGTGTGCTCCGAGGGCGACACGTTCGGTGCGCTCGTCGAGCAGGAGGGGCTCGGCGCGGCCGTGCCTTCCGAGGACCCGAAGCGGCTCGCGGACGAGCTGGTGAGGCTTCTTGAGGACGACGAGCGGCGTACCGAGGTCCGAGCGAACGTCGCGCGGGTCGCCGCGCGGTACACATGGCCAGTCGTGCTCGCGCCACTCCTCGAGTACTGCCGGGAGCCCTACCGTGCCGCCGACGCCGGACGTCCCGACCGTGCCCCGTTGCCGGTCGACTTCGCGTCGCTGCCCCTGACCGTGCGCATCCGACTCGATGCCAGGGCGGTGATGAGCCATCTCAGGTCCGGTGGACCCCGTGCAGTCATGGAGAAGTTCCGGTGGCGGCTGGCGAAGCGGCGCTCGCGCTGAACGGGGCGCTCATCCTCGCTCGGGCGATCGCCTGACGCACGACCGGGTCCGGGCTGCGGGGGCGCCTCCACCCCTGATGGTCGCTCCTAGACGATGCCGCGTACGTTGACGTGCGGGTCCGCGAGCGTCCACGGCCTCCACCACGCGAGCGCCTCGAGCTCGAAGTCGCGGACCTCGGCGTGCCGCGTGCTCGACTCGTAGTGGTGCAGACGCGCGTACGGGGTGCACACCACCCGGTGGCCGGTGGCGACGAGCTTGAGGCAGAAGTCCACGTCGTTGAAGTTCAGCGGTAGGTCCTCGGTGAACCCCCCGACCGTCTCGTACAGGCTCCTGCGGACGAGGAGACACGCACCGGTGACGGCCAGGTAGTCGAGGTCGACCACCTTGGACCCGAAGTGGCCCGCGTCCGCGTCCGACTCGAAGATGTGGACGTGGAGCGGGCGGCCGTCGTTCGCGAAGACGATGCCGGCATGCTGGATCCGGCCGTCCTCGAAGAGGAGCTTCGCACCGACTGCACCGACGTCCGGGTCCTGGGCGACGGCGACCATCCGGTCGAGCCAGCGGGGCTCGATCACCTCGGTGTCGTCGTTCAGCGCCAGCACGAAGTCGCCCCGGGCGGCGGCGGCACCGCTGTTGACCGACCGGGAGAAGTTGAAGGGGCCGGACACGGGGACGACTGCCGCCAGGCGGTCGCCGAGCAGAGCCGTCGACTCCCGGATGGTCTCGGCAGGCGTGCCGTCGCTGACCACGAGCACGACCTCCCACCGCGGGTAGCTGGTGCGTTCGAGTAGGGCACGCAGGGCGTTGGTGACCAGGACGACATCCTCGCCGCGAACCTTCCTGCGTCCTCCGGCGGTCGGGATGACGAGGGTGACGAGCGGCGGGTCGGGCACGTCGCGCCACACCCTCAGGAAGCCCTGGTCGCCGGACCGGACGACCTCCACGGTCGCGGGGACATCGAGGCGGCGGAACCGCGCGGCAACGGCGTCCCGGCCGCTCTCGAGGAGACTCGCGAGCTCTGGCGGCCGGTGCCGGGACACACCGAGCACCGGTACGTGGACGACGTCGTCCGTGAGCTCCGTGACGCGGAGCAGGGTGTCCCACTCGAACGCCGGTCCGTGCTCGTGACGCCAGGCGCCCGCGTCGAGCAGGACGTCCCGGCGGAAGAAGGTCAGGCGTCCCGGGTACGGGAGGGCCTCGAGGTAGCGAGGCATCCAGTCGGGCTTGGTGAAGATGCCTGCGGCGCCCTGCGCCGGCCACTGCTCGTCTGTGTAGAGCAGACCGGGCCGCCGGTCACCGACGCCTTCCAGCACGGCCGACAGCGCTCCCGGCTCGAGACGGTCGCCGGCCTCCACGAGGGCGACGTACGCCGCGGTCGTGGTCGTCGCAGCGTGGGTCAGCGCGGCAGCCCCCAAAGGCGACGGATCGGCCGGGACCTCCACCGTGAGGACCTCCCAGGAACCCTCCCCCTGAGCGACGAACGACGCCAGGGTGGCCTCGAGCAGGCGGCCGTCGGTGTCTCCCGACGGTGATGTCGGGACCGCCACGACGAGACAGAGGGCCGGACTCATGCAGAGCCCCGCCGGCGAACGAGGAGCGTGCGCGGGGCGCGGACCACCGTCGCGAGCGCGTCGCCGGCTCGCCACCGGCGCGAACCGACGATCTCCGTCACGGTGGCCCGGCACTCCTGGGCCTCTGTCCTGGCTGCGGAGACCTCGGTGAGCAGCTCCTCGATCCGCGCGTCCCGCTCGGCTAGAGCCGCGGACTGCTCGGCGACCATCTCGCGCCGGATGTCCAGCGCGGTCCGCGCCTGGAGCAGCGCGGCGCTCAGCGACGCGCACCGGGCCCGCAGGCCGTCGAGCTCGACGGCGGCGGCCGTGGTCGCCAGGGAGTCGTGCAGTGCGCGGTCGCCCTGGACCAGGGTACGCATCCAGAAGACGGCGTCGTCGGTCTCGTCGTTCCGCATGGTCCCTAACGTAGAGCACCGCACGGGCGTAGCCCGCCCCGGCACCTAGCATGTGAGCCATGCGCGTCGTCCAGGTCTCGGCCCACTTTCCTCCGAACTTCGTCAGCGGGGGAACGCTGGTGCCGCAGCGCATCGCGCGAGCCGTCGCGGCAGCGGGACACGAGAGCCTCGTATACGCCGGTTATCTCGACGAGGAACGCAGGCCGCTCGAGACGTGGACCACGACGGACGGCGACGTGGACGTCCGGTGGATCGTCACGACGCCGTGGACGGCGTGGAACGACCCGCTCAACTATCTCAACCCCGAGGTCGCCGAGGACTTCGCTCGTTGGCTCGAGGACGTACGGCCGGACGTCGTGCACTTCCACTCCCTCCAGACCCTAGGCGGGTCGCTGGTGACCGCGGCCCGGGACGCCGGCGCCAAGGTGGTGGTGACGATGCACGACTTCTGGTGGTTCTGCGCGCGCCAGTTCCTCGTCAGCGCCGAGCTCCAGCCGTGCTCCCTCGTTGTGAGCTGCGGCACCTGCGCCTGTGCGGCGGGGCGTGTCCACCTCGAGGTCCGGGACGCCGTCCTCGCCGAGCACCTCGCCGCCGCGGACATGGTGCTCGCGCCCTCGGCGAGCGCAGCGCGTGTCCTGGCGGCCAACGGCGTCCCGCTGGATCGGGTCAGGGTGGACGAGAACGGCGTGCCCGGCGACCCGGGGACGACGACCGGTGCTGCCGGTGCCTCTTACCGGTCGGTCGCCGCGGGTGCGACGGATCCCAAGTCCACGACGGGCGCCGGTGAGCCGCTTCGCCTGATGTACGCAGGGGGCGCCGAACCTCTCAAGGGTGTGGACGTCCTTGCCGAGGCGACCCGACAGCTCAGGGACGTCGCAGGGTGGCAGCTCGACATGTATGGCGTGGCCGCGAGCCCGCCCCGCGACCTGCCGACCTCCGTCCGGACGCTCGAGCCCTTCGAGCCGGAGCAGCTGGCGTCGGTGATGGCCGCTCACGATGTCCTCGTCCTACCCTCGGTGGCCCGCGAGTCCCACTCGATCCTCACCCGCGAGGCGCTCACGGCCGGACTGGCCGTGGTGTGCTCGGACACCCTCGGCCCAGAGGAGGCGGTCGACCACGGGCGCAACGGTCTGGTGGTACCAGCCGCGGATCCCGAGGCGCTGGCCGCCGCGCTGCGAGGGCTCATCGAACAGCCCGACCTCGCGCGCGCCATGAAGGGCCAGGGGTCCGTCACACGCGTCCGGACGACGGCCGAGCAGGCGGAAGGTCTCGTTGCGCTCTACCGGGAGCTCACCACCGTCGAGGCGGAGCGCCGCCCGGAGGAGGGTGAGGAGATCGACCGCGAGGCTGCGCTGCAGCTGATGCGCAAGGTGCTCTTCGTCGTCGGCATCCAAGGGGCCCCGTTGCGGTACCGGGCGCACCTGCCCGCCGAGGCCCTCCGGATGATCGGGCTCGACGTCGAGGTCCGGCACTACCGTGACCCGGCGCTGCCGCACCTCGTCCAGGAGGTGGACGCGCTGGTTCTCTACCGCGTCCCGGCGACCGTCCAGGTGCTGAGCCTCGTCGACTCCGTCCGCGGGCGGGAGCGACGGATCCCGGTGCTCTACGACGTCGACGACCTGATCTTCGACCCGTCGCTGAAGGACCAGGTGCACGGTCTGGCCAACCTTCCCGAGAACGAGGTTGCGCTGTGGTGGCGCGGCGTGGCGCGCTATCGCACGACCATGGAGACCGCCGACATGTTCGTCGGCTCCACCGCCGAGCTGTGCCGGCACGCGACCGCCGTGACTGGGCTGCCCGCCCGCCGCTTCGCGAACGGCGTGGGACTGCTCCTGGCACAGGTCAGCGACCAGGAGGTGACCAGGGCGCGTGCCCCGGGCCCCCTGCGCATCGGCTACTTCTCCGGGACCACCACGCACGATGCGGACTGGGCGGCGGTGGAGCCGGCGGTGCTGCAGGTGATGGAGGATCACCCCGAGGTCGAGCTCTGGCTCGGCGGTCACGTCGTACCGACGTCGGCGCTCGAGCCGGTTGCCTCCCGCATCCGCCGGCTGCCGTTCGTCCCGTGGCACCAGCTCCCCGCTCTGCTGCGCGACGTCGACGTCTGTCTCGCTCCGCTGACGGGGGACAGCCAATTCAACGAGGCGAAGTCCGCGATCAAGTGGCTCGAGGCCGCTCTGGTCGAGACACCCGTCGTCGCCTCCTCCACAGAGCCCTTCCGTGAGGCGGTCGAGCACGGCCGGACCGGCTTTCTCGCGACGTCGTCGCAGGAGTGGGCGGCCGCAGTCGGCGAGCTGCTCGACGACGTCGCCCTGCGGCGACGCGTCGGCACCCAGGCTCGGCGTGACGCGCTGCTGCGCTGGTCGCCGCACCTGCAGGGGGAGGTGTACCTCGAGAATCTGCTCGCGGCGGCGGAGCAGGTGAGGCTCCGCGGGCCACGCGTTCCCACGGACTGGGAGGCGGTGGCTGACGACGAGCCGTTCTCGGCGGCGGACAGCGTCGTGGACGCCTACGCGCTCCCCACCGGCAGGCGGCTCGTGCCGGCCTCGGTGGTGGGGCACCCGTTCGTGCGCAAGCTCGCGTCGGCCCGCCGGGTCTACCGGGCCGACGGTCTGCGCGGGGTGTCGGACAGGACGATGCAGGCGGTGCGACGAGGCGTGGACCGCGTCCGGTGACGGAGCGGCTCCGGCTCCGAGCCGCACGGGCGCCGGCTCTCCTCACGGCCTGGGCCGCACCCGTCCTGCTCGTCGCGGTCCTCCTCGGTCCCGCCCTGCTCGGTCTGCGTCTCTTCGCCGCCGGGGACCTCATCGACCTCCGGGCCCCCTGGGCCGAGAACAGCACGGTCGAGCAGGTCCAGAACACGTGCGTCTCGGACACGATCGACTCGACGCTCCCGCAGCAGATCACCTTCCGTGAGCGGCTCGCCGAGGGCGACCTCGTCCCGCTCTGGAACAACAAGGCCTCCGCCGGTGCGATCCTCGGTGCCGCACCGATGCAAGGTGTGACATCACCGCTGTTCGGCCTCAGTCTCTTGGCGACTGACACCTCCTTCACCGCGTGGATCAAGCTGTTGGAGGTCGCGGCCGCGGTCGGCGGGACGGTGCTGTGGGGCCGCCGCATCGGCCTGTCGACGGCGGCAGGCGTGCTCGCCGGGTTCATGTTCTCGACCAGCGCTTTCATGGTGATGTGGACGAACTGGCCCCAGACACGCACGGCCGCGTTCTTCCCCCTCCTGTTCTGGGCGATCGAGCGCATCGTGCAGGACCGGACCATCCGTGCCGCGCTACCCCTCCCACTGGTCCTGGCAGCCCTCGTCCTGGGCGGCTTCCCGGCGATCGTCGTGCACGCCGCATATCTCGCCGCCGCGTACGGAGTCCTTCGCCTGGTGCTGGCGAACCGGCGGTCGGCGCCCTCCGGCACGTCGGCGTGGCGCCGCTGGGGCCGTGCCCCAACGCTGGCGGTCGGGGGAGGCCTGGTCGGCGTGGCGCTCGTGGGGTTCCAGATCGTGCCGTGGGCCCGACAGCTCGCCGGCACGGACCTGAGTCACCGTGCGGACCTGTGGTCGCGGACCTTCGCGCCCCGCGAGGTCCTGACCACGGTCTACCCGACGGCGCTGGGGACCTGCCGGAGCGGGGACGGCAGGTGGGGCTCGGTCATCCCCGTGGAGGGCATCTCCTTCGTGGGTGCGGCCGCCCTCGTCCTGTGCCTGGCAGCCCTCACGCTGCCACGGGCTTCCCATCGCCTGGACGGCCTGCGGGGCTTCTTCCTCGTGGGTGGGCTGCTCACCCTGGGCGCCACCTTCGTCGGGGGGCCACTCAACTATGTCCTGCAGTCCCTGCCGCTGATGGGCAACTCGGGCCTGCACCGGATGCGCGCCGTCGGCGGGCTGATGCTCGTCATGCTCGCCGCGGCCGGGTTCGACGCCGTCGCGCGTTCCGCCGGACTGCGCCGCCCGGTCGCCTGGGTGGGTGTGATCGCCGGTCCGACCCTCCTCGCCGCCGCCGCCGTGGCCTCGTTCGTGCTCGCACCCGGACCGGGAGAGCAGTCCCAGATCGCCCCCGGGGTGATCCTCGGCCTGATCAGTGGGACGTCGACGGCGGTGATCTGGGCACTGGTGATGGCGGGACGCGTCGACTCGCGACCTCGCGTGGCCCTCGCAGCCGTGCCGCTGCTCGTCGCCGTCGAGGGGATAGTCTTCGCCGGGGCGTTCTGGCCCCGGGTCGACCCCGGGCAGCTGTACCGGCCGACCGCCACCGATGCGTTCCTCGAGGCGGAGCTGGGGAGTGAACGCCTGGTCGGGGTCCACAGCGCCTACTGGGGCGGCGCCGGCCAGGTCAACGGTCTGCGGTCGCTCTCCGGGCATGCGTTCGTCCCGCCGTCCTGGCGCGACCTCCTGCTCGAGGCGGACCCCGCGATGTTCGCCTCGTCGCCCACCTACCACTCCCTGAGCTCGCTTACTGCCCTCGAGAGCTCCGTCCTGGACCGGCTGTCGGTGCGTTTCGGTGTCGCCGACACCACCGTCGTCCCCAAGGCCGACTTCCATGGGGACGGGGAGCAGGACGACACACGGGTGGTCACCCTCCAGACGAGCCCGGGCGCCCGGACGGTCGAGGCGGGAACGCCCCTACGCGGAGCGGTCGTCGAGCTGGCCGCACCGCTGGGTGACGTCGCGGAGTCCGCCGACCCGGCGCGGCTCGTGGTCGAGGTCGTCGGCCACGACGGCACGGTGCTCGCGACCGGCGAGAGGCGGGTGCGCGATGGCGAGAAGGGGGCGGTGACCGTTGCGGTGGCGGGGGAGTCGCTGGCCTCGACGACCTCCGCCTACGAGGTCCGGGTCAGCGCCGTCGGAGGCGAGGACGTCGAGGTCCTCGCTGCGGGAGGGGCGCCCGCGCAGTCCGGCACCGCCTGGGTGGGGGTGATGGTCGCGCCCGAGGACTCCCTGACGCTGGTGGAGACCGACGAGGCGCAGGTCTACGAACGCTCGACCGCCATGCCGCGCTTCCGGTGGGCGTCAGGCGGCCGGGCGTGCGGGTCCGCGCAGACCTGTGCCGCGCTCATGTCCAGCACGCCGCCGGACGTCGTGCTGCTGGCACCGCAGGACAACGCCCGCGCCGCGTTCTCCGGGGCGAGGGCGGTCGTCCGCGTCCTGGAGGACCTGGACGACCGTCAGCGCGTGGCAGTCTCTGCCGAGGGTGCCGGCATGCTCGTGGTCGCAGACGGTTTCCAGGACGACTGGGTCGCCACGGTGGACGGGACGCACGAGCCGATCGTGCGGGCCGACCACGCGATGCGGGGTGTCGCTGTGCCGGCGGGGGACCACGTGGTCGAACTCACCTACCGCCCGGCCGGGTGGGGGGCCGGGCCCTGGGTGTCGGGCGGCGCCGCCGGGGCGCTGGTCGTGGTCTGGTGGTGGGTGGCGCGCCGTGGGCGCCCCCCGCGCATTCTTGAGGCCCCACCGGGGCGAGATTAGATCAGCCCCGTGAACCCGAGGAGCACGACGAGGTACGTCCCCGCGGCGACGACCGCGGTCGCGATCTGGAAACGGCGGCTCTGGGCGACGAGGAGGATCGCGGCGACGGTCATCGGCAGGAGGGTCACCGCGTAACGCGAGCTGACGCGGGGGAAGTATTCGCCTCCGCGGAAGAGCTCCTGGCCCTGGACGAGGATGGGGACGGCGAGCGCGCCGAGCAGCGCAGCCCATCCCAGCATCCGCTCGGGTCTGCCGCGGTCGTAGAAGGCGACGTTGACGAAGGGTGAGGCCGTGAGCAGGAGTGCGAGAAGGGCGACGACGGCGCCGAGCACCAGGCTGTTGAGGGCGGGTTGGAGGTAGAAGTCCCTGACGAGACCGAAAGCGCTGGTCAGTGTCGGAGCCCACTCGTCGAAGGGCAGGCCGGTGATCTCGGCCGTGTTGACGCCGCTGATGGGGTTGACCCAACCCGGCTCGCCGCGGCCTGCCTGCAGGGCCGACCAGCCCCCGGCGACCAGTGCGACCCCGACCACCGGTCCCACCGCGACGGCGAGCCGCCGCGCGGCATCCGCGAAGCGTCGTTCACGCAAAGCGGGCACGGCGGTCAGCGCGACGACGCCGACGGCGACGAGGATCGCCACGGTGCTCATCAGCTTCACCGAGGCTGCCAGGACGGCCACGGTTGTGGGAAGCACCCACCCCGTGCGGTGGTGGAGGAACGCCCGGGTGAGGATCCAGAGCGCCGCCACGCCGATGAGGGCGGCCGGTGCATCGTTGTTCACCGTCGAGGAGGCGTGCGCGATGCTCGGCACGCCCATGACCACAGCGGCACCAGAGGCGGACATCCATCGCCGGACGTGCCACTGGCGCAGGACGAGGTACATGGCCACGACCGCCGTCGCGAGCCAGAGCGCCCCGGTGAGACGGGCGCCCGTGGTGAAGGTCACCCCGAGTGGCAGGTTCTCGATCGCGGTGGCGAGGACCGCGGTCACGGCGTAGTAACCGGGCGGGTGCCAGAAGTTGTAGTTCTCGCCGCGGCCCGGGTACGCCTCGGGGCCCACGACGTCGTTCGTGGCGTCCGCACAGCTCGGCAAGGCGTCCTCGAGGTTGTCCTGCCCGCGGCAGGCCCACTCGTCGAGGACGTAGTCGGAGAGCTCGGAGCCCGCGTACGGCAGCTCGCCCTGGGCGATCTTCCAGGCGTAGTCGAGATGGGTGTGCTCGTCGACGCCGGAGATCGTCGGGCCGTTGACGACCCCCGCCACGGTAAGGCCCACGGCCATGACAACCAGGAGGAGGGACCACAATAGATCTGGCAGCCACGCCGGCCGACCGCCCGGCAGGGCCGCTTCCGCCGGCCGCCGGTCCGCGGCCGTCTCCGCCTCGGTCCCTGCCATACGCCCCTCCCGTCCGACCCGACGGTCGATCCGTCAGCCCTCAGGCCGACGACCGAGGGGCGGGCGCAGCGGCTGAGGGACCGCGCACGAGGCCGACCCTTCCCGGGACGACGGCAGGGTTACGCTACCCTGTCAGCGCAGTGGCGATGCGCGCCTGCCGCGGCGCCACCGTCACACGACCGCGGATCACCCGGTCAGGAACGTCGTCCGAGGGAAGCATGAAGCTCTTCGTCCAGGTGCCCTGTCTCAACGAGGAGGAGACCCTCCCGTCGGTCCTCGAGACGATCCCGCGCGAGATCCCCGGGATCGACGCGGTCGAGATCCTCATCATCGACGACGGCTCCACCGACCGCACGGTCGAGGTCGCCCGCGCCCACGGCGTCACGCACTTCGTCCAGCACGCCCGGAACATGGGCCTGGCGCGATCCTTCCGCGACGGCGTGGACTACGCGCTCGCGCACGGCGCGGACATCGTCGTCAACACCGACGGCGACAACCAGTACCCGCAGGCGCGGATCACCGACCTCGTCCAGCCCATCGTGAGGGGTGAGGCCGACATCGTCATCGCCGACCGGCAGACCGCGAAGATCACGCACTTCTCGCCGTTCAAGAAGGCGATGCAGAAGATCGGCTCCGAGGTGGTCAACGTCGCCGCGGGTACGGACCTGCCCGACGCCGCGAGCGGCTTCCGTGCCTACTCCAAGGCCTCGCTCATCCGGCTCAACGTCGTCACCCAGTTCAGCTATTGCATGGAGACGATCATCCAGGCCGGCAACAAGCGCCTGCGAATCGCCTCGGTGCCGGTGACGACAAACGCCAAGACTCGCGAGTCCCGGCTCTTCAAGAACATCTGGCAGCACATGTTCAAGTCAGGGACCGCCATCAGCCGCTCCTACCTCATGTTCAAGCCGCACATCGTCCTCGGGGGCCTGGGCACCATCATGCTCGTCGCGGCGCTCGTCCCGTTCGTACGGTTCCTGATCCTGCTGCTGATGGGAGACGCCGGCGGGCACGTCCAGTCCCTCATCTTCGGCACCGCGATGCTCGTCGGCGCCCTGCTCAGCTACGCGCTGCTCGTGATCGCCGACCTCCAGCGCACCAACCGGGTCCTGCTCGAGGAGTCCCTCGAACGGCTCAAGGAGATGCAGTACCGGCCGCCGGCCGAGGTCCTCCTCACCACCGATGTCAGGCCCGGCGCTGGGTTCCGGGACGGCACGACCGCGCTCGCCGCGCCCGCGGACGCCGCCCCGGGGGCGCGGCCCGCCACCGCCGCGACGGCGGAGACGGTCGGCTCCGGTGGGACGGCGGTCCCGCGACGGTGAGGGTGCTGGGTTTCGGCACCTACGACACCCAGCGTCACCCCCGTGTCGGGGTGCTCCTCGACGGGATGCGGGCCCTCGGTCTGGACGTCACCGAGCTCGTGCACCCGTTGGGACTGACGACCGCCGAGCGCGTCCGCATCCTCCAGCAGCCCTGGCGCGTGCCGTCGCTGGTCGTCCGGCTGGTCACGAGGTGGGCCCGGCTCGTCGCCGGGGCGGCCGGGCAGCGCCCGGAGGTCGTGCTCGTGGGGTACATGGGGCACTTCGACGTGCTCCTCGCACGGGGCGTCTTCCCCCGCTCCACGATCGTACTCGACCACCTCGTCTTCGCGGCCGGGACGGCGACCGACCGGGGGACGAGGCCCGGGTTGCGCACGTGGCTCCTGAGCCTGCTCGACCGCGCAGCGATCGCCGCGGCCGACGTGATCGTCGTCGACACCGAGGAGCACGGCGAGCTCGTCCCCGACCGCCGCCGCAAGGACACCGTGGTCGCGCCCGTGGGTGCGCCGTTGGAGTGGTTCGCCGCCGGTGCAGCCGCCCGGACGGGTTTGACGGGCCGAGACGGCACGAGCCCTCTGACGGTCGTCTTCTACGGCCTTTTCACCCCGCTCCAGGGGACGCCGGTCATCGGTCGCGCCCTGCGCCTCCTGCACGAGCGCGGTGTGGCCGTGCGGACGACCCTGGTCGGGGACGGTCAGGACGCGGCGGAGGTCCGCGCGGAGCTCGAGGGCTTCAGCGAGGTGCACTGGCGCGCGTGGGTCGGCCCGGACGAGCTGCCCGCGCTGGTCGCCGAGCACGACGTCTGCCTCGGGGTCTTCGGCGACGAGGGCAAGGCCCTGCGCGTGGTCCCCAACAAGGTCTACCAGGGCGCCGCGGCCGGTGCGGCGATCGTCACGTCCGACACCGCCCCCCAGCGCCGGGTCCTGGACGGGTGCGCGGTCCTCGTGACGCCGGGGGACCCGGCGGCGCTCGCCGACGCCCTCGCGGACCTCGCCGGCGACGCGGAGGCCCTGGCAGCCTGGCGCTCCCGAGCCGCCGGGCTGGCGGGTCGGGCGTTCACCCCTGCGGCGGTCGCAGCGCCCGTCGTGGACGCGCTGAGGACCCGCCCGAACCGACGTGCGGGTGCGCGATGATGGCGCGCGTCGTGGCCGTCCTGCGCTCGCCGTGGGTCAGGCGCGGGTTTGTCGTCCTAGCGCTTGCGGCCGCCGTGTGGGCAGTGGCGGTGCAGTGGACGGAGGTCCGCGAGGCCGCTGTCAGGCTGGGCGTCGGCACCCTCGTCGTCGCTCTGCTCGTCGGCCTGGTCTTCGTCGTGCTGACCATGCTGTCATGGCGGGCCGTCCTGACCGACATGGGGTCGCGCCTGCCCGTGCGGTCGGCCGCCTCGCTCTTCTTCGTATCCCAGGTGGCGAAGTACCTGCCGGGCGGAGTATGGAACATCCTCGCCGCGGCCGAGATGGGCGCCGACCACGCCATTCCCCGGCGGCGGTCGATCTCGGTCATGGCGGTCTCGCTGCTCGTCTCGGTCGTGACCGGTAGCGCGCTTGCGCTCGCGGCCATCGCTATCGCCCCGGGCGAGGGGGCCGCCACATACGGCTGGATCGGATGGACGTTCCCCGTCTTCCTCTTGCTGCTCGCCCCGCCGGTCCTCAACCAGGTGCTGTCGCTGGCGCTGCGGGCGGTCCGCCGCCCGCCCCTCGAGAAGCCCGTCAGTGCGTCCGGCGTCGCGATGTCGGCCGGGTGGTCCTTGCTTTCCTGGCTCACCGCCGGTGCCCTCGTCAGCCTCCTGGCGGTCCCGCTCGGCATGGAGCCCGGTCTTGCCACGTACGCGATCGCGGCGGGCGGCTATGCCCTCGCCTGGACCGTGGGCTTCCTCGTCCTGGTCGTCCCGGCCGGCGTGGGCGTCCGCGAGGCCGTGCTCGCGGCGGTGCTCGCCACCCAGCTCACCACCGGGGCCGTGGTCCTGGTTGTCCTGCTCAGCCGTGTGCTACTCACGGCCGCTGATCTGATCCTCGGCGCCGTCGGGCTCCTCCTGGCACGGCGCGGCGTCGTGAACACGGAGGAGACGGGGAGCACCGCTCAGCCGTAGCAGGGCCTCCGCTCAGCGGTAGTCGTCCAGGTCGACGAAGCGGTACCCGCGGGCCTCGACCTCGCGGATGATCGCGGGCAGCGCGTCGGCGTCGAGGGTGCTGCCGTCGGTGGGGTGCGAACCGACGTGCAGGAGCACTATCTCGCCTGGCCTCAGGTTGGCCAGGACGCGGCTGACGATCGCCGATGCGCTCTGGCCGCCGGACGTGCCCTGCCAGCCGAGGGTGTCCACGGTCCAGCGGACGGAGCCGTAGCCCAGGCAGTTGACCAGCGAGATGGTCCGGGCGTCCCGCGCACCGAAGGGGAACCGGAACCACGGGCGGGGATCGGTGCCGGCGCCCTCGCGGATGGCGCTGTCGGCAGCGATGACCTGGCTGCGCACGTCGGCGTCGGACAACGTCGTGAGGTCCGGGTGGCTCTGCGTGTGGTTGCCCACTGGGTAGGCCCCGGCGATGTCAGCCGCCAGCCCCGGGAAGGACTGCGTCCATGCACCCGTGAGGAAGAACGTAGCGGGTGTGCCCGTCGCACGCAGCGTCGCGAGGATGGAGGGGACGGCGTCCGCGTTGGCGCCCGCGTCGAAGGTCAGGGCGACGACGCGCTCGGTCGTGGGCAGGACGGACCACTCCGTGCCCCGCAGGGAGGGCGGCACGCCCGGCTCGGTCCGGGCGGAGTGGGTGCTCAGCACGCCGTCCCCGCACCGGCCGTATGTGGCCACGGAGCTCGCAGCACCTGGACCGGGCACATTCCTGAGGTACCAGGTGGCGCCGCGGACGACGCCGATGCCGGTCCGACCGTCGTCGTCCCAGTCGCCTGTGACCGGCACGTCACCGCGAGCGCCGTAGACGAACGACGTGTTTGCCAGGCCGCTGCCGGGAGCCTCCCGCAAGTACCAGACACCCGCGCGCACCACGCCGATCCCGGCGCCTCCGACACCGTCCCAGTTCCCCGTGACCGCGGTGTCACCGCGTCGGCCGAACGCGAACGTCACCTCGGCGACCCCGCTGGTCGGGGTGCCGCGCAGGAACCAGGTGCTGCCTCGCACGACGCCGATCCCGGTACGGCCGTCACCATCCCAGTCTCCGACGACCGGGCGGTCCCCGGCGCGGCCGAACGCGACGACGAGGTCGGCGGCACCCGAGGAGAGGGTGTTGCGCAGGTACCACGTGCCGGCGCGGAAGACCCCGGGGGTGCGCACGCCGTCGTCGTTCCAGTCGCCCATGACCTGCACGTCCGCGCTACGCCCGTACGTGAAGGTCGGTCCGCCGGCGACGAACCACTGCGCCCCGCGGGTGACGACCTGACGGTCGGGCTCGGCTGCCGCACCCGGAATCCCGGGCAACATCAGCAGCACCCCCGCGACAACGAGCGCGAACAACCCTCGCAACGACCTTGCCACGGCGGCCATGGCGGACTCCTTCGTCCCGGTGCCACCATGATCCGCCCGGGTCGGCCCCAGGGCAAGGGTCGCAGGTCACCTACCGGCGCAGCGGTCCGGTCCGGCCGAGGAGACCGTCGCGCAGGCCTCGGGCGAGCATCGTCGCGCGCGCGCGTCGCGGGGCGACCGCAACGAGGTTGAACGCCGCGTACTTCGCCAGCCAGACCACGTACCCCACGCTCCACCCGAGCGGCATGAGCCCGGAGCGGATGAGCAGGACGGTGTTGCGCGCGAGGTAGTAGTTGCGCACCGGCGCGTGGACGTGGACCTCCTGGGCCCGCCCCGGCACCCGGGCGAGTCGGTCGCCGAGCTCGTGGTCGAGCCGCGCGTCCGTCACCGCGAGGAGGTCGAACCCGTGCCGGCGGGCCCGCAGCCCCCACTCGAGGTCGACGTGGTCGATGAACCACGCCTCGTTCATCGGTCCGGCGGCGGCGAGGGCCTCGACGGTGACGAGGCACCCCGAGGCGATGAGGAACGCCGCCTCGACGAGGCCGTCGTGCGCCTCCTCCGGGCGGGCCCGCCGTGGCCCCCAGCGGCGGGCGACGTAGACCATCTGCTCGGTGGCCGAGCGGGTGTCCGAGGACACCGGCCCCACGGCGCCGACCCGCAGACCGGCGGCGGTGGCGCGCCGGAGACCGTCGAGGAGCCGGTCGACCATGTCCGGTGCCGGCATCGAGTCCTGGTCGGAGAGCAGCACGGCCCACGCACCGAGCGTCGTCGCGCGCTCGATCCCGACGTTCTGGGCGCGGGCGATGCCCTCGTTGACGGGCAGCGGGACCAGCTCGGCCCCGGCGTGGGCGCAGACCTCGGCGAGCGCGGCCGTCACGGACGAGCCGTTGTCGACGACGACGACGCGCCCGCACTGGGCGGCCAGCGCCTCGAGCAGGAGGCGGGTCCGGGCGAGGTCGGGCCGGTAGGTGACGACGACGGCCACGACTCCCGCCACGTCCGGCGCCGACGCGCCCGGGGAGCTCACCCGCGCAGGGAGGCGAGGTAGTCCTGGACGTCCGCGAAGATCGGCAGGAGGCCGGTGTCGCGGGCCTCCTCCAGGCCGGGGGCCTCCTCGTCCTTCTCCGAGAGCTGGAGGGTCAGCGGGGAGCAGTCCCGCGCGGTCGTGGGCCAGTCGATCCCGACGGCCGGGTCGAGGGGGTTGATGCCGTGCTCCCGACCGGGCGCGTACGGCTCCGAGCACAGGTACACCACGGTCGAGCCGTCCTCGAGGGCGCAGAAGGCGTGGCCGAGGCCCTCGGAGATGTAGATGGCGCGGCGGTCGACGTCGTCCAGGAGCACGGAGTCCCACTGGCCGAAGGTCGGGGAGCCGACCCGGATGTCGACGACGACGTCGAGCACGGCGCCGCTCGGGCACATGACGTACTTCGCCTGCGACGGCGGGACGTCGGCGAAGTGGATGCCGCGCACCACGCCGGCGGCCGAGATGGAGGAGTTGGCCTGCTTGAGGTCCAGCGGCTGCCCGACCGCCTCGGTGAAGGCGGCCTCCTTGAACACCTCGAGGAAGACCCCGCGGGGGTCGGCGAACTGCCTGGGGGTGATCTCCCAGGAACCCGGGACCTTCAACTCGCGGAACTGCACGGCGGACTCCCTCTCGGCGCGGCGGACGACGGCCCCCACCCTACTGCCGCCCAAGCTGCCGGGCCGGTGCGCGCTGCCGTCGGGGGTTCCGGCTGGATACCCGGCGTCACGGCTTGCGTTTCACCCCCAGGGTGTCGTCGCCGTCGCCGTCCCAGTCCCCCACGAGGACGGTGTCGTCGGCCCGGCCGTACGTGACCACGACGTCCGCATCACCCGGCGCGAAGGCGTTCTTGAGGTAGTAGGTGCTCGACCGTCGCACCGCCGGGCTGTCGTCGCCGTCGCCGTCCCAGTCCCCTGTCAGCACGACGTCCTCGGGGCGGCCGTACCGCACGACGACGTCAGCCGGGCCGCTCGAGAGGGTGTTCTTCACGTGGAAGACGCCATCGCGCCGGACCGTGAGCGTGTCCGTGCCGTCGCCGTCCCAGTCACCGGCGTAGACCTCGTCGGCGGCGCGGCCGTAGACGAACGTGGTGTCGGCCGGCCCGGCGCTGACGGAGTTCTTCACGTGGTACTCGGAGCCCCGCCGGACCGCGAGGGTGTCGACCCCGTCGCCGTCCCAGTCGCCCACCAGCACCTCGTCGTCGGCGCGGCCGTAGACGAACGTGGTGTCGGCCGGGCCGGCGCTGTTGCTGTTCCGGACCTGGTAGACCGCGCCCCGTCGGAGGGTCACGGTGTCGACCCCGTCGCCGTCCCAGTCACCGACGAGCGCGACGTCCTCGCCGTATCCGTTCTCGAAGACGACGTCGGCTGAGGTGGAGAACGTGTTTGCAAGGTAGAACGTGTGCGGCGGGTCCTGCGGGCGCCACCACCGCGAGAGCATCCCCAGCGACCACGCGCTGCTCGGCACCGTGTAGACGCCGCCGCTGCACTCCACGGACAGGCCGGTGATGCGTCCGCCGAGCGCGCCGTTGCCGTCCCGGCCGGTGACGAGGAGGGCGGAGAGCGACTCGCCGGACGGGCAGTACCGGGCGACCGTCGTCGCGCTGAGTGCCGTCGACCAGCTCGTGCGGGTGTCCCCGGCCGCGGTGCCGGTGTACGGGTCGGCGCGGGCGACGAGGTAGGGGGCGCCGCCCCTGACCGACCAGCCACCGTTGGTCGAGGAGAACTGGGTGGTCGCGACCCGACCGTCGTAGGTGCGGACCTGCCCGGCGGTGGCCTCGATCGCGTCGTCGGCCGCGGGATGCTCCCAGGTGCTGACGACCCGCCCGTCCGTCGCCACCGAGGCGCGCCCCCCGTACACCTGGCAGGCGGTCGTGTCGCACGTGTCGTAGTTCTCGGTGCGGCGGCTCTCGGCGAGCATGTAGCTGCGGGCGGCGACGGCTTGGGCGCGCACGGCGTGGGCGCTCCACAAAGCCGGCATCTCCCGGGGCACCACCCCGCGCAGGTACTCCTCGAGCGGGACATCGTTGACGACGTCGAAACGACTCGCGAGGTCTGTCCGCGCCGCCAGGCGAACGGAGCCGCGGTACCAGGTGCCGGTGGTCGCCGTGGCGTTGCGGGCGACCACGATGCCGTCACCGGTCGAGA
Source organism: Georgenia muralis (assembly GCF_003814705.1). Taxonomy (NCBI): domain Bacteria; kingdom Bacillati; phylum Actinomycetota; class Actinomycetes; order Allobogoriellales; family Allobogoriellaceae; genus Georgenia; species Georgenia muralis. Next base: position 355,050 of record NZ_RKRA01000001.1, on the reverse strand, counting down.
CCCGCACGGCGGCGCCGGTGAGGGTGTGCCGGGCTCCGGTGGGGCCGTGGACGACGACGAAGCCGTCACCCGAGCGGGTGATGCTGAGCCGTCCGGCGCCCAGGGTCACGCCCGGACCGCCGACGACCTCGACGCGCACCGAGCCCTGACCCGCCGGCGTCCACAGGGTCGCCTCGGTCGTCCCGACGAGGCCGAGGGAGAGCAGACCCACCCCGATCGTGGGATTCGCCATCGTCCCGCCGAAGCTGCCCAGACGGGACATCACCGTGCCCGGGTAGTAGAAGTCGAGGATCTGGGTGTCGGTGAGGCCGGCCTCCGCCGCGCCCTTCGCACCCCACTGGGACATACCGATGCCGTGGCCCCAGCCCCGTCCGTCGACCTCCCACTCGCCGGACGCCGGTACCGGGTAGCGCTCGGTGGCGGCGCCGGCGGTGGGTACCGGGAGCAGCGTCGCGGCCGCGACGAGCAGCCCCACGACGAGCCGGGCGAGGGGTCTGCGCATGGATGTCTCCGGTTCGACGGCGGGCGTGCGGCCCGAGACTACCCCCACCGATGAGGGCAGCGGTGGGCATCGGGTGCCATCCGGGCAGCGAAACTCGCCCTCGCGGCCCCGTCAGGGGTCGGCCGACCGGATACCCTCGCGGACGACCGACGACGAGGGAGAGACGATGCGCTGGTTGGTGACAGGGGCGGGCGGCATGCTCGGCACGGACATGGTGGCCCGGCTCGCGGGAGCCGGGCACGACGTGCGCGCCGCGGATCGCGGCGAGCTCGACGTCACCGACCCGGCGGCGGTGGAGCGGGCGGTGCGCGACGTCGACGTCGTCGTCAACTGCGCGGCGTGGACCGCCGTCGACGACGCCGAGACCACCGAAGCCCCCGCCTTCACCCTCAACGCGGTGGCTCCCCAGCTCCTCGCACGCGCGGCCCGCGTGGCCGGAGCGAGGCTGGTGCAGGTCTCCACCGACTACGTCTTCGACGGCTCGGCGACCTCGCCGTACGCCGAGGACGCCCCGCTGGCGCCGCGCTCGGCGTACGGGCGGACCAAGGCGGCCGGGGAGTGGGCGGTCCGGGCGGAGAACCCCGACCACATCGTCGTGCGCACCGCGTGGCTCTACGGCGCCCACGGCGGCTGCTTCCCCAAGACGATGGCCCGGCTCGCCGCGGACCGCGACGAGCTGCAGGTCGTCGCCGACCAGGTCGGCCAGCCCACGTGGACCGCTGACGTGGCCGACCTCGTCGTGCGCCTGGTCGAGGCCGGGGCGCCGTCGGGCACCTACCACGGCACATCGGCGGGGGCGGTGTCCTGGCACGGGTTCACCCGCGCGATCGTCGCGACCCTCGGCAAGGACCCTGCGATGGTGAAGGAGACGACGTCGGAGGCGTTCGTCCGTCCCGCGCCGCGGCCCGCCTACTCGGTCCTCGGCCACGACGCGCTCACCGCGGCGGGCGTGGCCCCCATCGGGCCGTGGGAGGAGCGCTGGGCCGCGGCGGCGCCGACGGTGCTCGCCTGAGGCTGTCTGCCGGGCCGGACGGAGAGGGTCCCGGCTGTCCTGCGTCGGACGCGCAGCACCGGGCCTGACACCCGGCGGCCCGTCCCGGGGCCACCGGGTACGCCGTCAGATGCGGTGCTCGAGCAGGGCGATGAGGTACTCGCCGTAGCCCGACTTGCGCAGGGGCTCGGCCCGCTCGCGCAGCTGGTCGTCGTCGAGGAAGCCGCGCCGCCAGGCGACCTCCTCCGGGCAACCGATCTTCAGTCCCTGCCGGGCCTCGACGGTGCGCACGAACGCGGTGGCGTCGGCCAGGGAGTCGAAGGTGCCGGTGTCGAGCCATGCGGTGCCGCGGGGGAGGACCTCGACCTTGAGGCGGCTCTGCTCGAGGTACACCCGGTTGACGTCGGTGATCTCGTACTCACCGCGCGCCGAGGGCTGGAGGTCCCGGGCGATCGCGATGACGTCGTTGTCGTAGAAGTACAGGCCCGGCACGGCGTAGGAGCTCTTCGGCTGCGCGGGCTTCTCCTCGAGCGAGACCGCCGTGAAGCTCTCGTCGAACTCCACGACGCCGTAGGCAGTGGGGTCGGCCACGTGGTAGGCGAACACGGCCCCGCCGTCGATGTCGCCGAACCGGTTGAGGGTGTGGCCCATGCCGGGGCCGTAGAAGATGTTGTCGCCCAGGACCAGGGCGGCGCTGTCGCCGCCGACGAAGTCCGCGCCGAGCACGAAGGCCTGCGCCAGGCCGTTGGGCACCTCCTGGACGGTGTAGGAGATGTTGATGCCGAACTGTGAGCCGTCGCCGAGGAGGCGATGGAAGGACTCGGCGTCGTGCGGGGTCGTGATGACGAGCACGTCCCGGATCCCCGCGAGCATGAGAGTCGTGAGCGGGTAGTAGATCATCGGCTTGTCGTAGACCGGCACGAGCTGCTTGCTCACGCCGAGGGTGATCGGGTGCAGTCGCGTGCCGGACCCGCCGGCCAGAATGATTCCTCGCATCCGCACAGTGTGGCGCATACCCGCCACGATGGCGGCCCGGTGCTACGGGGCGGCGGCCGGCAGGCCGGGTGGCAGCCCTGGGCGGGTCAGCCTCGCCGCATCAGCGCACGGGGATGCCCAGCACCCGGCACAGCTCGCGGCCCATGTTCTCCCGGGCGTACCGCTCGCGGCACTGGAGCTGGAAGCGCGCGGCGAGCTCGCGGGTGGCGGTGCGGTCGGCGGCGAGGTCGCTCAGCCGCCGAGTCCACGCATCGGGGTCGCCCGAGGGGAGGAGCACGCCGGTCTCGCCGTCGACGACGGCGTCGCGGAGGCCCTCCAGGCTCGCGGCGACCACGAGCGAGCCGCGCATGGCCGCCTCGACGGCGACCAGGCCGAAGCCCTCCATGTCGCCGGGCACCTGGATGTTCGGCTGCACGAAGACGTCCGCGCCCCGCATGAGCTGCTCCCGTTCCTCGTCGGAGACGCGTCCGAGAAGGTGGACCCGGTCCTGCAGCCCGAGCTCCTCGACGCTCGTCCGTACGCGCGGTGCGTCGACACCCTCGCCGGCGACGAGGTAGACGACGTTCTTCGGCAGGTGCGGGAGGACGGACCGGAGGAACCAGACGACCCCCTTGCGGCGGACGAGACGGCCCAGGGTCAGCACCACCAACGCGTCGTCGCCCACCCCCAGCCGACGTCGGAGCGCGGCCGAGGCGACCGCGGCCTCGTGACGGTCCACCTGGGGGTCCTCGACCCCGAGCCGAACCACGTGCACGCGGTCAGCAGGCGTCCCGGCGGTGACGGCGGCGGCGGCGGTGGCGGAGCTGTTGGCCAGGACGTCGGAGGCGCGGGGAAGGGCGCGCAGGACGAGTCGTTGGTACCAGGACCGGTTCCAGATGATGTCCTTGCCCATCGCCATCGTGGCGTACCGGACGCCAAGGACGCGCAGGAGCGGCGCCAGCAGGATGTGAAGGACGACATCGCCGAGGAGGACGAAGTCCACTTTCCCGCGAAGTACCAGGACCAGCAGCCGGAACGTGGCGCGGGGAAGCCAGAGCGGCAGCAGGAGGTTCGACCCACCGTGGGCGACGAGGAACGTGGGTGTGGCGGCACCTGCGCTCAGGGTCGCCCAGACGTCCTTGGCGAGGGTCTCCATGCCGCCCACGGAAGGCGGGAACTTCCGGGTGATGAAGACGGTGGCTGCCACGACATCGCATCGTACGTCCTCGTCAGTGGCACGTACGGGATCCCGGTCCACCGGCACGCTCGCACGCAGCACCTGGCCGCCCCGACGACAGCGCTAGGGGCGTGCCTCGACCCGCTCGTCCGCGGCCACCCGGCGTCGCACGTCCGCCGGCAGCCCCGGCTCGACGAGCACGACGGAGCCGCCCCCGTGCCACGTGCGCACAGCCTGCTCGAGGAGGTCGGCGACGTCGTCGGGGGCGAGCAGGGCCCGGACCGGCGCGGCCGACGGGCGCTCGTAGGCCTCGATGTCGTCGTCCTCGGCGGCCACCGCCGCCGTGTCGTCGTCCGAATCGTCGACGGTGTCGAGCTCGTCCTCGTACCCCGGCTCGAGGTCGACGTCGTCGGCGTCGATGTCGTCCTCCTCGGCGGCGCCGGTGGCCCACCCGGCGAGGTCGCCGTAGGTCACCTCGAGGTTCTCGGTCACGAGCGCGAGGTCGGTGGACTCCGGCTCGCTGACGTAGCCCAGCTGGTCGCCGAAGGTCATCAGCTCGGCCGCGGCGTCGACGACGTTGGCGCCGAGCGGGTCGCCGTCCCACCGCATCGCGAGCGCCGGCAGCGCGACGGCGAGGACCAGCTCCGCGTCGTCCTCGCCCGGGGACTCACCGGGTCGTGAGGTCACGACGACGTCCGGGGCGTCGGCGTCCTCGTCCTCCTCGAGGAGGTCCTCGGAGGGCAGGGTGACCTGCGCGCCGGCCACCCAGCTCCCGAGCGCCCATACGAGGGTGCGCCAGTGCACCGGCAGGTCGAGGACGACCACCGTGCCGGGGCCGGCGTCGGCCTCCTCGACGAGGAGGTTCGCCGCCTTGGTCACCCAGTTCCCCAGGACCCGGCCCGACAGCTCCGTGCGCTCGCCGTCCACGCCGTACCAGGTCAGGCGAGGGCCGGTGGCACCGGGGCCGAGCAGGGCGGTGAGCAACTGACCGGGGAGGGTGTCGGGGTGGCTCATGGTCCGAGCCTAGGGCCAGGACCCTGACCGGGGCAGTCGTTGGCGGCGGTGGTCGGCGGCAGTGTGGTCGTCGCCGAGCCGACGCGGATGACTGCCTGGTGCCGACCCGGCGCGAGCGATCCGGTGTGCCACGGGGTGCGAGCGATCCCGGTGTGCCTGCCACCTGGTGCGAGCGATCCCGCGGTAGCCGAGCGGGAGTGGTCTGCCGGGATCGTTCGGCGACGGAGTGATCGTCCGGCGAGGAAGGGCACCGGCCCGGGTCCTCGGTCCCGCGACACGCCGTACGACACGCCGTTACCACGATTTCTGGGGTCGCGCAGTCGCGATCATTAGCACTTTTTCGCTTGACTTCAGGGGATGACACGCGTGTAATTCGGGGTACAACATCCGCTGGCGAGAAGGGGGAACGGCCGTGTGGAACATTCTCGGTGATGGTCCGCTGACCTCGGGTATCGCAGCTGAGGAGCGTACGGACGGCGACGTCCTCCACCTCCTGGTCGACGACGCCCCCGACGAGGGCGCGCTCGCCTGGCAGGAGCGGGCGCTGTGCGCGCAGACCGACCCCGAGGCGTTCTTCCCCGAGAAGGGCGGTTCCACCCGGGAGGCCAAGCGGGTGTGCACGTCCTGCGACGTCCGGGCCGAGTGCCTGGAGTACGCGCTGGCCAACGACGAGCGCTTCGGCATCTGGGGCGGGCTGTCCGAGCGGGAGCGTCGCAAGCTCAAGCGCCGTGCCGTCTGACCCGGCCGCCTGATCCGTGGCGGTACCGCACCACCAGGCCCGTCGCCCCGCCACCCTCGCCGTGGTGGTCAGCGCCGGCGTCTCCGTCTACCTGCCCCGCACGCTCGCTGCGGTCGCGGGGCAGACCCATGCCCCCGACGTCGTCCTCGTCGTCGACGTGGGCGCCCCGGGGCGTGACCTCGGCACCGGGATCCCCGTGCACGAGGCGGTCACCGATGCCGGGCTGGAGGCCGTCACCCGCGTCCGGGTGGTTCGCGCCCCGGAGGCCACGACCTTCGGTGAGGCGGTCCGCCTGGGGCTCGTCGCCTACCGCGAGCTCGTCGAGCGCGCGGCGCGCCGGGCACACCGGCGCGGCTGGGACGGCGGCCTGAGCGGGCAGGGCACCCTCGCCCCGGGCGGTCCGTGGGCCGGCGTGACCGGCGAGCTCAACCCCGTCACCACCGGTGAGATCCGGGCGGTCGGGGAGGGGCGGGCCGACCCTGCTGCGGCCGCCGACTGGCTCTGGCTCCTCCACGACGACTCCGCGCCCGAGCCGGCCGCGCTGGACCAGCTGCTGCACGCCGCCGAGTCCGGGCGATCCGTCGCCGTCGCCGGCGCGAAGCAGCGCGACTGGGCCGAGCCCGACCGGCTCCTCGAGGTGGGCGTGCGTGCGACCCGTTCCGCCCGGCGCGTCTCGGACATCGAGCCCGGGGAGATCGACCAGGGCCAGCACGACGACCGTGAGGACGTCCTGGCGGTGGGCCTCGCGGGCGCGCTGGTGCGGTCGGACGTGTGGGAGGAGCTCGGCGGCCCCGATCCGGTGCTGGGTCCCTTCGGGGACGGCCTGGACCTCTCGCGCCGCGCGCGCCTGGCCCGCCACCGCGTCGTGGTGGTCCCGACGGCGGTGGTCCACCATGCGCGTGCGTCGTTCCTCGGGCTGCGCGGTGACGGCGGTCCGACGTCGCCCGACCGGCCCGACCCGCGGCGCTCGTTCCTGGCCCGCCGGCGGGCCCAGCTCCACAACGCCCTCGTCGCCGCACCGGCGGCGGCGGTGCCGTTCCTCCTCCTCGGCCTGGTGATCCTCGCCCCGCTGCGCGCGCTGTGGCGCATCGCGACGAAGGAGCTCGGGCTGGCTGCCGCCGAGATCGGCGCCGCGCTCGCCGTCCTGGGCGCGCCCGGCGCGCTGTGGCGTGCGCGCCGCACCGCCGGCCGGACCCGGCGCCTGTCCCCCCGCGCGCTCGCGCCGCTTCAGGCCACCGGCGCGGACATCCGCCGGACCAAGCGGGACGTGCGCCGGCAGGCGACGGCCGCGCGCCGCGCCGCCCAGGCGCCGAGCGAGCTGGAGATCGCCGAGCGGGCGGCCCTGGCCCGGCGGCGCCGCGTGGTCGGTGCCGTCGTCGCCGTCGTCCTCGCCGCGGTCGCGCTCGTGACGTTCCTGCCCGTCGTCCAGGGCGGGGCCCTCACCGGCGGGGCACTCCTGCCGGCCGACACCCGCCTCGGTGACCTGTGGGGCGTGGCCCGCAGCGGCTGGGTCCCGGGCGGGGACGGCACGCCGGGGCCGCCGGACGCGCTGTGGCAGGTCCTCGCCGCCCTCCAGCTCCCCTTCGCCGCGTTCGGTGCCAGCACGTCGGTCCTCCTCTCCGTCCTCGTCCTCCTGGCGCTGCCACTGGCCGGCGCGGGGGCGTGGTTCGCGGCCGGGGCGGCCACCCGCGCCGTCGCGCTGCGCGCGTGGGCCGCCGCCGGCTGGGCGCTCGCCCCGCCGCTGCTCCTCGCTGTCGGTCAGGGCCGGGTGGGTGCCCTGCTGGCCCACCTCGCCCTGCCCTGGGTGGCGCTCGGCGTCGCCCGCGCCGCGGGGGTGAACCGGCGAGACATCGTCCTGCCCGGCCTCGTCGGTGCCCGGCGGGTGGTGCCGGTCACGACGCGGGTGACCGGTGACGAGCCCGAGCCGCGGGTCCTGGCCGGACCGCCCGAGGCCGGCGTCGTCGCGCGCCGCTCGGCCGCGGGGTCGGTCGCCGCTGCCGCCGGCGCGGCGCTCGCCCTGGCCGTCGCGGCCGCCGGGGCCCCGGTCCTGCTGCCCACGTCCCTCCTCGTCCTCGCCGTGGTCGCGGTGGTCGTCCCGCGGCGCCGTCTGCTGGTCCTGGCCGTCCCGCTCCCCGCGCTGGTGCTCCTGGCCCCCACCGTCGTGGCGGCGCTGTCCGACGTCGCCGGTGGCTCGTGGCGGCTGCTCGTGTCGGACCCGGGCCGCGCCTGGTCCGCCGGGCAGGCGCCGGCCTGGCTCGGGGTGCTCGGCTGGCCCGTGCGGCCACCGGCGTTCCCCGGGCTGGCCGGCGACGGTGTCGCCGGCTTCCTCGCCACGTGGGGGCTGCTCGCCGGCGGGGCGGTCCTCACCGCCCTCGCCCTGGTCGCGCTCGTCCGCGGCACGGCCCGCGCCCGCGCCGTGCGGGCCGGCTGGCTCCTCGTCGTCGCCGGGCTCGGCGTCGCGGTGCTCTCGGCGCGCACCGGCGTCGCGGTCGGCTCCTCCCTCGACGGCTCGTCCCAGGTCGTGACGGGCTGGCCGGGCACGGGCCTGTCCCTCGTGGTCCTGGGGATGCTGCTCGCCGCGGTGGCGGGCGGGGACGGTCTGCGCACCACGCTGGCCGGGCGGAGCTTCGGCTGGCGCCAGGTCGTCGCCGCGGCCCTGACCGTGCTGGCGGTCCTCGGCCCGCTGGCCACGGTGGGCGGCTGGCTCGTGGCCGTCCGGGCCGGGCTCGGCGAGCCCACCGCCCTCCTCGCGGTGACGGCCCGCACCGCGGACCCCGTTCCCGCCGTCGCCGGGGAGATGCAGCGCTCCGGGCAGCGTTCACGCGTCCTCGCCCTCGTCCCGACCGCCGACGGCCTGCGGGCGGAGCTCTGGCGCGGACCCGGGCCCCAGCTCGTTGAGACCTCCTCCGCCGCCGACCTGCGCGAGCTCGCCGCGGTCGAGACCCGCACGGGGTCCCAGGACTCCGCCTCCGACGCCGCGCCCGGCGACGACCCGGCGTCCGCCGCCGACGATGTATCGGACCCCGACGCCGCGGACGCCGCGCTCGCCGCGGTCGTCGCCGCGCTCGCCGCCGGGGCCACCGAGGACGTCGGTCCAGCCCTCGGTGAGCACGCCGTCGGCGTCGTCGTCGTCCCGCCGGAGCCGGGCTACGTGCCTCCAGGCACCGAGCCCACGGGCGCGGAGCGGACCGCGCTGGTCGCGCGGCTGGACGCCACCGCGGGCCTGGAACGGGTGACCGAGAACGCCGCCGGTGTGGTGTGGCGCGTCTCGACCGACGCGGCGCGCTCGGGCGCCGCCGAGTCCGTGGCCCGCGCGCGGGTCGTCGACGCCGACGGCGCGTGGGTCCAGGACGTCGACGCGGGCGTGGTCAAGATCGGTACCGAGCTCGCGTCGGGTCCCGAGGGCCGCCGTCTCGTGCTGGCCGAGCGGGCCGACGCCGGCTGGCAGGCCTGGTACGACGGACGGCCGCTGCGCGCGACGACGGACGGCTGGCGCCAGGCCTTCGAGCTGCCTGCGCACACCGGCACGCTCACGGTCGGGTACGTCACCCCGCTGGGCGGGTTCTGGACCTGGGCCCAGGGCATCGTGCTCGGGTTGACCGCCCTGCTCGCGCTGCCCGTGCGACGGCGACGAGGGGAGATCGACTGATGGCCGACGACGAGCGTGACGAGGAGCGTCAGCAGCCCGAGCAGCCCGCGCAGCCCGAGCAGCCCGAGCAGCCCGAGCAGCCCGCGACGTCGCGCGACGACGCCGAGGTGACGACCGGGCCGGAGCCACCGGAGCCGTCGGCGGCCACCGGGGAGTCCGCCCAGCAGACCGTCGCCGCGCAGGCCGACGCCGCGCACACCGACGCCGCGCACACCGACGCCGAGCAGGTCGACGCCCAGCAGACCGACGCCGAGCCTGCCGGTGGTGCTCCGGCGCCCGCTGAGGCCGACTCCTCCCAGGGCGGCGCCTCGGCCGCGACGCCGAGCCGGAAGGTCTCCGCGCTGCGGGTGGTCGGGCTGACGGCCTCCGCCCTCGCGCTCGTGGGCGCGGCCGCCGGGATCGTCGTCCTGGGTGACCGTGCCGACGGGGCGCCGACGGCCGCCCTCGACGTGCCGGTCGTCGCCGTACCGCCGGGCACGATCACCCAGGTGTGCGCCGGGCCGCCCGAGCTCACCACGGGTGAGGGCATGTCCGTCGACCCCGACGTCGACCCCTCCGACGTGGTGCCCGAGACCGTGCTGGACGTCCTGTCGCTCCCGCGCGACGACTCCGCGGCCGGCGAGGCGTCCTTCTCGCCCCTGGACGGGGATGAGGTGGGCCTGGAGCGCGCCGGGGCGGTGCGCCGCCTGGAGGTCACCGACCCGCCGGGGCCGGGGGTGCTCCGTGCCCGGCCGGCCGGCACCACCAGCGCCCTGGTGGCCGGGGCCACGCTCACCCGCACCGACGCCGGGGACCTGCGCGGCCTCGTCGCCACGCCGTGTCTCGCACCCGCCACGACCTCGTGGCTCGTGGGCGGGGCGACCGAGCTCGGGCAGAGCTCGGCGCTCGTCCTCACCAACAGCGGCCAGACGCCGGCCACGGTCGACGCCACGCTCTGGACCTCCCTGGGTCTGGCGGACGCGCCGCGCCTGCGCGGCGTCACGGTCGCCCCCGGGGAGCGCACCACGATCCTGCTCGAGGGCGTCGCGTCGGCCGACCCCGCCCTGGCGCTGCGGGTCGAGGCCGCCGGCGGCGAGGTGACCGCGAGCATCCAGGACCTCCGCCTCGACGGTCTCGTCGCGGCCGGTATCGACACGGTCACCCCGGGTGCGGCGCCGGCCCTGCGGACGGTCGTGCCCGGCGTGGTCCTCGACGGTGCCGCCCCCGGGGCGGTCGCGACGTCCGCCGTGCGTCTGGTCAACCCCGGCGACGAGACCGCGACGGCGAGCGTCCTGCTCCTCGGCGAGGACGGCGCCGTCCAGGTGCCCGGTGCCGACGCGGTGGTGCTCGACCCGGGCGCGGTGCTCGACCTCTCCCTCGACGGCATCGAGGGCGGGGTCTACGCCGTCGAGATCGACTCCGACGTCCCCGTCACGGGGGCTGTCGTCCTCGCCCGGACCGGCACGGCCGGGGACCTCGACCCCGACACCGCACCGGTGGACCGGGCGTGGACGGCGGCGTCGGAGCTCCTCACCTCCGCGGTGCTGCCGCTGCCGGGCCTGGGCAGCCTGGCCGGACCGGCCACGGTCACGCTCACCAACCCCGGCGAGGACGACGTCGACGTCGAGCTGACACCGGTCGGCGGTGACGCCGGCGACGTCGTCGAGGTCACCGTGCCCGCCCGGTCCACGACCGCGACCGACATCGCCGAGGGCGTCGCGGTGGTCATGTCGGCGGACGCCGGCGTCGCCGCCGCGGTGGTCCTCACGGCGGAGTCCGCCGACGGCGAGCTCATCACCGTGCTGCCCGCCTCGCCGGACCCGCACACGGCCCGCTCGGTGCGCGTCGACGTGCGCTAACGTCGGTCAGGAGGGCCCCGGCCCGCGGGCCCGGACGGCGGGGAGCGAGCAGTGCGGTTCCGGTACGAGACCAGGCCCGCCCGGGTCGTGTTCGGGCGGGGCACGGCGCGCACCGCGCTGGTCGGCGAGGTCGAGCACCTGGGCATGCAGCGCGTGCTCGTGGTCACCGACCGGGTCCACGAGGCGACCGCACACGAGGTCACCGACGGCTTCGCGGACGCCGTCGTCGGACGGTTCGCCGGGGCGGAGCCGCACGTGCCGCTCGCCGCCGCCATGCGTGCCGTCGCCCTCGCCCGGGACCTGCGCGCCGACGGGGTCCTCACCCTCGGCGACGGCGCCGCCACCGGGACGGGCAAGATCGTCGCCCGGGAGACCCGGCTGCCGATCCTCGCCGTGCCCACCGGCTATCCCGCCACGGAGCTCACACCCGTGTGGGCGACGATGTCGGCGGGCCGCCGGGAGACCGGCACCGACCCCGCCGTGCTGCCCCGTTCCGTGGTGCTCGACCCCGACCTCACCGACGTCCAGCCGTGGACGGCGGCGGTCGGCGCGGGGTTGACCGCCGTGGCGCAGGCCGTCGAGGCGCACTGGGCGCCGGGCGCCAACCCGGTGAGCTCGGTCCTGGCGGACGAGGCGGTCTCGGCCCTCGCCGCCGGCCTGCGTGGACGCGCGGCGGCCCCGCACGGCCGGGAGCCGGAGGACGAGGTGGCCGACCCCGTCGGCACGTGGGCCGGGACCTCCCAGGAGGCGGGTGAGCAGCTCCTCTACGGCGTCTTCGTCGCCGCCACGGCGAGGTCGGTGACCGGCACGGGCCTGCACCACCGGGTCTGCCACCTGCTGACGAGCACCTTCGACCTCCCGCTGGCCCAGCTCCACGCCGTCGTCCTGCCGCACGTCCTGGCGTTCAACGCCCCGGCGGTCCCCGCGGCGGCCGCCCGGGTGGCGCGGGCGCTCGGTGCGGACCACCCGGTGCTGGGCCTGCGCGGCCTGTGCGCCGAGGTCGGCGCGCCGCGCGGGCTCGTGGAGCTCGGCATGCGCCGGGACCAGCTCGAGGAGGCGGTCGTCCGACTCTGCGCCGCCCTCCCGCTCGCCAACCCTCGGCCGGTGGGCACCGCGGACGTGCGCGAGCTCCTCACGGCGGCCTACCGCGGTTAGTCGACGGGGGAGCGGTGGGACCGGTGTGTGTGCTCCGCCCGCTCGACGTGCTCCGCCGCGACGGCGACCGCGAGCCGGCTCGAGAGCACCTCCTCCGCCGGTGCGCCGGTCCCGGTCCGGATGAGAAGCGCGCGACGGAGGCAGGACCACGCGTGGCGGTCGCGGCCCTGGTCGAGCAGGACCTTGCCCAGGTGCTGCTCCGCGTAGGCGAGGAGAGCGAGCGCCCGGCGGTCGTCGGGGTGGGCGCGCGCCGCGGCGCCGGCCGCCCCCACCGCCGCTCGCATGAGCTGCTCGGCGGGGACGTGGCGCCCCTGCCACTGCAGCACCTGGCCCAGCCGCAGGGCCGGCGCGACCGCGCGCCAGGGCAGGGTGGGGTCCGGGTCCCCGGCACCAGGGCCGCCCGCCCGCACCAGGACCCGTCTGCCGAGCTCCTCGGCGGCGTCGAGGTCGCCGAGGATCCGCAGCCAGGCGACCCGGTCGCCGTCACCCGCCTCGCCGCCGGCCTCGAGCTCGCGGACGTGCCGCCAGGCGGCGCGCGGGTCGTCCGGCACCTCGCGGAGCGTGACCGGGTCGATGCTGAACGTGGCCCCCACAGGGGGATCGTACGGCGGCGGCTCAGTCCTCTCGCGGGTACTCCGGGTCGATCTCCTCCGGTCCCCGGCCCAGCATCCCGGCCACCTGCTCGACGAGGACCACCCGGACGAGCTGGTCGAGCTCCTCGGTGTCCTCGCAGCGGCCGAGGACGGGGCGCCGGTAGACCACCACACGGTGGCTCAGCCCGGCCGCGGGGTCCGCGGGGAAGTACCGCCCCAACGCCACGGTGCGGTGCTCCCACGGCGCCGGGTCGGACGGCGGGACCTCCTCGACCGCGAACTCCACGCCCTTGAGCTGCTTCGCCCAGCGGCGCTCGAGCCGCTCCACGTTGCGGATGACGACGTCGTCGAAGCGGTCCGCCCGGGTCCGCCAGGCGGGCAGCGTGGGGGGCATGAGCGGCCCCCGCAGGCCGCGCCCGTGCCGGTCGCGCCGGTGGGCGCCGCGGCGCGGGGGGATGCCGGGCACGGGGACCAGTGAGCTCACGCGCACGAGCGTAACGGCGTGGACGGTTCGGCCCGCCGTCGTGAGGCGGTAACGTCGCCTGCTGTGAGAGCCGTCCGCCAGTGCACCAGGTCCGCGTGCGACCGTTCGGCGGTCGCCACCCTCACGTACGTCTACGCGGACTCCACCGCCGTCCTCGGGCCGCTGTCCACGAGCGCGGAGCCGCACGCCTACGACCTGTGCGATGCGCACGCCGGGCGCCTCACCGTCCCGCGCGGGTGGCAGGTGGTCCGGCTCGCGAGCGACTTCGTGCCCGCCGCCCCCTCCGAGGACGACCTCGTGGCGCTCGCGGACGCCGTCCGCGAGGCGTCCAGGTCGGGCCCGCACCACACCAGGCCGGCGCAGCGTCCCGGGTCGGCGGTCCCCGCACCCGTGACGCACCACCTGCCCCAGCCCGCCGACCACGAGATCGGCCGCCGCGGCCACCTGCGCGTCCTGCAGGGCGACGGCGAGTAGGCGTCCGACCACCGGCAGCCCCGGAACGGCTCCGTCCTGCGCCGTGCCGACGCCGTCCCCGCGCCGACCGTGCCGCCGTGCCGACGGTGCCGATCGTGCCGACGATGCCGACCGTGCCGACGGTGCCGATCGTGCCGACGATGCCGACCGTGCCGCCGTGCCGACCGTGCCGACCGTGCCGCCGTGCCGCCGCGCCGACCGTGCCGACGGTGCCGCCGTGCCGCGGGTCCCCCGCGCCGTGCCGGCTTGCCGCCCGTGGCGGCCCTATCCTGGACCCGACCGCCCGACGAAGGAGCCCCCGGCATGACCCACGCGACGATCGACCCCTGGGTGCGTCAGCTCCTGCGCTGCCCCGTCACCGGAGCCGAGCTGGTCGACGCGGTCGGCCCCGACGGCGAGCCCGAGCTCGTCTCGACCTCGGAGATCCACACGCTCGCGTACCCGGTCCGCGACGGCGTCCCGATCCTGCTCGAGGCGGAGGCCAGGGCGGTCAGTCCTCTCACGGACCAGGCCGACTGACCACGTCGACGGCGACCAGGTGGTCCGGCGGGCATGCACGCGACCGGCCGCCCGATGTGAGAAGCAGAAGAGTCCGTCAGGCCCTGCCTGACGGACTCTTCGGTACGAGGCTCTGCTGACCGTCGATGGCACAGGTGGGGGAGCACGGCCGTGGTCGACCGGCCCAGCCCAGCGAGACCAGTGCGAGAGCAACCTGGCGCGCCACAGCGCACGGTGCCAGCGCGACGTGCCGCCACCGGTACCGCAGCGTGATCTCACGGGTGGCGACGACGACGGCGTTGTCCCGCCAGACGTCTGTGTCGGTCCGTCCGTGCGGATGAGCCAGGCGCCCGTCCAGCTCGACCCGTAGACCCAGACCCACGTAGCGGCAGTCCGCCCGGAGCCAGAGCCCGTCGAGGATCTCCCGGACCTGCAGGACCGCCTGCGGCAACCCGTGGCGCCCGGCGAGAGCGTGGTAGCGGAACTCGAGCGGGGACTCGATCCCGGTGTCCACCAGCGGGACGAGCTCCTCGATGAGCGCTCGGTGCCGAAGTCGTCCGCGGGCGCGCGCCGCCCGGCGTAGTGCAGCGAGGTCGACGTTGCGCTGGGCGGCCGCACAGACGAGGGCGACGACGTCGTCGGGCCGGCTCGTGGTCTCCGCGACGAGGTCCAGGACGGTGGAGATCGGCGAGGTCGCCCGCAGGCGACCCCACGACGGGGGCGGGTCGTCCCGGTGGTGGATGCGCAGGCCGGGCTGGTGGCGGACGCGGCGCGTCGAGGGAACGCTGACGTGGACCGTCCTGCCGGGTTCCGGGAGCAGCTGGTGGTGGAACGCCGCCGAGGTGTGGCTCAGCGCTGCCCCGTTACCGGCGTAGAGCAGCGCGGCACGGGCGCGCGACCGCCAGGGCGCGGCGCCGGTGTGGACGAGGTACACCCCGGGGTGGAGCCGCAGCCAGCGGCCCGAGGTGACGCGCCGGCTCATCCAGTCCGGGGTGGCGCCGAGATCGATGAGCTGGCGCCTGGAGAGCACGGCGTCCTGGCGTCGTGCGAGGCGGTCGATGGCGTCGACGTCGGCGTTCACGAGGAAACCGTCCCGTGGTGGCGGCCCCCACCGGGGCGGCTGGGGCGCGGCTGGGGATATCGGTGCCTTCAGACGCCTAGCGGTGGAGGGGTTCGGCATCACGGGGCTGGCCCGGCATCGCCGGGAGGTCCGCCTCGGCATGGCCGGGAGGTCCGCCTCGGCTTCGCCGGAGGGGCGCCGTCTGGTCACAACGCAGAAAGTTCTGTACGGATGATCCGTACAGAACTTTCTGCGTTGTGCCGGGCCGGGCCGGCCCTCGGCCGAGCCGAGCCGGGCCGGGCCTCGGCGGAGCCGGGCCGGGCCTCGGGGGGGCCGGGCCGGACTCCGGGGGCCGGGCCCGGGGCCGGAGTCAGGCCGGACCTCGCCGGCGGCCGAGCGACCTCAGCCGGTGATGCCCTCGACGAAGTCGGGGTTGCCCTCCAGCCAGGCCTCGACCGCGGCGTCGTTGTCCTCGCCGCCCATCTCGTTGAACATGATGTTCTCGAGCGAGAACAGCTGCTCGTCGGTGAGGGTGAAGCCCTCGATCCAGCCCGCGACGTCGGCGTTGTCATCCGAGAAGCCCGCGGTCCCCATGACCTTGATCTCCTCGGCGTCGCCGAGGGTGCCCTCGGGGTCCTCGAGGTCCCGGATCGGGTAGGCGTCGTACGCCCAGTGCGGACGCCACAGCGTGACGGCGATGTTCTCCCCTGCCGCGGTGGCGGAGTCGAGCTCGGCCAGCATGGCCGGGGTCGAGGAGATGAGGTACTCCATGTCCTCCAGGCCGTAGGTCGGGATGACCGCCTCCTGGGTGGTCTCGGTCAGCCCGGCGCCCGCCTCGATGCCCACGAGCCGGCTGTCGAACGCGTCGGCGTTCTCCGCGAGCTCGGCGAGGGAGTCGACCGGAGCGTCCTCGTTCACCGCGATGGTGAGCTTGGCGTCGTCGTACCAGGTGCCGAGCTCCTCGAGCTGGTCGCCGTACTGCTCCATGTAGGAGGCGTGCGTCAGGGGCAGCCACGTGTCGAAGTTGAGGTCGTAGTCGCCCTCGGCGAGGGCGGTGAAGACCACACCTGCGTCGGCGGTCTCGAGGGTGACCTCGTGCCCCTCGCTCTCGAGGATGTTCTTCCACAGGTGGGAGACGGCGATGCCCTCGTCCCAGCCGGAGTGGACACCGATCGTGATGGGGCCGGCGTCCGTCCCGCTCCCGGTGCCGTCGGCGCCGGACTCCGCGTCGGTCCCGCCGCAGGCGGCAAGGGTGAGCGCGAGGGCGGTGCCGGTCGCGATGGCGGCGCCCCGACGGC
Source organism: Georgenia muralis (assembly GCF_003814705.1). Taxonomy (NCBI): domain Bacteria; kingdom Bacillati; phylum Actinomycetota; class Actinomycetes; order Allobogoriellales; family Allobogoriellaceae; genus Georgenia; species Georgenia muralis. Next base: position 338,603 of record NZ_RKRA01000001.1, on the reverse strand, counting down.
GCGCGCTGATGTTCATCATCGTGTTTCCTTCCTTGAGCGCGGGTGCGCTCGACGGTCTGGTGTGCGGGTCAGGCGGCCGCGCGGACCTTGAGGGCCCGCGCGACGGGGGATCGGTCGCCCAGGGCGGCGGTGACGCGGTCGAGGTACATGGCCAGGACGACGACGGACAGCCCTGCCTCGAAGCCCAGGCCGATGTCGACCCGCTGCAGGGCCTGGACCACGTCCTGGCCGAGCCCGGCGGCGCCGACCATCCCGGAGATGACGACCATCGACAGCGCCAGCATGATCACCTGGTTGACGCCGGCCATGATGGTCGGCAGGGCGAGCGGGAGCTGGACCTGGCGCAGGATGCGCCCGGGGGTCGCGCCGAAGGCGTGGCCGGCCTCGACGACCTCGCCGTCGACCTGCCGGATGCCGAGCTCGGTGAAGCGCACCCCCGGGGCGAGGGCGAAGATGATCGTGGCCACGAGCCCCGGGACCACCCCGACGCGGAAGAGCACCACGGCGGGGATGAGGTAGACGAACGCCGGCATGGTCTGCATGAAGTCCAGCACGGGGCGCACGGCGGCCGACACCCGCACGTTGCGCGCGGCCCAGATGCCCACCGGGATGCCGACGGCGAGGGCGATGACGCTGGCGACGAGCACCAGTGCCAGCGACGCCATGGCGTTGTCCCACTGGTCCACCCCACGGATCACGGCGAACCCGAGGAGGCTGCCGACGGCGAGGCGCCAGCCCTTCGCGGCGAACGCCGCCGCGGCGAGGACGAGGGCCACCACCAGGAACGGGGGCGTGGCCAGGACAGGGAAGACGAGGTCGTAGGACCCTCGCAGGACGGCGCCGAGCAGGTCGAAGACCGCGCCGAGGGCCGACGTGAGCCAGCCGACGAAGGAGTCGGCCCAGTCGCCGAGCGGGATGCGGTAGGTCATCGGGTCGCTCCTTCGGTCGCGGGGGCCGGTGCCATCGCCTCGAGCAGCGCCACGCGAGGCACCACGCCCTGGAGCCGGTTCTGCTCGTCGACGACGGCCAGGGGCAGCCGCGCCTCGGCGGCCGGGGCGAACATCTCCGACAGCGGGGCGTCGGGTCCGACGGCGGAGGAGTCCGGGTGGACGAGCCCGTCGAGGCTCTCCCGGCCCTCCTGGTGGGCGGCGAGCAGCTCGTCGTCGTAGACCGACCCGTGCAGGACCCGGCGCCGGTCGAGGACGTAGGCGGCGGAGACCTGGGCCTCGCGCAGGGCGCGCAGCGCCACCGACGGTCCGCCGGACAGCGGGACGGTCACGACCGGCCGGGTCATGAGCGAGCTCGCGGTCAGGACGCGGGAGCGGTCGACATCGGCGACGAACTGGGCGACGTACTCGTCGGCGGGGGAGTTCAGGATCGCCTCCGCGGTGCCGATCTGGACGATGCGGCCGTCGCGCATGACGGCGATCCGGTCACCGAGGTACATGGCCTCGTTGAGGTCGTGCGTGATGAAGACGATCGTCTTGCCCAAGTTCGCCTGGAGCTCGACGAGCTGGTCCTGCATCTCGCGGCGGATGAGCGGGTCGAGGGCGGAGAACGCCTCGTCCATGAGGAGGATGTCGGTGTCGGCGGCGAGGGCCCTGGCCAGGCCGACGCGCTGGCGCATGCCGCCGGAGAGCTGGGACGGCAAGGAGTCCTCCCACCCGGCCAGGCCCGTCATGGCGAGCGCCTCCGCGGCCTTGTCGCGCCGGCTCGACCGGTCCACGCCCTGGATCTCCAGGGGGTAGGCGGCGTTGTCGAGCACGGTGCGGTGGGGCAGCAGGGCGAAGTGCTGGAAGACCATCGACACCTTCCGGCGGCGGATCTCGCGCAGCTCGGCGGGCGCGATGCCGGAGATGTCGCGGCCGTCGACGGAGATCGTGCCCGCCGTCGGAGCGAGGAGCCCGTTGAGCATCCGGATCAGCGTCGACTTCCCCGATCCCGACAGGCCCATGACGACGAACGTCTCGCCGCTGCGGACCTCGAAGCTGGCGTCGGCGACGGCGGCCGTCCCCAGGGGGCGGACCTCCTCGCGGCTGTGTCCCTCCTCCAGCCGTCGGACGGCCTCGGCGGACCGTCGGCCGAAGACCTTGTAGACGTGCTCGGCGTGAATGGCGCTCACGCTCACCTCGTTCTTCCTCCGGCGTGAACGGCGCCTGAGCGTCGTCCGCGCGTGATGACAGCGCCCGGACCGGGCGCCGTCGTTGCTGTCGTGCGTGCTGTCCCGACCGTTCGCGGGGCGGCGCACGCGGCCAGCCCGGCCGGCTGGGGCCGACCCGGCAGGGTCCGCGGGCCGCGACCTTCCGGCCACCGCAGCCCATCGGCCGGGCAGCGGCGTCCGGAGGACGAGTCGTCCGGCCACCGCATGGGGCGTCCAGGGCCGCGCACGACCTCCGGCACGGCCAGCACGACGGGACGTCCCACCGTGACATCTCCGGCCGGCGATCGCATCCCCCTCATCCGGCTCACGAGACCGCGCGGAGAGGGGTTTTCCGTTGCGATCGTGCGGCTGAGGCCTTGACGGCACCCCAAGGGGATCGTTACTCCATCGTTACCCTTTGCCGTACCAGCGTGTCCGGAACGAGGCGTTCGTCACGGTCGCACGGGACGAAGGTCCTGGACTCCGCGGAGCGAAATTTGTACGGTCAAACCGTGGAGAAATTGGGTCCCCGTCCGTCCCGCGCCGACCGTCGGGCACAGCTGTCCGAGCCGCGGCGCGCGGTCCTCGACCAGCTGGTGGAGCAGGACGAGCCGCTCACCGTCACCCGGGTGGCCCGGACGCTCGGTCAGCACCCGAACACCGTCCGCGAGCACCTCGAGGCGCTGACCCGGGCGGGCCTGGCGCGCCGCGACCACCTGCCGCCGGCCGGCCGGGGCCGCCCGGCGTCGGTCTACACCTACGCGCCGGAGGCGTCGTTCACGAGCCCGGAGTACGCGGTCCTGGCCCGGGTGCTCGTCTCCTACCTCACCCGCACCGTCCCCGACGGCCCGGTGCTGCGCGACCACGCGCTCGAGGCCGGCCGCTCCTGGGGTCGCGCCATCGTCGAGCGCGACCGCGAGCTGGCCGGTGACCGGACGGCGGACGGCGCCGGTGGGCGTGCTGCGAACGCCGGGGGAGGTGCGGCGGCGAGGGGCGGACGGGCCACGCCGACGGGCGGACCTGCCACGCCGGCGGCCCGGGTGCCCTCCGCTCGCGTGCGTCGTGACGCCGTCGACCGTCTCGCCGCGATGCTCGACCGCGCCGGGTTCGACTCCGGCACCCGCCACGACGGCGCCGTCAGCACGGTTCGGCTGGGGCGCTGCCCGGTGCTCGAGCTGGCGCGGGAGCGGCCGGAGGTCGTGTGCAACGCCCATCTCGGCATGGCGCGGGAGATCCTCTCCTCGTCCGGGGTCGAGCCCGGCCAGGTGAGCCTGGCGGCCTTCGTCGAACCGGGTGCCTGCCTCCTGCACGTCGGGGCCGACGCCGGCGCCGCGGGCCTGCGGGTGGGCCCGGCATGACCGGCACCGTGACGGGCACGTCGGGCACCGCGGCGGCGACGGCTGTGCGCACGGCCGCCCGCCCGGTCGTGCGACCCTGGCGAAGCCGGCCGGCCTTCCGCGGGGCACTGCTCGCCCCCGGCGGGATCGCCCTGATCCTCGGGCTCGACGCCGCGCTCGGGCTGCTCGGCCTCCCGCAGCTCGTCGGCCCGATCCTCGGGCTCGAGCGGCTGCCCGCCGTCCACGGACCGCTGATGGTGCTCGGCTTCGTCGGCACCGTCATCGCGCTGGAGCGGGCGGTCGCGCTCGGCCTGCCGTGGGGCTACGCCGCGCCCGCCGTGTCCGGGCTCGCCGTCCTCGCCCTGGTCTCTCCCCTTCCCCTCGCGGCGGGCCAGGGCCTGCTCGTCCTCGCCCAGGTCCTCACCCTCGCCGTGTACGGCCGGCTCCACGCCCGCCAGCCCGCCCCGGCCGTCACCATCGAGGTGCTCGGCGCCGTCATGGCGCTCGGCGCGGCGATCCTGTGGGCCGGCGGCGTCCCGGTGCCCTCGCTCGTGCCGTGGCTGAGCGGCTACCTCGTCCTGACGATCTTCGGCGAACGGCTCGAGCTCGCTCGCGTCGCCGTGCTCAGCCCGGGAGCCGGGCGGTCGGCGACGGCGCTCGCGATCCTCGTGCTGGCGGCCGCCGCGCTCTCCCTGCTCGCACCCGACGCCGGTCACACCTTGACCGGGCTCGCGCTCCTGGGGGTGGCCGGCTGGCTGGCCCGGCGCGACGTCGCGCGACGCACGGTCACCGGAGCCGGTCTGCCGCGCTTCGTCGCCGTCAGCCTGCTCGCCGGGTACGCGTGGCTCGCGGTGGCCGGGGCGATCTGGGCGCTGGGCGGGGAGGTCGTCGAGGGACCGGCCTACGACGCCGTCCTCCACGCCGTCATGCTCGGGTTCGTCCTGCCGATGATCATGGCCCACGCCCCCGTCATCCTCCCCGCGGTGCTGCGCCGGCCGCTGCCCTACCACCGGCTCATGTACGCGCCGGTCGTCCTCCTGCACGCCTCCCTCGTCCTGCGCCTGGCGGTGGGCGACGCGCGGGGCCTGACCTGGGCGGTCCAGGCGGGCGGCGTCGTCAACATCGTGGCGGTGCTGGCCTTCGTCGCCGTGGCCGCGTGGTCGGCCGTGCGCGGCACGGAGCGCCCGGCATGAGCGCGCCCGGGCTGGACAGGCGCACCTGGCACGTGCGCGTCAACGCCGTCGTCGTCGCCTGGCTCGTCGCCGCGGTCGTCGTCGCCGTCGTCCACCGCTGGGTGCCGGGTGCCGGGTGGCTCATGACCCACCTCCTGCTCCTCGGGGCGGTCGGCTCCGCGATCCTCATCTGGTCCGCCCACTTCGCCGACACCCTCCTCGGCCGGCCCGCCCCCGGCGGCCAGCGGTTCATGGTGGTGCGCCTCGCCGCCCACAACGCGGGGGCGCTGGGCGTCGTCGCCGGGCTGTCGACGGGCCACGAGACGCTGACGACGGCCGGCGGCCTCCTCGTCGCCACCACCGCACTCGTGCACGGCGCGGTCATCGCCCGCCAGCGCCGCGGAGCCCTCATGGCCCGGTTCGGGGCCCTGTCGCGCTACTACCTCGCGGCCGCCGGGGCGCTCGCGACCGGTGCCGTGCTGGGCGTGCTCCTCGCCCGGCCGGGCGCCGACGCCGCCACCCACGCGGGCCTGTACGGGGCGCACGTCACCGTGATGCTGCTGGGGTTCGTCGGGCTCACCGTCCTCGGCACACTCGTGGTGCTGTGGCCGACGATGCTGCGCACGAAGATGGTCGAGAGTGCGCCGCTCGCCGCGGGACGCGCCCTGTGGCTGCTCCTGGCCGGCGTCGCCGTCGCGGCCGCCGGGGCGCTCGCGGGCCTGGCCCTCGCCGTGCCGGCGGGTGTCGCGCTCTACCTGACGGGGCTGGGCGTCCTCGTCCGGCCGATGGTGACCGTTGCCCGGGTGAGCCCGCCCCGATCCTTCGCGCCCCTCTCCGCGGCGGCGGCGGTGGCGTGGCTCGCCGGAACCGCGGCCGCCCTCGGCGTCGTCGTCGCCACCGCTCCGGCGCCGGCCGCCGTGCCGGACCGCCTCGGCGCGCTCGTGGCCCCGTTCGCGGTGGGCTTCGCCGCCCAGGTGCTGCTCGGCGCCCTCAGCTACCTCGCGCCCGTGATGCTCGGTGGCGGACCGTCGGTGGTGCGGGCCGTGAACCGAGAGATGGACCGGGCCGCGGTCGCGCGGGTCGTCGTGACCAACGCCTGCCTCGTCCTCTTCGTCCTGCCCCTGCCCTCGCTCGTGCGGGTGACCACCTCCCTGCTGGGGCTGGCCGCGTTGGCGTCGTTCCTCGTCCTCCTCGCCCGTGCGGGCCTCGAGCGCCGCCGGGCTGCCCGCCGCCGCGACGACGACCTGCTCGCCACGAGCCTGCCGCTGGGCCCGCCGGCGCAGCCGCGCCGGCTCGGCGGGGTGTGGGGCGCCGCGGCTGTCGCCCTCGCGGTGGTGCTCGGGGTCGCGGGCGACCCCGCCGCGGCCGGGCTCGGCACGGCCTCGGCCGCGGACGGTGTCGCAGCGACCGGACGCACCACGACCGTCGAGGTGCGCGTGGAGGGCATGCGGTTCGTCCCCGATGTCGTCGAGGTCCCCGCCGGCGACGAGCTCGTCATCGAGCTCACCAACACGGGCGCCGACGTGCACGACCTCGTCCTGGCCAGCGGGGCGACGACCGGCCGTCTCGGGGTGGGCGAGCGAGCGACGCTCGAGGCAGGGGTGGTGGGCGCCGACCTCGAGGGCTGGTGCTCCGTGGCGGGGCACCGGCAGATGGGGATGACCCTGGACGTCGTCGTCACCGGTTCCGGCGTCCCGCGCGAGCCGGTCACCGCCGGTGACCACGCCGCCTCCGGCGATCTCGCCCCCTCCGGCGATCTCGCCCCCTCCGGTGACCACGCCCCCTCCGGCAGCAATGCCGACGGCCCGGCCGCGGCGGACCTCCTCGACCTCATGGCCACCCCCGGAGCGGACTTCTCCGCCCACGACGCCACCCTGGCGCCGGCGCCGGGCGCGACGGTCCACGAGGTCACCCTCACCGTCTCCGAGACCACGGTCGAGGTGGCGCCGGGCGTCGAGCAGGAACGGTGGACGTTCGGCGGCACGGCACCGGGCCCGACGCTGCGGGGATCGGTCGGGGACGTCTTCGACATCACCCTCGTCAACGACGGGACCATCGGGCACTCGATCGACTTCCACGCCGGCGCCTTCGCACCGGACCGGCCCATGCGCACCATCGCACCGGGGGAGTCCCTCACCTACCGGTTCACCGCGACCCGCAGCGGGATCTGGATGTACCACTGCTCGACCATGCCGATGTCGATGCACATCGCCAACGGCATGTTCGGTGCGGTGATCATCGACCCGCCCGGATTGGAGCCCGTGGACCGTGAGTACGTCCTCGTCCAGTCCGAGGTCTACCTCGGGTCGGTCGGCGGGCCCGCCGACGCCACCAAGATCGGTGCCGAGCAGCCGGACCTGGTCGTCTTCAACGGCTATGCCAACCAGTACGACCACGAGCCGCTGGTCGCCCGGGTGGGTGAGCGGGTCCGGGTATGGGTCCTCGACGCCGGACCGTCCCGCGGCAGCGCCTTCCACGTGGTCGGCGGTCAGTTCGACACCGTCTACACCGAGGGCGCCTACCTGCTCGGCGGGCCGGAGGCGGCGGGCGAGCCCACCGGTGGAGCACAGGTGCTGCCGCTCGTCGCGGCGCAGGGCGGGTTCGTCGAGCTCACGTTCCCCGAGGCCGGCACGTACCCGTTCGTCTCGCACGCGATGGTCGACGCCGAGCGTGGCGCGCACGGCGTCTTCGCCGTGGCGCCGTAGGACCCTGCGGGCCCCGGCCGGGCTCCGGCCCGGTCCAGGCCGGGCTCCCGCCGGGCTCCGCCTGGGCCCGCCGGCTCAGGGGACGGGCGGGTCCTCGTGCAGGTCGGTGTCCGGCTCGCCGTGGCGCACCCCGGTGAAGGTCACCACCGTCCCCGCGCGCTCGGGCGCGCACAGGTACAGGCCGGCGCCCGTCGCGGCCCCCACGTCGAAGGGGGCGACCCGGATCGTCCGCCACGCCTCCCCGTGTGGTCGGGCGCGCAGCGTGACGGCACCCGCCGCCCAGCTCGCGCGTACCGTCACCTCGCGGCCCGCCCAGTCCGGGACTGGCGCGAGCGACCAGTCCGAGCGGCCGTGGGTGACGACGGCGCCGACGTGCGGGGAGCCGTCGGTGATCTCCACCCCGGCCTTGATCCAGTGCGCGGCGTCGTTGCGGAGCATGAGTCCCGCCTGGTCGTAGCGGCCGTCGAAGCTCACGAAGAAGCTGACCTCCAGCGAGCCGGTGGACTCGACCGGGACCAGCAGCGCGTGCCCGGAGTCCCGCGTGAACCCGTAGAGGGTCTCGCGCCAGAAGTCCGAGCCGTGCTCGGCCGTGACGGTCAGCGCGTCGTCGTGCTGGACGACGTCGGCTGGCGGGTTGAGCCACTCGCGGGTGCCGCGCATGACTCGATGGTCCCAGCCGAGGCAGCGTCGCGCCAGGGACCCACAGGGTCCCGGGCAGTGTCTCGTTGTGGCCCCGGTCGGATCGTGGCCCGGGTCTTGATGCGGCCTGGTCCCGTTGCGTCGAAGGCCCGGGTCCGGGTGCTGGTTCGGGGACTGTCGGCTGATCGAGAACCGTGTGCGCCGAAGCGGACGCCGAGTCCGTTCCTGTCACCCACGCTCGATCTCGTTGCAGGCGTTCGTTCGTGCTGAGCGTGCTCAAGGGTGGACTGGGGGCGGACGGAGCGTGCTCAAGGGTGGACTGGGGGCGGACGGAGCGTGCTCAAGGGTGGACTGGGGGCGGACGGAGCGTGCTCAAGGGTGGACTGGGGGCGGACGGAGCGTGCTCAAGGGTGGACTGGGGGCGGACTGAGCGTGCCCCGATCTGCCGACTCGCCGTGCTCGATCTGCCGACGGATGAGCACCCATCGGACGGGGGTGACGTCTGGGCGAACGGGAATTCCGGATCGCCGACATCGCTCCGAGCAACGTCCTGGTGCCCCTGTCTGCGTCGCTGGTCATGAGCCGGAGGCGGCGGGGGCTTCGGGCACGGATGGTCGGCCTCCTCCCGAAACCGCCGGGTCCGCGCGTTCACCCATGGCCCGCGAGCCTGTGGGTGGTCGTTGATTGCGGAGGCTGGGGACGAGGGCGTCACGGCATGCGGTCCTCGGCGATGCTGATGTGGAGGCACGTGCGAGGAGCGGAGGACGGATGTATGAGCACATGGCGTACGAGGGCCTGTTCGACGACCTGCCGGACCTCCGGGCTGGGGGCCTGGGTGCGGTCGTCGCGGCCAACATCCGCTACGAGGCCGCACGTCGCGGGCTGACCCAGCAGGACCTCGGCGAGATCGTCGGACGGTCACGGCCCGCCATCTCCCAGCGGGCCACCGGCAAGGTGCCCTGGTCGCTCGACGACGTCGGCCGGCTCGCCCCGGCCCTGGGCATGCGTCCTGGGGACCTGCTCGTCGCGCCGGAGACGGCACGGGCGCGGTCGGACAGACGGTGGTGATCCCGCATCCGCGGCGCCGTGCCGCATCCGCCCGTGGGGCGCCTCACCGCACCTGCGCCTCGGTGACGCTGTGGCGGTCGAGGAACTCGTAGACCTCGGTGTCGTCGACACCGGGAAACGTCCCGGGGGGGATGGCGGCGAGGAGGTGGCTGTGGGCCCGTGCGCTCGGCCAGGCGTGCGTGGACCACCGGTCGGCGAGCTCCGCCGGTGGCCGGCGGCAGCAGGCCGGGTCCGGGCATGACGATCGTGCCCGCAGCGTCGTCTCCCGGCCCTGGAACCACCTCACGTGCTCGAACGGCACACCGACGTCGATCGCGAAGTCGCCGTCCGCGGTGCGCTCGACGTGGGTGGTGCACCAGTACGTCCCGCGCCCCATGTCGGTGTACTGGTAGTGCGTTGCGTAGCGGTCGGGGTTGTGGAAGACCTGCCGGGAGGCCCAGTACCGGCACACGATCTGCCCCTCGATCGCCCCGGTGACGTCGGTGGGGAAAGTCACCCGGTCGTTCTCGTACGCCTTGTAGATGACCCCGTCCTCACCGACGCGCATGAAGTGCACGGGCAGCTCGAGGTGCTCGGTGGCGAGGTTGGTGAACCGGTGCGCGGCGGTCTCGTAGGAGACGGCGAAGGTGTCCCGGAGGTCGTCGATCGCCAGGGACCGCTCCGCCTTCGCCGCGACGAGGAACTCCACGGCAGGTCGCTCGGGCATGAGCAGCGCGGCGGCGAAGTAGTTCGCCTCGACGCGTTGGCGCAGGAAGTCGGCGTAGCCCGTGGGGTCGGAGTGCTCCAGGGCGAAGTGGCCCAGGGTCTGCAGGACGATCAGGCGGGGGTCGTGCCCGCCGCGGACCTCGACGGGCAGGTAGATCCGGCGGTTGCGCAGGTCGGAGATGGAGCGCGTCGAGCGGGGCAGGTCGGTGACCCGGTGGAGCGTGAAGCCGAGGTGCGCGGTCACCGCGGCGACACCGCGCTCGGTGAGCGGGCCTGCGGTGTGCTCGACCGCAGCGGAGATCGCGGACGCCAGCGACTCGATGTGGGCGAAGTAGTTGTGCCTCGCGCGCATCTTGTGGCGCAGGGCGGCGTTGGCGCGCCGGGCCTCCTCCGGGGTGGCCGCGCGGATCTCGGCCCGGCGCTGCAGCTCCTCGTGGAGGCCGACGAGCGCCTCGAGGGCCTCGTCGGGCACCTTCGCGCCGGCCCGCACCCGCGGCAGGCCCAGCGCCGCATACTGCGGTCGCGCCTGCGCCTGGTCGAGCGCCAGCTCGAGCGCGGCCCGCCGGGACGGAGCCTCGGGACGCATGAGGTCGGCGACCGTGACGCCCAGCTCCCGGGCGACGTGGGAGAGCAGGGCTAGCCGAGGCTCCCGGCGGCCGTTCTCGATCTGCGAGAGCAGGGAGGGCGCCCGCTCCACGCGCGCCGCCAGGTCCGCCAGCGTCAGGCCCGCCTGCTGCCGCGCGTGCCGGACGCGGCGTCCGAGCGTCGGCAGATCTACCTCCGGCTCCTCCAACACTTCTTCTCCCTCCGTGAAGATCGGTCGAACTTCACTCAACCTAGTGCTGTCTGTGAGCCACGTCACGTCGCCAGAGTAGAGGAACGCAGAAGTTCACGGGCTGCGAGCCCCGATCGAGGAGCACACGATGACCACCACCCTGGAACCGACCACCACGACCGCCACCACGACCGCCACCACGACCGCCACCACGACCGCCACCACGACCACCACGACGACCGCCGAGCGCATCCGTACCGAGGCAGCCGAGCTCGAGCGTCGCTGGGCGAGCGACCCGCGCTGGGCGGGGGTTCGGCGCAGCTACACCGCCGAGGACGTCGTGCGGCTGCGCGGGACGCTGCGTGAGGACCACACCCTCGCCCGTCGGGGCGCCCAGCGGCTGTGGGAGCTGCTGCACACCGAGGACTACGTCCACGCCCTCGGCGCGATCACCGGCAACCAGGCCGTCCAGATGGTGCGCGCCGGCCTGCAGGCGATCTACCTGTCCGGCTGGCAGGTGGCCGGTGACGGCAACACGGCGGGCGAGACGTACCCCGACCAGTCCCTCTACCCCGTGAATTCGGTCCCGACGGTCGTGCGCCGGATCAACAACGCGCTACGCCGAGCCGACCAGATCAGCTGGTCCGAGGAGCAGGACGGCACCGACTGGTTCGCCCCGATCGTCGCCGACGCCGAGGCCGGTTTCGGTGGGGTCCTCAACGCCTACGAGCTCGCCCGGGCCATGATCGACGCCGGCGCCTCGGGCATCCACTACGAGGACCAGCTCGCGGCGGAGAAGAAGTGCGGCCACCTGGGCGGGAAGGTCCTCGTCCCGACCTCCCAGCACGTGCGCACCCTGGTTGCCGCCCGCCTGGCTGCCGACGTCCTGGACGTCCCCACCGTGATCGTCGCCCGGACCGACTCCCTCGGCGCAAACCTCATCACCTCCGACGTCGACCCCACCGACCGGCCGTTCCTCACCGGAGAGCGCACCCCGGAAGGCTTCTACCGCACCGAGCCCGGGCCGGATCCCGTCATCGCCCGGGCGCTGGCCTACGCCCCGTACGCCGACCTCATCTGGGTCGAGACCGCAACGCCCGACATCGGCCTCGCGCGGCGGATCGCCGAGGCAGTGCACGAGCGCCACCCGGGCAAGCTGCTCGCCTACAACTGCTCGCCGTCGTTCAACTGGCGGGCCAACCTCACCGACGAGCAGATCGCCACGTTCCAGCAGGACCTCGGGGCGCTGGGGTACAAGTTCCAGTTCATCACCCTCGCCGGCTTCCACCAGCTCAACTACGGCATGTACGAGCTGGCCCGCGGCTACGCCGAGCGAGGGATGAGTGCCTACGTCGAGCTCCAGGAGAAGGAGTTCGCCGCGGAGGAGCACGGGTACACCGCCACGAAGCACCAGCGCGAGGTCGGCGCGGGGTACTTCGACCTCGTCGCCACGGCGATCAACCCCGACAGCGAGACCCTCGCGCTGCGGGGCTCCACCGAGGAGCAGCAGTTCCACTAGGCACGACGAGCACGGAAGGACACCGAGATGACCACCACCGCCGGCACCACCCCCACGCGCCTCGTCGTCGCCCCGCCCCGGCGCACCGCCGACCAGGCCCCGCTGCGGGTGGTCGCCCCCAGCGGCCCGAGCGCCCCCAGCGCGTCCACCCCGCCGTCCGCGCCGGTCCTGGCGCCACGCCCGACGCCACGCCCGACGCCACGCCCGACGCGGGTGCTGACGCCACGCCCGACGCCGGCGGTGGAGGTCCTCGCCGACGTCCCCGGAGCGACGACGGTGCTGACCGTGGAGGCCCTGGCCTTCCTCGCCCGGCTCCACACCCGCTTCGCCGCCCGCCGAGCCGAGCTGCTCACCGCCCGTCACGAACGGCGGCAGCAGCTCGTCGTCGGCAGGCTGCCCGACTTCCTGCCCGAGACCCGCCACATCCGCGACGACCGTTCGTGGCAGGTGGTCCCGCCGGCGCCCGGCCTGGTCGACCGGCGGGTGGAGATCACCGGCCCCACCGAGCGCAAGATGACCGTCAACGCGCTCAACTCCGGTGCGAGGGTCTGGCTCGCGGACCTCGAGGACGCCAACACCCCGCACTTCACCAACGTCATCGACGGGCAGGTCAACCTGCGCGACGCCGTCCGGCGGGAGATCTCCTGGACCTCGCCCGAAGGCCGCGAGTACCGCCTGCGGGAGGGGGAGCTGCCCACGATCGTCGTGCGTCCCCGCGGCTGGCACCTGCTCGAGAAGCACCTGCGCGTCGGGGGTGAGCCGATGGTCGCGGGCCTGGTCGACGTCGGGCTCTACCTGTTCCACAACGCGGCCGAGCTCGTCACCCGGGGCACGGGGCCCTACTTCTACCTCCCCAAGCTCGAGAACCACCTCGAGGCCCGGCTCTGGCACGACGTCTTCGCCTTCGCCGAGGAGGACCTCGGGATCGCCCGCGGCACCGTGCGGGCCACCGTCCTCATCGAGTCGATCATGGCCGCGTTCGAGATGGAGGAGATCCTCTACGAGCTGCGCGAGTACTCCGCCGGCCTCAACGCCGGGCGCTGGGACTACCTGTTCTCGGTCATCAAGAAGTTCCGCGACTCCGGCCCCGCCTACGTCCTGCCCGACCGGGCGGACGTCACGATGACCGCCCCCTTCATGCGTGCCTACACCGAGCTGCTCGTGCGGACCTGCCACAAGCGGGGCGCGCACGCGATCGGCGGCATGTCCGCCTTCATCCCGAGCAAGGACCCCGTGCGCGACGCCGAGGTCGAGTCCCTCGTGCGCGCCGACAAGCGTCGGGAGGCCAAGGCCGGGTTCGACGGGTCGTGGGTCGCGCACCCGGGCATGGTCGGCTACGTGCGCGACGTGTTCGACGACGTCCTGGGGCGGTGCCCGAACCAGCTGTGGCGCACCCGGGAAGAGGTCCACGTCACCGCCCGGAACCTCCTCGACGTCGCCGCCACCCCCGGCCACGTCACCCTCGCCGGGGTCCGGACCAACGTCGCGGCGGCCCTGCGCTACCTCGAGGCGTGGCTCGGCGGTCGCGGCGCCGTGGCGATCGGCGGCCTCATGGAGGACGCCGCGACGGCGGAGATCTCGCGGTCCCAGGTGTGGCAGTGGATCCGCAACGGCACCCGCACCGCCGAGGGTGTCACGGTCACCGGCGGGCTCGTCCGGGGGGTCCTCGACGAGGAGACCGCCGCCCTCACCGCGGAGGCCGCCGGCGATCCCGGGCGCTGCGGGCGGGTCGTGCAGGCCGCCGAGCTCTTCGCCGAGGTCGCCCTCGGGGAGGAGTTCCCGACCTTCCTCACGGTGCCGGCGTACACGCTGCGGGTCGGCTGATCGCCGCCCGCGCTCCCCCTCGCGGCGGAGGAGGGGCCGCTGATCGGTCCCTCCGACGGCGGAGGGGGAGCGCGGGAGCCGCGAACTAGGCTGGCTCCATGCCCAGCACGCTCACCGGCCGGCGGCCGGACCCGCTCACCGGGTCCGCCCCTGCAGGGGTCGAGGGGCTCGGCGACGTCGCGGCAGACCCGCGCGGCGCCCGCCTCAACGCCTGGCTCAACGACCCGGCGGACCCCTGGTGGGAGCGGCCCGGCCCCACGCCGGCCCAGCTGCGCAACGACGTCGCCGGGGCCCTGGCGTTCCTCGTGGTGGCGCTGGCGATGGTGGCCGTGGCCAAGTCCATGGGCATGCGCTACGAGAGTGAGGAGATTTGGCGGGCGTACGTCGCCACCGCCGCGATGATCCTGCCGCTGGCCGCGCGCCGGCGCTACCCCCTCGCGGTCCTCCTGGCATCCTCCGGCCTGTTCGTGGGGCTGTCGTACCTCAGCCCCGAGGCCGCCTTCCAGATCGCCTTCCAGGTCGCCTACTTCACGGCCCTGTACACCGCGGTGGCCTGGGCGCGTGACCGGCGCCCGCTGTGGATCGCGATGGGCCTGGTCCTGCTCGCGATGACGCTGTGGGTGGTCGCGTACTTCACCGTGACCGCCGGCTTCGAGGAGGCGGCGGCCAACTACGGCGAGCCCGACGGGCCGCTCCCGCAGCTGACGGCCGCCGTGCTCTACAGCGCGGTGGTCAACCTCGCCTACTTCGGCGGGGCGATCCTCGTGGGGCGCTCGTCCTGGCGCGGCGCCCTCCAGCGCGAGCGCCTGGCCGCCCAGGCGGCGCAGATCCGCGAGCAGGCGGCCGAGCTCGCCCGGCGGGCCGTCGTCGACGAGCGGCTGCGGATCGCGCGGGAGCTCCACGACGTCGTCGCCCACCACGTCTCGGTCATCGGCATCCAGGCCGCTGCCGCCCGGCGGGTCCTGCCGCGCGACCCCGGGGAGACGGCGCAGGCCCTACGGACGATCGAGTCGAGCAGCCGTGACGCCGTGGCGGAGATGCGCTCGCTGCTCGGCGTGCTGCGCAGCGAGACCGGTGCCGGCCGGGAGGACGGCCGCGCGCCCGAGCCGGGGCTGCGGGAGCTCGCCGAGCTCGCCGAGACCCACCGGGCGGCCGGTCTCGCGGTCACGCTGACGGTGGTGGAGGAGCGGGAGGGCGACCTCCTGGGGCTGTCCGGACCACTGGCCCTGTGCGTCTACCGGGTGGCGCAGGAGGCGCTGGCGAACGTGCGGCGGCACTCCACCGCGGCGCGCGTGAGCGTCACGGTCCGCACCGGCACGGCGGCCGCCGCGACGCGGTGGGTCGAGGTCGAGGTCGTCGACGACGGAGCCTCGCGGCCCGGCACCGCGGGCTCCGGGTACGGGCTCCGCGGCCTGCGCGAGCGGGTGCAGCTCCACTCCGGTGAGGCCGAGATCGGACCCCGGGAGGGGGCGCGCGGCTGGCGGGTGCGCGCCCGGTTGCCCCTGCGGAGCGCCTCGTGAGCGTGCGGGTCGTCCTCGTCGACGACCAGTCCCTCGTGCGCTCGGGCTTCGCCATGGTGCTCTCCGTCGAGGACGACATCGAGGTCGTCGGTGAGGCGGCGGACGGCGCCGAGGCCCTCGCGGTGCTCGCCCGCACCCCTGCCGACGTCGTGCTCATGGACGTCCAGATGCCCGTCATGGACGGCATCGCCGCGACGGCGGAGATCGTCGCGCGCGGTCTCGGCAAGGTCGTCATCCTCACCACGTTCGACCGCGAGGACTACCTCTTCGACGCCCTCGCGGCGGGTGCGAGCGGGTTCCTGCTCAAGAACGCCGACCCCGACGACCTCGTCGACGCCGTCCACGCCGTCGCCGAGGGCCACGCCCTGCTGGCCCCGGAGGCGACCCTGCGGGTGATCGCCCGGCTCGTGGGAGACCACCCGGCGCTTCGGCGGGAGCCGGCAGGAGGGGCAACGGCTCCGCCGACCGCCCCACCCGGCCCCGCCCCGGCCGACCGCCGGGCGATCGAGGCGCTCACCCCGCGCGAACGCGAGGTGCTCGGACTGCTCGCGCGCGGCCTGTCCAACGCCGAGATCGCCGTCGAGCTCTTCCTCGGGGAGTCCACCGTGAAGACCTACGTCTCGAACGTCCTCGCCAAGACGGCTTCGCGCGACCGGGTCCAGGCCGTCGTCTTCGCCTACCGCACCGGTCTGGCCGGCTGATTTCCGCCGCGTCCGGCGGCGGGCCCCCGCCGTGCGGGGGAGCGCCGGGACCGCGATCCCCGTCCCGGGAGGGATCCGCGGCCGGCGGTCCGCTCCCTAGCCTGAGGACAGGTCCACACCTGGAGGAGCACCATGAACGGTTCAGCCGCAGCGCACGGCCCGGCGCCCGCGCTCGAGGTTCGGCACCTGACCCGCCGCTTCGGCGAGCGGACGGTCGTCGACGACGTGACGTTCACCGTCGAGCCCGGCCGCATGACCGGCTTCGTCGGTGCCAACGGTGCCGGCAAGACCACGACGATGCGCATGGTCATGGGGGTCCTGGCCGTCCACGGCGGCGAGGTGCGGTGGGGCGGGCGTGCGCTGACCGCGGCGGACCGGGCCAGGTTCGGGTACATGCCCGAGGAGCGCGGCCTCTACCCCAAGCAGCCGGTGACCGACCAGCTCACCTACCTCGGCCAGCTGCGGGGGATGACCCGTCGCGACGCGCAGGCCGAGTCCGCGCGGCTGCTCGACAGGTTCGGGCTCGGCGGCCGTCGGCACGACAAGCTCGAGTCGCTCTCCCTCGGCAACCAGCAGCGGGTCCAGATCGCCGCTGCGCTGCTGCACCGGCCCGTCGCGCTGGTCCTCGACGAGCCGTTCTCCGGTCTCGATCCTGTCGCCGTCGACTCGATGGTCGACCTCCTGCGCGACCGGCTCGCCGACGGCGTGCCGGTCATCTTCTCCAGCCACCAGCTCGACCTCGTCGACCGGCTGTGCGACTCCCTCGTCATCCTCTCCGACGGCAGGGTGATGGCCGCCGGCCCCGCCGAGCAGCTGCGCTCGGGCGGTCCCCTGCGGTTCCGGCTCACGGCCACCGTCGACGCCGGCTGGGTCCGCGGCGCTCCCGGCGTCCGGGTCCTCGACGTCGAGGGCGCCACGGCGGTCGTCGAGCTTGCCGACGACGCCGCCCGCGAGCCCCTCCTTCGCGCCGCGGTCGAGCGCGGTCTGCGCGAGTTCAGCCCGATCGTCCCCTCCCTCTCCGAGATCTACCGCGAGGCACTGCGATGACCACCACGACGACCGACGCACCTCCCGCCACCGCCGGGCCCGGAACCACCAGCCCTCCGCGGCGGCCGTGGGTCGTGGTGACGGTCCGGGAGATCATGGTCAAGCTCACCGACCGCAACTTCCTCGTCTCGACCGCCGTCACGCTCGCCCTCATCGCCGGCGGCGTCGCCCTGAGCGTCTTCATGGAGGGCCGGGCCGAGGAGTACCGGGTCGCCGTCGCGTCCTCGGAGGGGCGCGGTGCGGTCGAGGCCGCCGCGGCCGGGCTCGAGGGCGACACGCTCACCGCGGTCGAGGTCGGCTCGCCCGCCGACGCCCGGGCCGCCGTCGAGGCGGAGGAGGCCGACGCCGCGCTCCTGGCGGAGGACGGCGACTGGGTGCTGGTGGGCCGGGACGGCGTCGGGGAGACCCTGACTGCGGTGCTCACCGAGGGCGTGCGGACCTACGTCGTCTCCGTCAACGCCGAGGCCGCCGGGACGAGTCTGGACGAGCTCACCGCCGGTGCGGGGCTCACCACGGAGCTGCTCGACCCCGACGCCATGCCGGAGGGCACGATCTACGCGGCGACGTTCGTCTTCGCCTTCCTGTTCTACATGGCGGCGATCATCTTCGGGATGACCATCGCCCAGTCGGTCCTCGAGGAGAAGCAGAACCGGGTGGTCGAGATCCTGGCCGCCGCCATCCCGATCCGGCAGCTGCTGTACGGCAAGGTGCTGGGCAACTCCCTCCTGGCCCTCGCCCAGATCCTCCTGTACGGCATCGTCGCCCTGGTGGCGGTCAACGTCGCCGGCCTGGCCTCGGACCTCGGCGGACTGGTCAGCGTCTCGGGCTGGTTCATCGTCTTCTTCGTCGCGGGCTTCGCGGCGCTGGCGTCGGTGTGGGCGGTGCTCGGCTCGCTCGCCTCGCGCAGCGAGGACCTCCAGAGCAACACCGGTCCGGTCATGGGCGTCATCATGGTCGCGTTCTTCGCCGGCCTGTTCGCCGAGGACGTGTGGCTCACGGTGGCCAGCTACGTGCCGGTCGTCTCCTCGGTGGCGATGCCGGTGCGGATGCTCAGCGACGACGTCGCGCTGTGGGAGCCGGCCGCCTCGGTGCTGCTCACCGCCGTCACCGCCTACGGGCTCCTGCGGGTCGGCGAGCGCATCTACCAGCGCGCCGTCATGCAGGGCGGGACCGCGCTCACCTGGCGCCAGGCGCTGAGGCTCGAAGCCTGACCGGCCGGGCCGGCCGCGCGTCGGGCGCCCCCCGACCGGGCTACCAGGACGGCACGACCTCGATGCCCTCGCGCCACAGCTCGCGGTGCAGGACCGGGTCGCGCAGCAGGCGCAGCTCCCACACCCGTTTGCGGCCCTCGGCCGGGACGAGCCGGCCCGCCCCTCCCGGCGGCGCGGGGTGCACCACCAGCTCGGAGGTGCCCGCGGGCAGGTGCCGCAGCTGGGCGAGGACCGCGGCGCGGAGCTGGGCGTAGGACAGGACCAGGCGTCCGGGCAACCAGCAGCTCACCATCGCCACGGGCAGCGGGACGCCGGAGGCGTCGGCGAGGGCCACGGCCCGGGCGTGGTCGCGGCGGAAGCGCGGCCCGAGCACCGCGGCGGTGCCCAGCCGCCGGGGGATCCGCAGGGCGAGCCCGTGGCGGGCGGCGAAGCGCACGGCCTCCTCGGCGAAGGACCGGCCGTGCATGCCGTACAGGGTGCCGGAGTGGGAGTCGACGACCTCCGGCGCCAGCCCCTCGTCGTGCATCCAGCCCAGCTGGGCGGTCATCTCGTGGACGACGTGGTCCGGGTCGCCCTCCCGCTCTACCCGGGCGGCGGAGACGTGGAAGGCGCCGGCGTCGTCGGTGAGGCTGTGGACCGCGGGGCCCGCGAGCGGGTGCCACGGGGCGAACTCGCGGGCGCCGGTGAGGGTCACGTGCAGGCGCGGGTGCGGCACCGCCCGGGCGAGCACCTGGCGGACGGCGTCCCGAGCCGCGGGCGCCACCGGCATGAGGGTGGCCGCCGAGGCGTGCCCGGCGGCGAGGAGGTCGACGATGGCGGCGTTGGTCTCGGGGTCGATCCCGAGGTCGTCCGCCGTGATGACCAGGCGCCGGCCCAGCGCCCGCCGCGTCTCGAGCCGCCATCCGGGCAGCCGGTCGCGGGCGGCCTCGACGTGCGTGGCGAGGGTCGGTGGCACGAGAGCACGCGGACCGGCGGCCCGGGACGCGGGTGTCCGGGGGACGAGCGTGCCGGGTGTGAGGAGGCGGGGTGCGAGCCTCCGGCGGGCGGGGGTCCGTGGGCCCGGTCCGGCCGGCGTCGGGCGCTCCGGGGTGGGGAGCTCCCCGGTGGCTCGCGTCTCGCCGGTGACCATGCCGATCCCTCCCGCTGCGCGTCGTCGCAGCACCGCCGCGGCGACGCCGCCGTGGAGGTGACCTCTCGAGGATACGCCGCGACCGAGGTCCGTTCCCCTCGTGGCCCGGGGTCGGCACACTGGCTGCATGAGAAGTGCCCTGCTCGTCCTCGGCGCCCAGCGCAACATGCTCGAGGGTGACGGTGCGGTCCCCACGGCGCAGAGCGTCCGGACGGCGGTCGACCGGCTCCTCGCCGCCGCCCGCGCCGCGGGCGCGGTCGTCGTCCACGTCCAGAACGACGGTCCGCGCGGGTACCCCGACGAGCCCGGGACCCCCGGGTGGGAGCTGGCCGTCGCCCCGGCGCAGGGCGAGGTGGTGCTGCGCAAGGACGTCTCCGACGCCTTCGCGGCCAACCCCGG